>NZ_VCCF02000001.1:3761222-4068379 GCF_005938045.2 Pseudomonas sp. KBS0710 | reverse complement strand
GAATCGGCAGTGTTGTCGAATATCGTCACTGCATTGGGCGCAGTGACAGTTTAGTCACCGCATAAAAAACCCGGCCATAACGGCCGGGTCTGAAAGAGCGTTGGCGCTTCAGCCTTGCTGGGCAGGTTTGACCAGTCGCTGTTCCAGCTCGCTGCAGGCTTGCTGGATCATCTCTTCGGTAATCTGCACTTCGCGGCCCTTGGCATCGATATACGAGCAAGGCAACTGCTGCGGCTGGCGAATTACTTCAATTTTGGCATCACTGCTATTTTGCAAGGTCATGGCCTGTCTCCTCATCAGGTTGTGTACCTACTTGGCTTCTTACTCTAAGCCGACCGCGTGACCGATCTATTACAACTCCTTACACGATCACCGATTCGAACGCCCAGTCCAGCAGAAACCGATACAAATTTCCACCCGGGCGTTAGACCGATAGCCTCTAGGGATCAACATCGGCGGGCATAATTAACCTGACGCATTGTTATTTACCTAAGTTCCCCCAATGTTGGTGTACAGGTTCCTTATCGGTATGCCCTCCATGTTCTCAGTCCGTCAACGCCGTGCAATTCGCCTGGCCAGCCGCTTTGTTGCGCCCTACCGTTGGCAGGCGCTGGGCGCCTTGTTGGCGCTGATTGTCACGGCCGGCATCACCTTGTCCATGGGGCAGGGCATTCGCCTGCTGGTGGACCAGGGCTTCATGACCCAGTCGCCGCACCTGCTCAACCAGTCGATCGGCTTGTTCATGATTTTGGTACTGGGCCTGGCCGTGGGCACGTTTTCGCGGTTTTACCTGGTGTCGTGGATTGGTGAGAGGGTGGTAGCCGACATCCGTCGCCAAGTGTTCAACCATCTGATTTACCTGCATCCCGGTTTTTACGAGAACAACCGCAGCTCGGAAATTCAGTCACGGCTGACCACCGACACCACCTTGCTGCAATCGGTGATCGGCTCGTCGCTGTCGCTGTTCCTGCGCAATGCCTTGATGGTGATCGGCGGCATCGTGCTGTTGTTTGTCACCAACCCCAAGCTCACCAGCATCGTGGTGATCGCGCTGCCGTTGGTGCTGGCGCCAATCCTGATCTTCGGTCGCCGCGTGCGCAGCCTGTCGCGGCTGAGCCAGGACCGTATTGCCGATGTGGGCAGTTATGTGTCGGAGACACTTGGCCAGATCAAGACCGTGCAGGCCTACAACCACCAGGTGCAGGACGAACAGCGCTTTGCCGTCACCGTCGAAGAGGCATTCGCCACGGCGCGTAAACGCATCGCCCAGCGTGCCTGGCTGATTACCCTGGTGATCATGCTGGTGCTCGGCGCCGTGGGCGTGATGCTGTGGGTGGGCGGTATGGATGTGATCAATGGGCGCATCTCCGGCGGCGAGCTGGCCGCGTTCGTGTTTTACAGCCTGATCGTCGGCAGCGCCGTCGGCACCCTCAGCGAAGTGCTCGGCGAGCTGCAGCGCGCTGCCGGGGCGGCTGAGCGGATTGGCGAATTGTTGCAGTCGAGCAATGACATCCAGGCGCCCGCCGAAGGCACTGTGCAGTTGCCGGAACGGGTCAGCGGCCGTATGGAACTGCAAGACCTGCGCTTTTCCTACCCGTCGCGACCGGACAGCTACGCCATCGACGGTTTGAGCCTGACCATCAACCCGGGCGAAACCCTGGCGTTGGTCGGCCCGTCCGGCGCCGGCAAATCGACGATCTTTGATTTACTGCTGCGCTTCTACGACCCGCAGCAAGGCCGCATCTTGCTTGAAGGCCACCCGCTGACCGAGCTCGACCCCATGGACCTGCGTCGTCATTTCGCGCTGGTGTCCCAAAGCCCGGCGCTGTTTTTCGGCAGCGTCGAAGAAAATATCCGTTACGGCAACCCGTCCGCCACCCGCGAACAGGTCGAAGCCGCGGCACGCATCGCCCACGCCCACGACTTCATCCTGCAAATGCCCGACGGCTACCAGACCCACCTGGGCGACGGCGGCATGGGCCTCTCCGGTGGCCAACGCCAGCGCCTGGCCATCGCCCGCGCGTTACTGGTGGACGCGCCGATCCTGCTGCTGGACGAAGCCACCAGCGCCCTCGATGCGCAGAGTGAGCACTTGATCCAGCAAGCCTTGCCGCAACTGATGCAGGGCCGCACCACGCTGGTAATTGCGCATCGGCTGGCCACGGTGAAGAACGCCGACCGCATTGCAGTGATGGACCAGGGCAAGCTGGTAGCAGTGGGTACGCATCAACAGTTGATTGCCAGTAACCCGCTGTATGCGCGGTTGGCGGCGTTGCAGTTCAGTGATGGGCTGGACGTGGAATGAAGCTGCGGTGCGCCCGTTCGTAAGGCATCATGTGGACTTTCGTTATTGATCTGGATGAGGACATGAGCCGTTATCAACCGCCGTTGACGCTGACTACAAAGATGCTGGCACTGGTAGCCGATATCAGTGAGCAGATCGGTCAACTTTCAGTCGGTGACGACAATCGTCAGACACCTCAGCTAAGACGTGGCAATCGAATCCGCACAATCCAGGCTTCGTTGGCTATCGAGAACAATACGCTCAGTGTCGAGCAGGTGACCGCCGTGTTAGAGGGCAAGCGAGTGCTGGGCTTGCCCCGAGAGATCCAGGAAGTGCGTAATGCATTTGCGGCCTACGAAGCGATGCCGCAGTGGGCTGGGAGTGATCGTGCCGACTTGCTCAAAGCGCACGAACTGCTGATGTTTGGTTTGATCGATGATGCCGGGCGGTTTCGTCAGGCGGGTGTCGGTATCTATCGAGGCGAACAGTTAGTCCATATGGCCCCACCTGCCAGCCGGGTGACGCATCTGGTGGACGACCTGCTGCAATGGCTGTCGGCTTCGGACTGGCACCCGCTCATCGCGAGTTGCGTGTTCCATTACGAGTTTGAATTTATTCATCCATTTGCCGACGGTAATGGGCGAATGGGGCGGCTGTGGCAGACATTGATCCTTAGCCAATGGCGCCCGGTACTGGCTTATCTGCCGGTGGAGGCGGTAATCCGCGAGCAGCAAGATGCCTATTACGCCGCGCTGTCAGCAGCTGATCAGCAGGCAGAGGCGACACCCTTTGTGGAGTTTATGCTGCAGGCCTTGAGCCTGGCCTTGGCTGAGGCTGCACAAAGCGAACTCCCAAACGCTTCATAAAAAATGCCCGCATTTTTCAATGCGGGCATTTTCATTTCTGCTTCAAGTCTTACTGATCATCAAAATACCGCTCATGCCAATCCACCAGCGGCTGCGGTGAATTGAGCTTTTGCCCGTAGATCACCGAATAAGACAGCACGTTCTGCACATACTGGCGGGTTTCGTCGAATGGGATGCTTTCCACCCATACGTCGAAGCTCAGGTGATCGGCACCGCGCAGCCATTGGCGCACACGGCCGGGGCCGGCGTTGTAGGCGGCGGAGGCGAGCACGCGGTTGCCGTTGAACTGGCTGTGTACCTGGCTCAGGTAGGCGGCGCCGAGCTGGATGTTTTTGTCCGGGTCCAGCACCTGGGCCGGGGAGGCCAGTGGGATGCTGAATTTGCGTGCGGTCTCTTTGGCGGTGCCGGGCATCAGTTGCATCAGGCCACTGGCGCCGACGCCGGAGCGGGCGTCGTCCATGAAGGCACTTTCCTGGCGGGTGATGGCGAACACCCAGCTTGAATGCAGGCCACGCACCTTGGCTTCGCGCACCAGCGTGTCACGGTGGGCCATCGGGAAACGGATATCCAGGTCATCCCAGTATTGCGCCTGGCTGATGGTGCGGATCGCCGGGAAGTACCACTTCATGTCATAGGCCAGCTTGGCCTGGGCGACCATTTCATCGCGGTTGAAGTGGCGGCTGACGTGGTACCACTCGCGGCGGCCATCGACAATCTGACCGCGTGCGTAGAACTCCATCGCGCGGCGCACACCGGGGGTGTTGCGCACTTTGTTGATCAATGCCTGGCTCATCACCAGTGGTTTGTTTTTCAACTGGTACGGCGCTTTGGAGCGATCAGCGGCGAGGAAGCCGTAGAAATCACGCTCCTGCGCGAGGTTTTTGTACAGCACCAGCGGCTGCGGGTTTTTTGGCTCGGCCAGCTCCAGGCTGCGCGCTTGCCAGTAACGCCAGCGGTTGGTGGTGGCCAGGTCTTGTGGGAGTTTGCGGGTCAACTGGTAGGCATCTTCCCAGCGAGCCAGGCGCAACAGCAGGCGCAGGCGCCATTCAGAGACGGTGTTGTCACGCAGTTCGGGGTCGTACTTGGTCATCACGTCCAGGGCGCGTGGGTCGTAGCGACGGGCCAGGGTCAGGCCGATTTCGCGGGCGATCGACACTTTTTCGTCACGGGAGAAGTGCATGCTGCTGGCATAACCGTCGAGCAGGGCCATGGCCTTGTCCGGGTCCTGGCGTGCCAGGCGGCGCAGACCGAGGCCAACGGCATCGGACATGGCCTCGTTGGCCGGCAGGAAGCGCGAAGGGTCGCTGAGCATGTCGGGCTTTTGCGCCACGTCGACCATCAGGCGGCCTTGGGCGCCGAGGGTTGGCAGGGTTTTCACCAGGCTGTTGGCCAGTGCGTAGTTGCGGGCTTCGGCGGCGAGCTTGGCGCGGTCCCAGATTTTCTGTTCGGTGAGTTGGCCATCGGCGGCCCACTGGCCAAAGGTTGCGTCACAGGCGGCCGGCTGGGATTTGCCGGTCATCCAGAGTTTTTCGCTGGTCTTGTAGCCTTCGGCTTTGAGGTTGTGAGTCAGTTGATACTGGCCATGCAGGCAGTCCAGTTCGACGAAATTGAGCTTGGCGTCGTAGTACTTTTCGAAGGTTTGCCAGTCGCCACGGTCGGCCAGCCAGCGCAACCAGCGCAGTTTCATCCAGTTGGCCTGGGGCAGGTCGCCGTTTTTGGCGAGGAACTGCTCGATTTCCTCGTTGCTCGCGGTTTTGAGGCGCGCGGTCAGCTCGTCGTACGCCAGGTACGGCGTGAGCGGGTAGTCGGCCAGGGCCTGGCTGTATTGCATGTACGGGCCGCTGTCGCCTTTGGCGAGGGCGCGTTTGGCTTCATCGTAATATTGACGTTGGGTGGTGAGGTCCACGGCCTGGGCGGATTGAACGGCGGTGGCGGAAAGAAGCAGGCAAGATAAAAAGTTGAAAAGGCGACTGCGCATGAGACGTCCGTGCAGAGAAATCACGACTAGCACCGGCACCGCCGACACTGATTGCCCCTAGCTTAGCCTTTTGCCAGCGGCTGGCGAAAGCTTTGCCGGCCGGCTGGCAGCAGTTGACTGTAAATGTCCTACAGAACGTGTCTGTGGCAAAAATGCCGGCCGCATCCCAGCCTCAAGTCAGGTAGAATGCGCGCCCAGTTTTTGGAGAAGCGTATGACCCTGCTCAAATTCAGCGATGTGTCCCTTGCTTTCGGCGCTATGCCGTTGTTGGACAAGGTGTCCTGGCAGATCGCCCGTGGTGAGCGGGTGTGCATCATCGGCCGCAACGGCACCGGCAAGTCCAGCATGATGAAGCTGGTAAAAGGCGACCAGAAGCCCGATGACGGCTCTGTGTGGCGGGCGCCGGGCCTCAAGATCGGCGAATTGCCCCAGGAATTGCCGGTGGCCGACGGACGGACAGTGTTCGACGTGGTTGCCGAAGGCCTCGACGGTGTGGGCGAGTTGCTCGCGCAATACCATCACCTGGCGCAGAACTGCGTCACCGAAGCCGACCTGGACAAGCTCATGCATGTTCAGCAAGACCTCGAAGCCCGTGACGGCTGGCGCTTGCAGCAACTGGTCGACAGTACCCTGAGCCGCCTGCAACTGCCGGCCGACAAGACCCTCGCCGAGTTGTCCGGCGGCTGGCGTCGTCGCGTGCTGCTGGCCCAGGCGCTGGTGTCCGAGCCGGACCTGCTGCTGCTCGACGAACCAACCAACCACCTGGACATCGGCGCCATCGCCTGGCTCGAAGAAGCCCTCAAGGATTTCCAGGGCGCCGTGCTGTTTATCACGCACGACCGTTCTTTCCTGCAAAACCTGGCCACGCGCATCCTCGAACTGGACCGTGGCGGCCTGATCGACTGGAACGGCGACTACGCCAGCTTCCTGGTACACAAAGAAGCCTCGCTGGCCGCTGAAGAAACCGCCAACGCGCTGTTCGACAAGAAGCTGGCCCAGGAAGAAGTCTGGATCCGCCAGGGCATCAAGGCCCGTCGTACCCGTAACGAAGGCCGTGTACGTGCCCTCAAAGCCCTGCGTGTTGAGCGCAGTGAGCGCCGCGAGCGCACCGGCAAGGCCAATATCCAGCTGGACACCGCCGACAAGTCGGGCAAGCAGGTGATGGTGCTGGAGAACGTCAGCTTCCACCACCCGGATGGCCCGTTCCTGATCAAGGACTTCTCGATGGTCCTGCAGCGCGGCGACCGTATCGGCCTGCTGGGCGCCAACGGCACCGGCAAGACCACCTTGCTCAAGTTGATGCTCAATGGCCTGCAACCGACCAGCGGCACCGTGGAAGAAGGCACGCGCATCGACGTGGCTTACTTCGACCAGTTGCGCCATCAGTTGGACCTGGAAAAGACCGTGATCGACAACGTTGCCGAAGGCCGCGACTTTATCGACATCGACGGCCAGAGCCGCCACGTGTTGAGTTACCTGGGCGACTTCCTGTTCAGCCCGCAGCGTGCGCGTACGCCGGTCAAAGCCTTGTCCGGTGGTGAGCGCGCGCGCTTGCTGCTGGCCAAGCTGTTCAGCAAGCCGTCCAACCTGCTGGTACTTGACGAGCCGACCAACGACCTCGACGTGGAAACCCTCGAGCTGCTGGAAGAGGTGCTGCTGACCTTCAACGGCACCGTGTTGATGGTCAGCCACGACCGGGCATTCCTCGACAACGTGGTGACCAGCACCCTGGTCTTCGAAGGTGAAGGCAAGGTGCGTGAATACGTCGGTGGTTACCAGGACTGGATCCGCCAGGGCGGCTCGCCGCGCCTGTTGGGCGTGACCGAGAGCAAGTCCGGCAAGGCCGACCTGACCTCGGCCGTCGTGGCGCCTGTGGCCGCTGCTGCTGCACCGGTTGCGGACGCTGCACCGGCGGCCAAGAAGAAACTCAGCTACAAGCTGCAGCGCGAGCTGGAAGCCTTGCCGGGTGATATCGACGCCAAGGAACAGCAGATCGCTGCGGTAGAAGCAGACATGGCTGACGCAGGTTTCTACCTGCGCCCGGCGGCGGAAACCGCCAAGGTGATTGCTTCCCTGGAAACGTTGAACCAGGAGTTGGAAGTGCTGATGGAGCGTTGGGCTGAGCTGGATGCCTGATTGATTCGTTGGCAATAAAAAGCCCGGCGCTCATCTGTATGATCGCCGGGCTTTTTCATATGAAATGCGATTCAAATGTGGGAGCTGGTCTGTGTGGGAGCTGGCTTGCCTGCGATAGCCTCACCTCGGTCTGCCTGAATCACCGAGGTGTCTGCATCGCAGGCAAGCCAGCTCCCACAAAAGCCCGCTCCCACATTGGACCTTCGTCGGGCCTTATTTGTCTTTTACCAGCTTCACCGCCAGCACATCACACGGCGCGCCGTGCAGCACGTCATTGGCGGTAGAGCCCAGCAGCAACGCCAGGCCATGACGACCATGGCTGCCGACCACGATCAGGTCGCAGTTCTGCTCTTTGGCCAGGTGGTGGATTTCCTGGCGCGGCTGGCCGTAGGTGAGGTGGGAGTTTTCCTTGGTCACTTCCGGGTACTTGAGGATCAGGCGATCCAGGCGCTCTTTGGCCTGATCAAATTGCTGTTGCTGCAACTGGGAAAGGTCCATGGGCACGTCGCCACCAAAGGCCATGGCCATAGGCTCGACGATATGCACGAGTGACAGCTTGGCGCCGTTGGCGATTGCTGAAGCCTGCGCGCGCTTGATAACCGGGTCGCACTCTTCGGTCAGATCGACAGCGACCAGGATATGTTTGTAGGAATGTTCGTTGGGCATGGCGCGTTCCTCCAGGGGACTGCAATAAGTTCAGTATGGCTGGTTTCAAGCGGATGGGGTTGCGTCAGCTCAAATCCGCGCATCTGGAAATTCGGGAGTACACATATGACGGTCTGGATAGTGGTGTCAATCCTTCTGGTGGTTCTTAGCCCCCTGGCCTGGCTGCGCCCGTCGCGTCATCAGAGCGGGCGCATGGCCCTGCGCATGGAGGCACGCCGCATCGGTTTGGCCATGCAATTGGCGCCACAGGAGTGGCCGCACTGGCTTGCGCAAGAGCCGCCGAGCCCGTGCGCGCAGTACTGCAGGCCACGGCGGGGCAGCACGCCGGCGCTATGGAGTTATTGGCAAATGTCGCCGGGCGTGTGGGTCAATCAGTGGCGTGAAGTGTGTGTGGATGAAAAGTTGTTGCCGCATTTTGCGACGTTGCCGGCCAACGTCTACAAGGTCGAGGCCGACAAGCAAATGATTGCCTTGTATTGGGGCGAGAAGGGCGAGGCAAGCGTGCTGAAGGACATCGATACGCTGCTCAGGGCCTTGGCATGACGCCATAGCGTTAAAAGCCAGGCATTAAAAAGCCCGACATCATCATCGGGCTGGAGTTGGCCAGGCAGGCCGGTAATTCTGTGTTCTTCGCGCCGGGTGTTCATCCAGGCGCTTTACGGTTGTGGCTAGCCTAGCGGCATATCCGATTCTGTACAGCCTTTTCCCACATCTTTTTTATTATTGATTCTGTGAATATTTGAATATTGACAGGGTGTAAGCGCGGGCGTGGGGTTCTGAACTGACTGGAAAGTCGCGTTTTTCCTGGCCTTTCGAGCGATTGACAATTGCCCTGAATTGGATGAAGGTGACGTACCCAAATCAAACGGGCGTATGAATTGAGCGTTTGTCTGTCAGACGACTCATACAGAACCCCGACTAGCGCATTGGCGGGTGTGCCTGGCGGATTGGCATGAGCATTGAGGCGACTCTCAATGTCCAACCAATAGGCCAGCGTCCAATGTGTACTGTTCAGCTTCCATATCGTGGAGATCAGTTGATGATTTACGAAGGTAAAGCCATCACGGTTAAGGCTCTTGAAAGTGGCATCGTCGAACTGAAATTCGACCTCAAGGGTGAGTCCGTCAACAAGTTCAACCGTCTAACCCTGAACGAACTGCGTCAGGCCGTAGACACCATCAAAGCAGATGCTTCGGTCAAAGGCGTGATCGTCTCCAGCGGCAAGGACGTGTTCATCGTCGGCGCTGACATCACCGAATTTGTCGACAACTTCAAGCTGCCCGATGCAGAGCTTGTGGCCGGCAACCTCGAAGCCAACAAGATTTTCAGCGATTTCGAAGACCTCAACGTGCCAACCGTGGCTGCCATCAATGGCATCGCGTTGGGCGGCGGCCTGGAAATGTGCCTGGCCGCGGACTTCCGCGTCATGTCGGCCACTGCCAAAATCGGCCTGCCTGAAGTCAAACTGGGCATCTACCCAGGCTTTGGTGGCACTGTGCGTCTGCCGCGCCTGATCGGTGCAGACAACGCGATCGAGTGGATCGCCGCCGGTAAAGAAAACCGTGCCGAAGACGCCCTTAAAGTCGGCGCCGTCGACGCTGTGGTGGCCCCGGACAAACTGGCTGAAGCCGCTCTGAACCTGGTCAAAGGCGCCATCAGCGGCGAATTTGACTACAAGGCCAAGCGTCAGCCGAAGCTGGAAAAACTCAAGCTCAACGCCATCGAACAAATGATGTCGTTCGAAACCGCCAAAGGTTTCGTGGCAGGCCAGGCCGGCCCGAACTACCCAGCGCCGGTTGAAGCGATCAAGACCATCCAGAAGGCCGCGAACTTCGGTCGCGACAAAGCCCTGGAAGTGGAAGCCGCCGGCTTCGTCAAACTGGCGAAAACCTCGGCAGCACAAAGCTTGATCGGCCTGTTCCTGAACGATCAGGAATTGAAGAAAAAGGCCAAGGCCTACGACGAGATTGCCCGCGACGTGAAACAGGCTGCCGTACTCGGCGCCGGTATCATGGGCGGCGGTATCGCCTATCAGTCGGCGTCCAAAGGCACGCCGATCCTGATGAAAGACATCAACGAGCACGGCATCGAGCAAGGCCTGGCAGAAGCCGCCAAGCTGCTGGTGGGCCGCGTTGATAAAGGTCGCATGACCGCAGCGAAAATGGCTGAAGTGCTTAACGGCATTCGCCCTACGCTGTCCTACGGCGATTTCGGCCACGTCGACCTGGTGGTTGAAGCCGTAGTCGAAAACCCGAAGGTCAAGCAAGCCGTACTGGCTGAAGTGGAAGCCCAGGTTAAAGACGACACCATCCTGGCCTCGAACACCTCGACCATTTCCATCTCGCTGCTGGCCAAGGCCCTCAAGCGTCCGGAAAACTTCGTCGGCATGCACTTCTTCAACCCGGTACACATGATGCCGCTGGTGGAAGTGATCCGTGGCGAGAAGTCCAGCGAGCTGGCCGTTGCCACCACCGTTGCCTACGCCAAGAAAATGGGCAAGAACCCGATCGTGGTCAATGACTGCCCGGGCTTCCTGGTTAACCGCGTGCTGTTCCCGTACTTCGGCGGTTTCGCCAAGCTGGTCAGCGCCGGTGTCGACTTTGTGCGCATCGACAAAGTCATGGAAAAATTCGGCTGGCCAATGGGCCCGGCGTACCTGATGGACGTGGTCGGTATCGACACTGGCCACCACGGTCGTGACGTGATGGCTGAAGGCTTCCCGGACCGCATGAAAGACGACCGCCGCTCGGCGATCGACGCGCTTTACGAGGCCAAGCGCCTGGGCCAGAAGAACGGCAAGGGCTTCTACGCCTACGAGGCTGACAAGAAGGGCAAGCAGAAGAAAGTGGCCGACCCGTCGGTTCACGAAGTGCTGGCTCCGGTCATCTACGAGCAGCGTGAGGTGTCCGACGAGGACATCATCAACTGGATGATGATCGCCCTGTGCCTGGAAACCGTGCGTTGCCTGGAAGACGGCATCGTTGAAACCGCCGCCGAAGCCGATATGGGCCTGGTGTACGGTATTGGTTTCCCTCCATTCCGTGGCGGTGCGCTGCGTTACATCGACTCGATCGGTGTGGCTGAGTTCGTTGCCCTGGCTGACAAATACGCTGATTTGGGCCCGCTGTACCACCCGACCGCGAAGCTGCGTGAAATGGCCAAAAATGGTCAGAGCTTCTTCGGTTAAGCGCCCAGACGACTAGAGCGAGAATATTTATGAGCTTGAATCCAAGAGACGTGGTGATTGTTGACTTCGGTCGCACGCCAATGGGCCGCTCCAAGGGCGGCATGCACCGCAATACCCGCGCTGAAGACATGTCGGCGCACCTGATCAGCAAATTGCTGGAACGCAACGTCAAGGTCGACCCTAACGAAGTCGAAGACGTGATCTGGGGTTGCGTCAACCAGACCCTGGAGCAGGGCTGGAACATCGCGCGCATGGCGTCGTTGATGACCCAGATCCCGCACACGGCTGCTGGCCAGACTGTCAGCCGCCTGTGTGGCTCGTCGATGAGCGCCCTGCACACGGCGGCGCAAGCGATCATGACCGGTAACGGTGATGTGTTCGTGGTCGGTGGTGTTGAGCACATGGGCCACGTCAGCATGATGCACGGCGTCGACCCTAACCCGCACATGTCGCTGTACGCGGCAAAAGCCTCGGGCATGATGGGCCTCACCGCAGAAATGCTCGGCAAAATGCACGGCATTACCCGCGAAGCCCAGGACGCGTTCGGCGTGCGTTCCCACCAGTTGGCCCACAAGGCGACCGTGGAAGGCAAGTTCAAGGATGAAATCATCCCGATGAACGGTTACGACGAGAACGGTTTCCTCAAACTGTTCGACTACGACGAAACCATTCGTCCGGACACCACCCTGGAAAGCCTGGCGGCCTTGAAACCTGCCTTCAATCCAAAGGGCGGCACCGTGACAGCCGGTACTTCGTCGCAAATCACCGACGGTGCTTCGTGCATGATCGTGATGTCGGCGCAGCGTGCCCAGGACCTGGGCATTCAGCCGATGGCCGTGATCCGTTCAATGGCAGTGGCAGGTGTGGACCCGGCAATCATGGGCTATGGTCCAGTACCGGCCACACAAAAAGCCTTGAAGCGCGCGGGCCTGACCATCTCCGATATCGACTTCTTCGAGCTCAACGAAGCTTTCGCCGCACAGGCCCTGCCAGTGCTGAAAGATTTGAAAGTACTCGACAAGATGAACGAGAAGGTTAACCTGCACGGCGGCGCGATTGCCCTGGGCCACCCATTCGGTTGCTCCGGTGCACGCATCTCCGGCACTTTGCTTAACGTGATGAAGCAAAATGGCGGCAACCTTGGGGTTGCAACCATGTGCATTGGTCTCGGCCAAGGCATTTCCACCGTCTTCGAACGTATCTAAACGTTTCGCTGACGGAAGCCGGGGCCCAGTGCCCCGGTTTTTGTTTTTTGGAATTTTTAATATTTTTTTTCAACAAATTTTGCACGAGGGCCAGAGCATGAAAGTCGAACCAGGGCTCTACCAACATTATAAGGGCCCGCAGTACCGTGTTTTTAATGTAGCACGGCACTCCGAGACCGAAGAAGAAGTGGTGTTTTACCAAGCACTGTATGGCGATTACGGCTTTTGGGTGCGCCCATTGAGCATGTTCCTTCAGACCGTCGAAGTTGACGGCGAGCAGGTCCCGCGCTTTGCTTTGGTGCAGGTCGAACCCAGTCTTTTTTCAGGGCAATAACGGCAGGCCGCGCAGAATGCTGCGCTTGACCTCACCTTGTTGCCACTATATATAGCGTTGCCGCGACAGGCGCCAACTGCCTTTCACTTCTCGAATTCAGGAATTTTCCGATCCATGGGCAAATCGCTGGTCATTGTGGAATCCCCGGCTAAGGCCAAGACCATCAACAAGTACTTGGGCAACGAGTACGTGGTGAAGTCGAGTATCGGCCATATCCGAGACCTGCCCACCAGCGGTTCGGCTAGCGCCAGCAAGGAGCCTGCCGCCAAGCGCGGCAAGGCGGCTGCGGGCGAAGGTCCGGTGCTCAGCCCTAAAGAGAAAGCGCGCAAGCAGCTGGTCTCGCGCATGGGTGTGGACCCGGATCATGGCTGGAAGGCCAAGTACGAGATCCTTCCGGGCAAGGAAAAGGTCATCGAAGAGCTGCGCCGGCTCGCCAAAGATGCCGACACCATCTATCTCGCGACGGACTTGGACCGCGAAGGGGAAGCCATTGCCTGGCACCTGCGCGAAGCCATCGGCGGTGATGACAGCCGCTACAAGCGTGTGGTGTTCAACGAAATCACCAAAAAAGCCATCCAGGAAGCCTTCTCCAAGCCGGGTGAGCTGGATATCGACCGTGTCAACGCCCAGCAGGCGCGTCGTTTTCTCGACCGCGTGGTGGGTTACATGGTCTCGCCACTGCTGTGGGCGAAGATCGCCCGTGGCCTGTCCGCCGGCCGTGTGCAATCGGTAGCGGTCAAGCTGGTGGTGGAGCGTGAGCGCGAGATCCGTGCGTTCAACCCCGAAGAATACTGGGAAGTGCATGCTGACCTGGGCACTGCCAAGGGCGCCAACGTGCGCTTTGAAGTGGCCCGTGAGAAAGGCGAGGCCTTCAAGCCGCTGAACGAAGCCCAGGCCATGGCCGCGCTGGAGAAGCTCAAGGCTTCCAGCTACAGCATCGTCAAGCGCGAAGACAAGCCGACCAGCAGCAAACCGTCGGCGCCGTTCATCACGTCCACGCTGCAACAGGCCGCGAGCAACCGCCTGGGCTTTGGCGTGAAGAAGACCATGATGATGGCCCAGCGTTTGTACGAAGCGGGCTACATCACGTATATGCGTACCGACTCCACCAACCTGTCGCAAGACGCGGTGGCGATGGCGCGTACTTATATTGAAAGCGAGTTCGGCAAGAAGTACCTGCCGGAAAAGCCGAACGTCTATAGCAGCAAGGAAGGCGCACAAGAGGCTCACGAAGCGATTCGTCCTTCCGACGCCAACACCGAGCCAAGCAAGCTGACGGGCATGGAGCGTGACGCTGAGCGCCTCTACGAGCTGATCTGGCGCCAGTTCCTGGCTTGCCAGATGCTGCCGGCGCAATACCTGTCCACCACCGTCAGCGTGGGCGCAGGCGACTTCGAGCTGCGTGCCAAGGGCCGTATCCTCAAGTTCGACGGTTATACCCGCGTGATGCCGCAAATCGCCAAGCCAGGCGATGACGACGTACTGCCGGACATGGCCCAGGGCGACACGTTGAAGCTGATCAAGCTCGACCCGTCCCAGCACTTTACCAAGCCGCCGGCGCGTTACTCCGAAGCCAGCCTGGTAAAAGAGATGGAAAAACGCGGTATCGGTCGTCCTTCGACCTATGCGGCAATCATCTCGACCATCCAGGACCGTGGCTACGTAGCGCTGCACAACCGCCGTTTCTACTCGGAAAAGATGGGCGACATCGTGACTGAGCGCCTGTCCGAGAGCTTCTCCAACCTCATGGACTACGGCTTTACCGCCGGCATGGAAGAGAACCTCGATGACGTGGCCCAGGGCGAGCGCGACTGGAAAAACGTGCTGGATGAGTTCTACGGCGACTTCAAAAAGAAACTCGAAGTAGCCGAAAGCCCTGATAGCGGCATGCGCGCCAACCAGCCGGTAATGACTGACATCCCGTGCCTGACCTGCGGCCGTCCGATGCAGATTCGTACTGCGTCCACCGGTGTGTTCCTCGGTTGCTCGGGCTACAGCCTGCCGCCGAAAGAGCGGTGCAAGGCCACCGTTAACCTGGTGCCGGGCGATGAGATTGCCGCCGACGACGAGGGTGAGTCCGAGTCGCTGGTACTGCGTGGCAAGCACCGTTGCCCGATCTGCAGCACGGCGATGGACGCCTACCTGCTCGACGAGAAGCACAAGCTGCACATCTGCGGTAACAACCCGGACTGCAACGGCTACGAGATCGAAGAGGGCACCTACCGCATCAAAGGCTACGAAGGTCCGAGCCTGGAATGCGACAAGTGCGGCAGCGAGATGCAGCTCAAGACCGGCCGTTTCGGCAAGTTCTTCGGCTGCACCAACCCGACCTGCAAGAACACGCGCAAACTGCTGAAGAGCGGTGATGCGGCACCGCCGAAGATGGACCCGGTGAAGATGCCCGAACTCAAGTGCGAGAAGGTCAACGACACCTACATCCTGCGTGACGGCGCTTCGGGTCTGTTCCTGGCGGCCAGCCAGTTCCCGAAAAACCGCGAGACCCGTGCACCCTTGGTGATGGAGATCGTGCCGCACAAGGACGAGATCGATCCGAAGTACCACTTCCTGTGTGAAGCGCCGAAGAAGGATCCCGACGGTCGCCCGTCCGTGATCCGCTACAGCCGTAAAACCAAGGAGCAGTACGTGCAGACCGAAGTGGACGGCAAGCCAACCGGCTGGAAAGCTTTCTACGACGGCGGCAAGTGGAAGGTCGAGGACAAGCGCCAGGGCGCTTGATCGGCTGATCTGCCAGCTACAAAGGCCGCCTGAAAAGGCGGCCTTTTTTTACGCTTGCAGGAAACTTGGCTGATCCGTGACACTGTTCAGCCAGCATCACGCTTATTTCGTTGTGGAGATTGCCGTTATGGCCAACGAACTCTATACCCGTACCAATCAGAAAATTTACTTCGCGGGTTTGTCCCTGGAAGCCCTTGGCCGCGCCGAGGAAGGGAAGGAGATGAATGCCATCGCGCTGGTCCAGGCCGGGCGTGAGGCGGCGTTGTTCCACCTCTATGGCGCTTTGCTGGGCCTGTGCCATGAAATTGCCGGGTTCTACCGCCTGCCCCAGGCAGGCGCACCACGCGCAGAAATGATCATGAACCGCGAAGTGCTGGACAGCATGGCGATTCCGGAATTGGCCGAACTGGTGGAAATGGCGCAGAGCCCCGACAGCTGGGTTGCTCGATTGCTCAAAGCGCATGCGGATATGTTCCAGCCGCCGCGTGTTCCCCATGTGCCCAAGGGCGATGTGACACAACCGCTGATCGTGGCCGTTGCGCTGCAAGAGGATGAGCCCAAGCCCTTGAGCCGCGAAGAGCTGGAAAGCTGGCGGCAGGAGCTGAAGAAGATGGCGTTGCGGTTTCGCGAAGGCTTGAACGAGTGTTGAGGCGCTATTGCTGATACACGCGAATCAAAACTGTGGGAGCGGGCTTGCTCGCGAATGCGGTGGGTCTGTAATGAATTCTTTACTGAAACTCCGCATTCGCGAGCAAGCCCGCTCCCACATTTGAACCCAGTGGGACAGAAAGTGCGGCGCAGGCCTCAATAAGCACCATTCATCAAGCCGTCAAGAAACCTGTTCAGATCCTCTGCGAGGCTGGGTAGATGACTGATATAATCCCGGCCTTTCGTGGAGAACAGACTTATTATGCCAACGTCCTTTCTGGAAATTGTTGAACTGCCTGACGGCCGAATCGAGCTGCGCCGGGCTGAGGACGAGGGTTCTCTGGTTATTTTGGATTTTTCCGAGGACGCCAAAGTGTTCTTGCAAGGCCAGCACGTGGAAGTGGCAAAAGCCATGTTGAGCGTGGGTGTGCAGATGGCTGGTCGCCTGGCCGAAGGCGAGCCGGAGAAGGACGATGGGCCGCGGGTGCTTCACTGAGTAACAGTGAAACGTTCTGGGAAACGTTCTGGCGACCGAGCTTCTGTGGCGAGGGAGCTTGCTCCCGCTGGGCTGCGAAGCGGCCCTGAATAGATTTAATGCGGTGTATCAGGTATTCCACGGTGCCTGGTTTTGGGGCTGCCGCGCAGCCCGGCGGGAGCAAGCTCGCTCGCCACAACAAGCCCGTCCACAGGGCTCGCCTGCAGCAGATCCCATTAACCCAATCGAATATTCAAACTCTGCGCATCGCCCGTGCGCGCGGCGCTGATCAGTTGCTGCTTGGCGGCCGCATTCAGCGGGTTCAACCAGCTCACTACCGTATGGCTACGCCCCAGGCGCAAGGCTTCGCACGTCAGTTGCTGAGCGCTTTGCGCGCCGCGTGGTTGCAGCAGCAGGATGCGCTCACGGTTGAGGCCGGCGTCCCGCAGCCAGGCCTGGGTCAGGCTGGCAGGTGGGGCGATCAACGTCAGCCAGCGTGCGTCCTGCTCTTCGCTCAATTCGCGAAGGATCGGCGCCAGCAGGCTCAGGCAGCTCCCGGCAGCACCGCGCAACGACAGCTCACTGAACGCCTCAGGTTCGGAGCCCCAAGGGGCCTCGACCGTTTCCTTGAGGATGGGCGCAAGGGGTTGGGCCATAAAGGCCTCGAACAGCGACAGTTGTGTGTGTTGCGGGGTGTGCACGAGCTGCATGGTGCCTCCTTTAGCGGCGAATGACGCCGACGCTCAAGCCTTCGATCACCAGGTCCTGATCTTTCAGGTTCACTTCAATCGGGGCGAACTCAGGGTTCTCGGCCATAAGCCAGACCTTGCTGCCTTCGCGCTTGAAGCGTTTGACGGTGACTTCATCGCCGATACGGGCGACGACGATCTGGCCATTACGGGCTTCGCGAGTGGTGTGGACGGCCAGCAGATCACCGTCGAAAATGCCCACGTCCTTCATGCTCATGCCATGTACGCGCAACAGGTAGTCGGCACGTGGATGGAAGAAAGTCGGGTTGATGTTGCAGGACTCTTCGACGTGCTGCTGCGCCAGGATCGGCGCACCGGCGGCGACGCGGCCGATGATCGGCAGGGTCGATTCGTCGGCCTTGGCTTCAAAACCAGGGATACGGATACCGCGTGAAGCACCCGGGGTCATCTCGATCGCGCCTTTGCGGGCGAGGGCCTTGAGGTGTTCTTCGGCGGCGTTGGGGGACTTGAACCCCAGTTCCAGCGCAATTTCTGCTCGCGTCGGCGGGTAGCCGTTGTCGTCGAGGCAGCGCTTGATAAAAGCCAGAATCTCAGCTTGGCGTGGCGTCAGTTTTAGCATGTTGATCGCTCTGTCTTTTTATACAGTGACTGGGATTATATACAGTGAACTGCGCTTGGCAATCATCCTTTTCCGGCACTCCGCTGGACGGTCATCTCTCACCCTTCCTACAAGGCATAGACGGCGCTGCCTACAGAGCGGTAAGGATGTGATTAAATAGGCATGAAATAGATGACTGCCCGGCCGGAAAACGGACTCGCAGGCTTGACAAGACACACCCTGAAACGTATGTTTCAAACAAGTGTTTGTCAGGCGGAGTAGCCATGGCCCAGTCGGAAACCGTTGAACGCATTCTCGATGCTGCCGAGCAATTGTTCGCGGAAAAAGGATTTGCTGAAACTTCATTGCGGCTGATCACCAGCAAGGCTGGGGTTAACCTCGCCGCCGTGAACTATCATTTCGGCTCGAAAAAAGCCTTGATCCAGGCGGTGTTCTCACGCTTCCTGGGGCCGTTCTGCGCCAGCCTCGACCGTGAGCTGGAGCGTCGCCAGACCAAGCCCGAAAACAAGCCAAGCCTGGAAGACCTGTTGGAAATCCTGGTTGAGCAAGCGCTGGTGGTGCAACCGCGCAGCGGCAATGACCTGTCGATCTTCATGCGCCTGTTAGGGCTGGCCTTCAGTCAGAGCCAGGGCCACTTGCGCCGTTACCTGGAAGATATGTACGGCAAGGTGTTCCGCCGATACATGCTGCTGGTCAACGAAGCCGCCCCGCGTATTCCGCCGATCGAACTGTTCTGGCGTGTGCACTTCATGCTTGGCGCCGCCGCGTTCAGCATGTCCGGCATCAAAGCCTTGCGCGCAATTGCCGAGACCGATTTCGGCGTCAACACCTCCATCGAACAAGTGATGCGCCTGATGGTGCCGTTCCTTGCCGCCGGCATGCGTGCCGAAACCGGCGTGACCGACCCGGCCATGGCCGCCGCGCAACTGCGCCCGCGCAGCAAGTCCACGCCGGCCGTCGCCAAGGCGTGATTGCCCCAGGTGTGCGCGGCGGCTAAGCTAGCCGCCATGCCGATTTCAGCTATTTACTCGCAACCCGTTGTGCTCACTGTGCGTATCGCGCCAGGTGAGGGCAACGGGTTGTGTGCGTTATTTAAGGAAGGTTTATGACTGCTGCCCTGCAAGGTTCGTTAATGGTCGATGTGGCCGGTACTTGGCTGACGGCCGAGGATCGCCAGTTGTTGCGCCAGCCTGAAGTGGGCGGGTTGATCATTTTTGCGCGCAATATCGAGCACCCGCGACAAGTGCGCGAGCTGAGCGCGGCGATTCGGGCGGTGCGCCCCGACCTGCTGCTGGCCGTCGATCAGGAAGGCGGTCGTGTGCAGCGCCTGCGCCAAGGCTTTGTACGCCTGCCGGCCATGCGTCTGCTGGCGGACAAGCCGAATGCTGAATACCTGGCCGAGCAGTGCGGCTGGGTCATGGCCACCGAAGTGCTGGCGGTCGGGCTCGATCTGAGCTTCGCCCCGGTGCTGGACCTCGACTATCAGCGCAGCGCCGTGGTCGGCACGCGTTCCTTCGAGGGCGACCCCGAGCGCGCTGCCGTGCTCGCAGGCGCGTTCATTCGCGGCATGAACAGTGCCGGCATGGCGGCCACCGGCAAACACTTCCCGGGCCACGGCTGGGCCGAGGCGGATTCCCACGTAGCGATTCCCAATGATGAACGCAGCCTGGAGCAGATTCGCGCAAATGACCTGGTGCCTTTCGCACGCCTGAGCAAGCAATTGGCGGCGGTGATGCCGGCTCACGTGATTTATCCGCAAGTGGACACCCAGCCCGCCGGTTTCTCGCGCCGCTGGCTGCAGGACATTTTGCGTGGCGAGCTGCAATTTGACGGGGTGATTTTCAGTGATGACCTGTCCATGGCCGGTGCGCATGTGGTCGGCGATGCGGCCAGTCGGATTGAAGCAGCGCTGACGGCCGGTTGTGATATGGGGTTGGTGTGCAATGACCGTGCTGCCGCGGAGCTGGCACTGACTGCGGCGCAGCGCATGAAGGTTACGCCATCGGCGCGGATTGCGCGGATGCGTGGGCAGGCGATTGCTTCGACGGAGTACAAGCAGGATCCGCGTTGGTTAGTGGCACTTACCGCGTTGCGAGATGCTCAGTTGATCGACTGACAACCGTGTTGCTGCCATCGCAGGCAAGCCAGCTCCCACCCTTGAATGTATTCACAAATCAAAGGTGGGAGCTGGCTTGCCTGCGATAGCGATCTAACCGTCAGCGCTTCTCTTGCTTGTTGGGCAATGGCGCAAACAACGCCTCAATATCCTCATTACCCAACTGCCAATCCCCGGTCGTGCGACCATCCAGCACGCCTGCCGCCAGGTCAGACTTTTCCTTCTGCAGGTGCTGGATCTTCTCCTCCACCGTGCCTCGCGCGATCATTTTGTAGACGAACACCGGCTTCTCCTGCCCGATGCGGTACGCACGGTCGGTCGCCTGGTTTTCCGTCGCCGGGTTCCACCACGGGTCATAGTGGATCACGGTGTCGGCCTCGGTCAGGTTCAAACCGACGCCACCCGCCTTCAGGCTGATCAGAAAAATCTGCAGCTTACCGCTCTGGAAATCCTTCACTGGCGTGCGCCGGTCGCGGGTCTGGCCGGTGAGTAACGCGTAGGGCACGCCACGTTTTTTCAGCTCGGCTTCGATCAGGCTCAGCATCGAGGTGAACTGCGAGAACAACAATATCCGGCGCCCTTCGGCAAACAGCTCTTCGAGCATCTCCAGCAGGCTGTCGAGTTTGCCCGAGCTGCTGCCACGGGCGGGCAGGGTGGCGTCGTTGACCAAGCGCAGGTCGCAACACACCTGGCGCAACTTGAGCAGCGCTTCAAGAATGATGATCTGGCTGCGCGCCACGCCCTTGCGGGTGATTTCGTCGCGCACCTTCTTGTCCATCGCCAGGCGCATGGTTTCGTACACGTCGCGCTGGGCTTCGTTGAGGTCGACCCAGTGGATGATCTCGGTCTTGGGCGGCAGCTCGGTAGCCACCTGCTCTTTGGTGCGGCGCAGCAGGAAGGGTTTTATCCGACCGTTGAGGTGCTGCAATCGCACCTCACTGGCGCGCTTTTCGATGGGCACACGGTAATCACGGTTGAAGCTTTTGACGTCACCCAGCCAGCCCGGCAGCAGGAAGTGAAACAGCGACCACAGCTCACCCAGGTGGTTTTCCAGCGGCGTGCCGCTCAGGCACAGGCGCTGGCGCGCATTGAGCTCGCGCGCGGCCTGGGCAGCCTTGCTGTTGGGGTTCTTGATGTACTGGGCCTCATCGAGGATCAGCACATGCAAGGGCTGGGCGGCGAGTGTGTCGATGTCTTTGGGCAGCAGCGCGTAGGTGGTCAGCAGCAGGTCATAGTCCTGCAGGTTGGCGAAATGTTTCTTACGGCCAGCGCCGTATAGCGCCTGCACCCGCAGTTGCGGTGTGAAGTGCGCCGCCTCATCCAGCCAGTTGGGAATCAGGCTGGTGGGCATCACCACCATGCACGGCCGGTCGAGGCGCCCGGCGGCTTTTTCGCTGAGGATATGCGCCAGGGTCTGCAAGGTTTTGCCCAGGCCCATGTCATCGGCGAGAATCCCGCCCACATCGAGCTGGCGCAGCGACTGCATCCAGCTCAAGCCTTCCAGCTGATACGGGCGCAAGGTCGCGTTCAAACCCTCGGGCGCCACGCAGGTGAAGTCCTTGATGTCGCGCAGGCGTTGGGCGAAGTTGCGGATCTTCTCGCCGCCTTCCCATTGCAGTGGCAGGTCTTCCAGCGGGTTCAGGCGAATGGCGTCGGCTTTGGCCAGGCGCAAGCTGGTGGTGCCGGTTTCCTGTAGGTAAAACTCGCCAAGGGTGGCCAGCACCGGCTTGAGTCGGCCGTAGGGCAACGCCACTTGCAGCGGGCCGTGGCCGTTGGGCAGGCCGGGAATATTCACCAGGATCAGCTCGTCGTCACGGCGCCGGGCGAGTTTTTCCGGGTTGAGGATTTCGGTGTGCGAACGCATCAGATTGAGCAGAATCGGCAACAGGCTCAGGCGCTCGCCATTGACGATAATCCCCAGCTCCAGGTCGAACCAGTCGCGTTCCGGGCCTTCATCGACCGTGGCGTACCAGTCATCGACGGCACTAAGGTCGAAACCGAAATCTTCTTCTATTTGCAGCTCCCAACCCTCGGCGCGCAAGGTCGGTGAGGCGTTGAGCGTGAAGTTCAGCCACGCACTGTCATTGACCAGTTCGAACAGCTCGCCGGCACTCTCCGGCAACGCCTTGCTCTGGCGCGTGGCGATCTTGAAGCCGAGCAGGCGCAGTTGTTCGCGATAGGGTTGCTCCAGCTCCGGATGGCGCTTGATGCGCAGGCTCTGGGTTTCCTGGCGCACGATGATGTCGGCGTTTTTCTGCCCGCTGACATAGTTGCCCAGGTAATTGAACGACAGCGCCGCACGGTGCTGGATATAGCGCTGCATCTTGCCATTACGCGGTTCAAACGCGCTGAACTCCACGCTGGCCAGCCACAGGCGCGGCACCGGCCGTACATCTTCAATGACCACTTGTGGTAGCACCACGCGGTTATCCAGCACGGCCTGGAGCTTTTCCAACAGCTCGGCATCTTGCGCGGCGGCCGGGTAGGCCAGGGTTTCCTGGACCTTGAGCAGCACTGCCGCGATGTGTTTGCAGTTGGTGTGTACCGGGCATGTGCAGCGGCTGTCCACCAGGATCAGCGTGCCCTTGGCCGATTCGCGCAGTGAGATGGTTTGTCGGTAAACATTGCCGCCCGAGCCTTCGCAGCTGGCGATGATGGTGCTGTCGCCGGACTCGACGATGCGCACGCGGTTTTCCAGGGCGTAGCGCCGCCCGCGCTCAAGGCTTTGCTCTTTAAAGCGATTGGCCCACGAAGGGGCCAGGGGTTTGGTCAATGACGACGTCAGGGGCATGGCGCTGGATCAGTCCTGAATGTCGGGCGGTGGCGCACTGGGTGGTTTGGCGGTCAGCGACGTGATCTTGATCAGCAGCGCCAAGTGGCCGCCATCCAGGTAATTAAGTTGGTTGTTCTTGGTGCGCACGTCTTGCTGGCTCAAGTGTTCGCTGGCAATCACGCTGCCGTTGGCGTCGAACTGGTTGATCCAGAAGTCCGCGTCGATATCGGTAAAACGCCCCAGTTGCAGGTTCAGCGTGCCTTCGATGGGGAACTGGCCGAACTGCTCCTGGCCGTCGGTAATGGCCAGCTTCACCGGTTGTTCACCGAGGTTCTGATCCCAGGCGCGGTGCAGCAATACCGTGTAACTGTTATCCGCACTGAGCTTGTCGACGATGTTGCCCAGCCGCGGAGGGCTGAGCTTGTCGGTCGGCAGCCGCGCCGCGCCGGCATCCCAGTTTTCCGGCGCAGCGCGGCTATTGATCACCGGCTCGGCGTTCTGGCGCACCAGGATCATTTCCACCAGGTACGGGCTGTCGGCAAACGCCGAAGGTGCGACCACCACCAACACTAAGCTCAGAATGCGGAACAGGCGCATGGGGGCGTCCTTCAAGCAGATTTCGGGATGAGGCGCTCAAACAGCGCCTCCAGGGTATTAAAGCGTTCTTCGGCACGCTCCATCGGCACCATGAATTTGAACAGCGTAGCCCCTTCGAACTTGTAGCGGTTGGGTTGGCCCTGAATCAGCTTGATCAGCACCAATGGGTCCACCGGCGTTTGTGCCTCGAACTCGATGCGCCCACCCTGTGGCCCGGCGTCGACCTTCTTGATACCCAGCTGTTCGGCCTGCAATTTCAGCAGCGTCAGGCGCACCAGGTTCTTGGTCGGTTCGGGCAGCAGGCCGAAACGGTCGATCATCTCCACCTGCAGGTCCTTGAGGCCTTCTTCGTCGGTGGCCGAGGCGATGCGCTTGTACAGAATCAGCCGCGCATGCACGTCCGGCAGGTAGTCCTCGGGAATCAACGCCGGCAAACGCAGGTTGATTTCCGGGCCGCCGCCCAAGGGTTGGTCGAGGTTCGGTTGTTCGCCCTTGCGGATGGCTTTTACCGCGCGCTCGAGCATCTCCATATACAGCGTGAAGCCCACCGCCTGGATCTGCCCGCTCTGGCCGTCGCCGAGCAGTTCGCCAGCACCACGGATTTCCAGGTCGTTGGTGGCCAGTACAAAACCGGCACCGAGGTCCTGGGTGTTGGCGATCGCTTCCAGGCGCTTTTCGGCATCGGAGGTGATCTGTTGGCGCGGCGGTGTCAGCAGGTAGGCATAGGCTTGGTGGTGACTACGGCCCACACGGCCGCGCAGCTGGTGCAACTGCGCCAGGCCGAATTTGTCGGCGCGTTCGATGATGATGGTGTTGGCACTCGGCACGTCGATGCCGGTCTCGATGATGGTCGAGGCGATCAGCACGTTGAAGCGCTTGTGGTAGAAGTCGCTCATGACTTGTTCGAGTTCGCGCTCGCGCATCTGCCCGTGGCCGATGGCGATGCGCGCTTCCGGCACCAGTTCGGCGAGGTCGGCGGCGCATTTCTCGATGGTCTTCACGTCGTTGTGCAGGTAGTAAACCTGCCCGCCGCGCAGCAGTTCACGCAACAGCGCTTCCTTGACCGTGCTTTTGTTCTGCTCCATCACAAAGGTGCGCACCGACAAACGCCGCGCCGGCGGCGTGGCAATGATCGACAGGTCGCGCATGCCCGACACGGCCATGTTCAGCGTGCGTGGGATCGGCGTCGCGGTGAGCGTAAGAATGTCGACTTCGCTGCGCAGGGCCTTGAGCTGTTCTTTTTGACGCACACCAAAGCGGTGCTCTTCGTCGATGATCACCAGGCCCAGGTTCTTGATCTTCACATCGTCCGACAGCAGTTTGTGCGTGCCGATCACGATATCAATCTTGCCCTCGGCCAAATCGGCGATGGCGGCGTTCACTTCCTTGGCGGACTTGAAGCGGCTCATCACTTCCACCGTCACTGGCCAGTCGGCAAAACGGTCGCGGAAGCTGTTGTAGTGTTGTTGGGCGAGCAGGGTGGTCGGCACCAGAATCGCTACCTGGCGGCCGCCGTGCACGGCAATAAAGGCTGCGCGCATGGCCACTTCGGTTTTGCCGAAGCCCACGTCGCCGCAGACCAGGCGGTCCATCGGCTTGGGTGCGAGCATGTCGGCGCGCACCGCTTCGATGGTGGTTTGCTGGTCGGGGGTTTCTTCGAAGGCGAAGCCGGCGCTGAACGTGGCGTAGTCGGCTTTCGGGTCGGCGAACGCATAACCTTCGCGTGCGGCACGGCGGGCATAGATGTCGAGCAGCTCGGCCGCCACGTCGCGCACCTGTTCGGCGGCCTTGCGCTTGGCTTTCTGCCAGGTCTCGGAGCCCAGGCGGTGCAGTGGGGCCAGCGCGTCATCGCTGCCGGTATAGCGTGCGATCAAGTGCAGGCTGGCTACCGGCACGTAAAGCTTGGCGCCTTCGGCGTATTCCATGGTGAGGAATTCGGCGGCCTGGTTGTCGATCTCCAGGGTCTGCAGGCCCAGGTAGCGGCCCACGCCGTGGTCGATATGCACCACGGGCGCGCCTTCGCGCAGCTCGGTAAGATTTTTGATCACCGCGTCGTTGTTGGCGTCGGCGCGTTTTTCACGGCGACGGCGCTGCATCACGCGCTGGCCGAACAGCGGGCTCTCGGCGATGAGTGCCAGCGCCGGGTCGTCCAGTAACAAGCCTTCGTCCAGTGGCGCAATGGTGATTGCCAGGCGCTCTTTGCTTTTCACAAAGTCCGGCCAGCTGTCGACGGTTTTCGGCCGCAGCTTCAGGCGTTCCAGCAGCTCCAGCAGCACTTCGCGACGGCCGGCGGACTCTGCGGTAAACAGCACGCGGCCTGGGAAATCACCAAGGAAATTCGACAGCGCTTCCAGTGGCTGGGTGGCTTTGGCCTGAATCGCCAAATCCGGCAACGTGTTCGCCGGGAAACGCTCACGACCGCTGCCGGCGTCCACGTCCTGCTGGCTGGCAACCACGCGCGGCCAGTTTTTCAGGCGGGCGAAGCAGTCTTCTACCGGCAGGAACAACTCGGCGGGTGGCAATAACGGCCGTGACGGATCGACGCGGCGCTCTTCGTAGCGGTTGCGCACATCGTTCCAGAAGTTTTCTGCGGCCTGCTCAATGCCGGGCAGCGAGAACACTTGGGTGTCTGCGGGCAGGTAATCGAACAGCGTGGAGGTTTCGTCGAAGAACAGCGGCAGGTAGTACTCGATACCGGCCGGGGTAATCCCGCTGCTTAAATCCTGGAAGATCGGGCAGCGGCGGAAGTCGACGTCGAAGCGTTCGCGAAAGCGCGCCTTGAAGCGCGTGACCGCGTCTTTTTGCAGCGGGAACTCGCGCGCCGGCAGCAGCTTGATCGACTCTACTTTGTCGATGGAGCGCTGGTTGTCCGGGTCGAAGGTGCGCAGCGTCTCGATTTCGTCATCGAACAGGTCGATGCGGTACGGCAGTTTGCTGCCCATCGGGAACAAGTCGATCAACGCACCGCGCACCGCGAACTCGCCGTGTTCGTACACGGTGTCGACGCAACGGTAACCGCTGGCTTCCAGGCGCGTGCGCATCTGCTCCACGTCGAGCTTCTGGCCGACATCCAGCACCAGGCTGCTGCCGAGCAGGAACTTGGTCGGCGCCAGGCGGTGCAGGGCCGTGGTGATCGGCACCACCAGCACGCCGTGGGCCAGTTCCGGCAGGCGGTAGAGGCTGGCGATACGCTGGGAAATGATGTCCTGGTGCGGCGAGAACAGGTCGTAGGGCAGGGTTTCCCAGTCGGGGAAATGCAGCACCGGCAAATCGGGGGCGAAGAAGCTCAGCTCCTGCTCCAGCCGCTCGGCACTTTGGCTGTCGGCGGTGAGCAGCAGGGTAAAGCGCTTGGCTGCGCTGGCAGCCTCGGCAATGGCCAGGCTCAGGGCGGCACCGGGCAGGTTGCCCCAGTGCTGTTTACCTGCCGCAGCAGGGAGAAGCGGTAGACGCAGAACGGGCACGGAAGGTTGAGCTCCAAGCGTTGCGACAAAGTCGGTAATTGTAGCGGCCCAAGGTGCCGCCTGTCAGTTGCTGACTGAGCCTATTACGGTTTGCAGGAAATGTAGTGGCTAAGACAAACAATCGAGGGTTTTGACTCAATATGTAGTGCCATTTTGCGCGGATGTTTCGGAGGGTTACGGACAAGTTGGCACTATCGCGGCATGGGTGGCCTTCTGGAACCCGCGTATTTACTGGCCTGTAGCCGGGTGGTATTTTTTTTGCAAGGGCTTTTTGTTGCGGTCGGCGCATTGCTCAACGGGCAGTCGGACGACATAATGTAGCCCCTTTTTTCTGCCCCTACATGTGGAAGGTTCCCGTGACTCAGAAGCCCGACCAGTGTCTTGGTGAATGGATCGACCGTGAAGCACTCGCTGAAGCGATGATTCCGCTTATCGGTCAGCTGTACCGCAATAACAATGTGGTGAGCTCGATCTATGGCCGCAGCCTGATCAACCAGTCTGTCATCGCGATTCTCAAAGCGCACCGCTTTGCGCGTCACCGTTCCGCCGACGACAGCGAACTCTCCGTCCACGAAACATTCCCACTGCTTAAAGCCATGAGCGAGCTCAAGCTCGGCGCGGCTTCGGTAGACCTGGGCAAGTTGGCTTACAAGTTCCGCAAAGAAGGTGCCGGCCGCAGCGCCGAGCAGTTCGTGCGTGAAGAAATGGCCGAAGTGGTTGGCCAGCAAAACGCCGCTGCCCGCAAAGGCACCGACGTGGTGTTGTACGGCTTCGGTCGTATCGGCCGCCTGCTGGCGCGCATCCTGATCGAAAAAACCGGTGGCGGCGACGGCCTGCGCCTGCGTGCCATCGTGGTGCGCAAAGGCGCCGAGAACGACCTGACCAAGCGTGCCAGCCTGCTGCGTCGCGACTCGGTACACGGCCCGTTCAACGGCACCATCGTCATCGACGAAGAAAACAACACCATCACCGCCAACGGTAACCTGATCCAGGTGATCTACGCGAAGAACCCGGCCGAGGTGGACTACACCCAGTACGGCATCAAGGACGCCCTGCTGGTGGATAACACCGGCGTATGGCGTGATGCCGAAGGCCTGGGCCAACACCTGGCCTGCCCGGGTATCGACCGCGTTGTGCTGACTGCGCCTGGCAAGGGCAAGCTCAAGAACATCGTGCACGGTATCAACCACGGTGAAATCACCGCTGACGACAAGATCGTGTCCGCTGCTTCCTGCACCACCAACGCCATCGTGCCGGTGCTGAAGGCTGTGAATGACAAGTTCGGCATCGTTAACGGTCACGTTGAAACGGTTCACTCGTACACCAACGACCAGAACCTGATCGACAACTTCCACAAAGGCGATCGCCGTGGCCGTAGCGCCGCGCTGAACATGGTGATCACCGAGACCGGTGCCGCCACCGCTGCTGCCAAGGCCCTGCCTGAGCTGGCCGGCAAGCTGACCGGTAACGCTATCCGTGTACCGACGCCGAACGTGTCGATGGCCATTCTCAACCTGAACCTTGAGAAAGCCGCCACCCGCGAAGAGATGAACGAGTACCTGCGCTACATGGCGCTGCACTCCGACCTGCATAAGCAGATCGACTTCGTTAACTCGCAGGAAGTGGTGTCCACCGACTTCGTAGGCTCGCGTCACGCCGGTGTAGTGGACGCTGAAGCGACCATTACCCAGGACAACCGCGTTGTTCTGTACGTTTGGTACGACAACGAGTTCGGTTACAGCTGCCAGGTGGTTCGTGTGATGGAAGACATGGCCGGGGTTAACCCGCCAGCATTCCCGCGCTAAGCATCAGCAGTAAATGAAAAAGCCCCGACTGGTTCGGGGCTTTTTTGTGTCTGTTGGTTTTGTATTGAATGTCAGGGCCTCATCGCAGGCAAGCCAGCTCCCACATTTGAATTGTGAACACCGTCAAATGTGGGAGCTGGCTTGCCTGCGATAGCGGACTATCAGGCGCCGCCAACCACCGAAGCCTGCGCCGTCCGCAGTTCATGCCGATTGCCTTTAAACAGCACCAACGTCGCAATCAACCCCAACACCGCCGCGCCACTCAGCCAAATCCCCGGCGCTGCCTTGTTATCCAGCACATGGATCAAATAAGTACAGGCCGCCGGCGTAAACCCACCAAAGGTCGCGGTCGCCAGGCTATAAGCCAGCGAGAACCCGGTGGTGCGCACTTCAATCGGCATGATCTCGGTCAGCGCCACGACCATCGCCCCGTTGTACGAGCCATACAGGAACGACAACCACAGCAGCACGATCAACAGATGGCTGAAGCTCGGATTCGCCACCAGCCACGACAGCGCGGGATACGCCGTGAGAATCGCCAGAATTGTCGCCGCCAGCAGTAAGGGTTTGCGCCCGATCTTGTCGGACACCGCGCCCATCACCGGCAGCCAGATAAAGTTGGAAATGCCCACGCACACCGTCACCAGCAATGCATCGAAGTCAGACAGGTGCAGTTCGGCCTTGCCGAAGGTCGGCGTGTAGGCGGTGATCAGGTAGAACGACACGGTGGTCATCACTACCAGCGCCATGCCGGCAATGACGATGCCGAAATTCTGGCCGATCGAACGCACGATTTCCTGCAGGGTAGGGCGGTGTTTACGTGCCTGGAACTCTGGGGTTTCTTCCAGCGAGCGGCGAATCACGAAGATCACCGGCACGATCAGGCAGCCGATCAGGAACGGCACGCGCCAGCCCCAGTCGCCCATCTCTTCAGGGCTGAGCCAGTGGTTGAGGCCCACGCCGAGCAAACCGGCAAACACCACCGCAGCCTGCTGGCTGGCGGACTGCCAACTGACAAAAAAGCCTTTGCGGCCTGGCGTGGCGATTTCCGCCAGGTACACCGACACACCGCCCAGCTCGACGCCGGCAGAGAAGCCTTGCAGCAACCGGCCAAACAGCACCAGCAACGGCGCCGCGACGCCCAGGGTGGCATAGCCGGGCACACAGGCGATGAGGATGGTGCCTGCAGCCATCATGGCCAGGGTAATGACCAGGCCTTTTTTACGGCCGTGGCGATCGATGTAGGCACCCAGGAAGATTGCGCCCAGTGGCCGCATCAGAAAGCCTGCGCCGAAGGTCGCAAGCGATAGCATCAGCGAAGCGAAGGCGCTGTCGCTGGGGAAGAAGGTTTTGGCGATGGCCGTGGCGTAGAAGCCGTAGACCATGAAGTCGAACATTTCGAGGAAGTTGCCGCTGACAACGCGAAAAATCGCCTTGCCTTTGCCCGTTGTGGTGGACATGTCATGCACTCATTTTGGCTGTCTTATTAGTGATCCCTGGTCATTACTCGTCCTTGCTGCTGTTTTGTAACCATATGTGTATTGGCCACCACCGGCAATAAATATTGGTAGCAAGCTGACTAAATGCGCAGTTGTCGAGGGCAACGAAAATCAAATGTGGGAGCTGGCTTGCCAGCTCCCACAGGGGTTATTGGGTGTTTTTCGGGGCGGTGATTAATTCAGGAGGGAGTTGCGCAGGCTGTCCGACAGGCCTTTCGGTGCCAGCCAGATACCGAGGTAGGCCTTTGCCAATTCATCATCACGGCTGCTGAACACCACCTGCTCATTGATCTGCAGGTTCAACCCACGCCCAGGGTGAAAATCCAGGGCATAACGATCACCGCTACGAATGTTGCGGAAACTGGCGTGCAGTTGGTCCAGCTCGGGCTTCAGGCGGGCGAGGGTTGCAGCGCTTTGCTGGCGCTCGAGGGTGGCCGTAGCGGCCTTGATCACATCATTGCGGTCGATGTCGCGAAAGTAATACAGCGCCAGGCGCACAGCCTTTCGCTGGTCCCAGGCCTGTTTGGCGCTGATATCCGCTGGAGCGTACAGCGCGGCTGCGTACACATCCGCCCAGAGATACACCAGCACCGCCTGGTTTTTCAGCGCCAGTTCATGAGACTGCGCCGGGAAGCCAGCCTGTTTGAGCCGATCCGCCTCATTGGCATGCACCGCAAGCGAAAAAATCATCATTAAACAGAAAAGCACATGCCGCATAATGGCCCCGCCTGCGAAGGTGCGTGTCAGCAGTGTAATGCCAGTTTGCTGTTCCTGTAGTAAAGGCAAGACTGGCCTACGACGCGACCAAGGGTTAATGTGCGCGGCGTTGAGGCTTATATAGACTGTGCCCCGGCTCACACACTTGAGCCAAAAATTTCCTTCATGCCCGCTGGCCGCGGCATGATTTAGCCAGGCGTCCAACCGTACGCCTGGCCTGTTCTGAGGAGTACGCATGGCTGTCTACAACTACGACGTAGTGGTACTGGGTTCCGGCCCGGCTGGAGAAGGTGCGGCAATGAACGCCGCCAAAGCGGGGCGCAAGGTGGCGATGGTCGATAGCCGTCGCCAGGTCGGCGGTAACTGCACCCACCTGGGTACCATCCCGTCCAAGGCCTTGCGTCACTCGGTGCGCCAGATCATGCAGTTCAACACCAACCCGATGTTCCGGGCCATTGGTGAGCCGCGCTGGTTCTCGTTCCCGGACGTGCTTAAAAGCGCCGAGAAAGTCATCTCCAAGCAAGTCGCGTCGCGTACCGGCTACTACGCCCGTAACCGCGTCGACCTGTTCTTCGGCACCGGCAGTTTCGCCGACGAGCAAACCGTCGAAGTGGTCTGCGCCAACGGCGTGGTCGAAAAACTGGTGGCCAAGCACATCATCATCGCCACCGGTTCGCGCCCGTATCGCCCAGCCGATATTGATTTCCACCACCCGCGTATCTACGATAGCGACACCATCCTGAGCCTGGGCCACACCCCGCGCAAACTGATCATCTATGGCGCCGGCGTGATCGGCTGTGAATACGCCTCGATCTTCAGCGGCTTGGGCGTGTTGGTGGAGCTGGTCGACAACCGTGACCAGTTGCTGAGCTTCCTCGACTCGGAAATCTCCCAGGCGTTGAGCTACCACTTCAGCAACAACAACATCACTGTGCGCCACAACGAAGAGTACGAGCGGGTCGAAGGCCTGGATAACGGGGTGATTCTGCACCTCAAGTCCGGCAAGAAGATCAAGGCCGACGCCTTGCTGTGGTGCAACGGCCGTACCGGCAACACCGACAAGCTGGGCATGGAAAACATCGGGGTCAAGGTCAACAGCCGTGGCCAGATCGAAGTGGACGAGAACTACCGCACCTGCGTACCGAACATCTACGGTGCCGGTGACGTGATCGGCTGGCCGAGCCTGGCCAGTGCTGCCCATGACCAGGGCCGTTCGGCCGCCGGCAGCATCGTCGACAACGGCAGCTGGCGCTACGTGAACGACGTGCCGACCGGGATCTACACGATTCCCGAGATCAGCTCGATCGGCAAGAACGAGCACGAACTGACCAAGGCCAAGGTGCCTTACGAAGTCGGCAAGGCGTTCTTCAAAAGCATGGCGCGTGCGCAGATCGCCGGTGAGCCGCAAGGCATGCTGAAGATTTTGTTCCACCGTGAAACCCTTGAGGTGCTCGGCGTGCATTGCTTCGGCTACCAGGCCTCGGAGATTGTGCACATCGGCCAGGCGATCATGAATCAGCCGGGTGAGCAAAATACCCTCAAGTATTTTGTGAACACCACGTTCAACTACCCGACCATGGCCGAAGCCTATCGGGTAGCGGCCTACGACGGCCTCAACCGGCTTTTTTGAGCGGCTCCGGCCGGTGGCCTGAGCCGGCCGGGGAGACCGATTTCAGTAATTCTCGAGGGTGGCAGTGGCCAAACCGGGAAAGTCTGTAATCAGGCTATCTACGCCGAAGTCGGCGAGCCTGCGCATCAGCGCAGGTTCGTTGACCGTCCACACGGACACGTGCAAACCCTGGCGCTGGGCTTTTTCCAGACGCTCGGGGGTGCACAGCGTCCAGTTCAATGCCAGGTACTCACAGCCGTAGTTCTGCGCGACCTTCAACGGGTCGAGCCAGGCGTATTCGGCCACCAGGCCGCGTGACAGGTCCGGGGTGAGTTCCACTGCTGCTTTTAATACTTCCCGCGAACTTGAGGTCACGGTGACCTTGTCCATCAGGCCATGGCGCACGGCCATCTCACGGATCGCCAACACGGTGGTCGCGGCGCGGGTGCGCGAGGCGCTTTTGACTTCCAGCTGCCAGTGATCGAAGTTGCACTGTTCGAACAGTTCTTCCAGGCGCGGAATCGGGCACGGCTTGACCCAGCCTGGGCCACCTTTGCGCGCGTCCATCTTTACCAGGTCGGCTGCTGAATACTCGACGACCTTGCCGCGCCGGTCGGCGGTGCGCTTGAGGGTCGGGTCGTGGATCACCATCAACTCGCCGTCCATGGACAGGTGCAGGTCCAGTTCGCAACGGCGTACACCGTGCTTGAGGCATTCCTGAAAGCTGGTCAGGGTGTTTTCCGGTGCTTCGCCTTTGGCACCGCGGTGGCCGTAAATCAGGGTCACAGTTGCTCCTTTGCGCCAGGTAGCCTGGCGTAGTCAATACGTATTCAGAGGTCGTCGCTTTGTTCCCGCGCCAGACGGCGTTCCTGGGCCTGTTTCTGCAGGATATAGCGCGCCAGCAACTGGCGCTGGGCGTCGGTCATGGATTCGAACTCCGTACCCACGTCAAAACCATCGCCCTTGGGGTCGCAATGCGTCACGCGTGCGCGCAGCAACAGGCCGAGCGCCTGGGGCATCAGCACCAGCTTGACCGCCAGATGCGCGCCGGGCGCCAGGGGCGTGGGGTGTTGGAAGTCGATGCCGCCTTCGGAGATGATCACTGGCTGCGGCGCACCCACCTCATCCAGCAGGCCACGGGCCATGATCTGGCTGAGCAGGTCCAGGCGTTTGTTCTGGACTTTGAGGAAGGCCGCCAAGCTGCGATCTTTCTCGCTGATCTGGCGCAGCAGGTGCTGGGCTTCGAATTCGCTGAGGTGCAGTTCGCTGAGCAGATTGAACAGCGGGGAATCATCCAGCAACACTTCCTTGCTCGCCGCTTCCGGGGCAGACAGTGTGCTGATTTGCAGTGCGATCATGTCGTCGATACGGTAGTATTCGCGGCGTTCTTCTTCATCTAATGTCGACATGGCGAACCCAAAGTAGCGGTAATGGTCTGAGTGTAAAGCTGCTTACCTGACCCCGCCACCGGGACGTCTTCTTTTCCTCCGAACAAGCCCCGACATGTTCAGACCTCTCTTCGTATTTATCGGCACGCGTTATACCCGTGCAAAGCGCCGCAATCATTTTGTGTCGTTCATTTCCCTGACCTCGATGATCGGGCTCGCCTTGGGCGTGGTCGTGATGATCGTGGTGCTGTCGGTAATGAACGGCTTCGATCATGAGATGCGCACCCGCGTGCTGGGCATGGTGCCCCACGCGACCATCGAGTCCGATGAGCCCATCAACGACTGGCAAAGCCTGGCCGCCAAGGTCAAGCAGAACCCCAAGGTAGTGGCCGTTGCGCCGTTTACCCAGATGCAGGGGCTGCTGACCAACGACGGCAAGGTGCAGAAGATCCTGCTCAATGGCGTCGACCCGGCCCAGGAACGTAACGTGTCGATCATCGACAAGTTCATGTTGCAGGGCAAACTCGACGACTTGGCGCCCGGCAGTTTCGGCATCGTGATCGGCGACAAGGCCGCAGCCAAGCTCGGCGTGGGCATCGGCGACAAGCTGACCTTCGTCGCGCCGGAAGTCACCGTCACCCCAGCCGGCATGTTCCCGCGCATGAAGCGCTTTACCGTGGTCGGCACCTTCCACGTCGGCGCCGGCGAAATCGACGGCTACCTGGGCCTCACCAACCTTACCGACCTGGCGCGCCTGCATCGCTGGCAGCCGGATCAGGTGCAGGGCCTGCGCCTCAAGTTCAACGACCTGTTTGATGCCCCGCGCGGCGCCTGGGAAATCGCCCAGCACCTGGGCGACTCGCAGTACTACGCCCGCGACTGGACCCGCACCCACGGCAACCTGTATCAGGCCATCCGCATGGAAAAAGCCATGATCGGCCTGCTGTTGCTGCTGATCGTCGCGGTTGCCGCCTTCAACATCATCTCCACCCTGGTGATGGTGGTGAATGACAAGAAGGGCGACATCGCCATCCTGCGCACCCTTGGCGCCACGCCGGGGCAGATCATGGCCATCTTCATGGTGCAAGGCACCGTGATCGGCGTGGTCGGCACCTTGATCGGCACCGCCGTCGGCATCCTGGCCGCGCTGAACGTCAGCGCCGCCATCGCCGCGCTGGAAAAAGTCATTGGCCACAAGTTTCTCAACGCTGACGTCTACTTCATCGACTACTTGCCGTCCCAGGTTCAGGCCCAGGACGTGTTGATGGTGGGCGGCGCCGCGTTGCTATTGAGTTTCCTTGCCACCCTGTACCCAGCCTGGCGCGCGGCACGCACCCAGCCAGCACAGGCCTTACGTTATGAGTGAATCGGGCATGAGTGAAAAAGCTATCTTGAGCTGCCGCAACCTGGGCAAATCCTACGAGGAAGGCCCGGAATCAGTAGTGGTGTTGTCCAACCTGCAACTTGAACTGCACCCGGGCGAGCGCGTGGCGATCGTCGGCAGTTCCGGTTCCGGCAAAAGTACCTTGCTCAACCTGTTGGGCGGCCTGGATACACCTTCCGAGGGCAGCGTGTGGCTGGCCGGTGAAGAACTGTCGGCACTCGGTGAAAAAGCCCGTGGCCAACTGCGCAACCGTTCGCTCGGTTTTGTGTACCAGTTCCACCACCTGCTGCCGGAATTCACCGCGCTGGAAAACGTGTGCATGCCGCTGTTGATCGGCAAGACCGCGATCCCGGAAGCCCGTCAGCGCGCCAAGGCATTGCTGGAGCGTGTTGGCCTCGGCCATCGTCTGGAGCACAAACCGGCTGAGCTGTCCGGCGGCGAGCGCCAGCGTGTGGCAATTGCCCGTGCCCTGGTGAACAACCCCGGCCTGGTGATGCTCGACGAGCCGACCGGCAACCTCGACTCCCACACGGCGCAAGGCATCAAGGACTTAATGCTGGAGCTGAGCACCCAGATGCGCACCGCGTTCCTGGTGGTGACCCATGACATGAGCATGGCCCGCCAGATGGACCGCGTGTTGCACCTGCAGGAAGGTCATCTGGTCGCCATCTGACCCGTTTCAAGCCTGGCTTTTTGAGCCGGGCTTTTTCATTTTTTTAAACGGTGCCCGCGAATGTTCAGACCGTTATCGATTTTTATCGGCACGCGCTATACCCGCGCCAAGCGCCGCAACCGTTTTGTCTCGTTTATCTCGATGACCTCGATGATCGGCCTCGCCTTGGGCGTGCTGGCAATGATCGTGGTGTTGTCAGTAATGAACGGCTTCCAGCGTGAAATGAGCACGCGCATTCTCGGCATGGTGCCCCACGCCACCATTGTCGGTGTGAACCCGATTGATAACTGGCAGCCCGTGGCCGCCGCCGCGTTGAAGAACCCCGAGGTCACGGCCGCGGTGCCGTTCACACAGATGGACGGCATGTTCTCCTACAAGGGCGCGATGCAGCCGATCGAGATCAGCGGCGTTGACCCGGCCCAGGAAGGCAAGGTGTCGATCGTGGCCCAGCATATCGTGCGCGGCAAACTCGAAGACCTGAAGGCCGGCGAGTTCGGCGTAGTAATCGGCGACATCACCGCACGGCGCTTTCGCCTGAACGTCGGCGACAAACTGACCCTGATCGTGCCGGAAATCAGCACGGCCGCACCGGGTGGCATCACCCCGCGCATGCAGCGCCTGAACGTGGTCGGTATCTTCAAGGTCGGCGCCGAGCTGGATGGCTCCATGGCCCTGATCAACATGGCCGACGCCGCCGAGATCCAGCATTGGCAGCCAAACCAGGTACAAAGCGTGCGCCTGGCGGTGAAGGATTTGTACGCAGCACCCAAGGTTTCGGCCGACATTGCCGCGAGCCTGGGCGCCGACTACAAGCCGGATGACTGGACCCACACCCAGGGCAGCCTGTTCAGCGCCATGAAGATGGAAAAGACCATGATCGGCCTGCTGTTGCTGATGATCGTTGCCGTCGCTGCGTTCAACATCATCGCCACGCTGATCATGGTGGTGAACGACAAAGGCGCGGACATCGCGATTTTGCGCACCATCGGCGCCACGCCACGGCAGATCATGGCGATCTTCATGGTGCAGGGCACGGTGATTGGTATTGTCGGCACCTTGATTGGCGGCGTGCTGGGTGTGATTGCGGCGCTGAACGTGAGTGAACTGGTGGGCTGGCTGGAGCGCGTGACCGGGCAGCATATCTTCAGTTCGGACGTGTACTTCGTCAGCAACCTGCCTTCCGAGCTGCAAGGCGGCGATGTGCTGCTGATTTGCACGGCCGGGTTTGTGTTGAGCTTTATGGCGACGATTTACCCGGCGTATCGGGCGGCGAAGATTGAGCCGGCGCATGCCCTCAGGTATTCATAGCGCTTAAGATCGCTTTCGCGAGCAAGCCCGCTCCCACATTCGACCGCATTCCAAAGAATGTACGCGATCAAATGTGGGAGCGGGCTTGCTCGCGAAGAGGCCGGCCCAGCTTGCATCAATCCCCCTTGGGCAACTCAATCACAAACCTGGTCCACCCGGCTTCAGACTCACAATAAATCCTCCCGCCATGCGCCCGCACAATCGACTGGGTAATCGCCAACCCCAGCCCCGCATGCTCGCTGCTGCCTTCACGGCGCGCCGGGTCTGCGCGATAGAACCGATCAAACAATTTAGGTAACAAAGCCGCAGGGATACCTTCCCCGGTATTGGCGACAGTCAGCGTCACAGCCTGCGCGCTCTCCATTATCCGCACCCGCACCTCGCCACCCACCGGGGTAAACCGCAGCGCGTTATCCAGCAAGTTCGACAAGGCCCGGCGCAACATGCCGCGATCGCCCGCCGTTCGAGCCGTGCCCTCGCACACCAGCTTGACCTGCGCGTCTTCGGCCAACAGCGCAAAAAACTCCAGCAACGCCTCCACTTCATCCTGCAGCGCCAGCGCTTCGCGCTTGGGCATCAGCAGGCCATGGTCGGCTTTGGCCAGGTACAACATGTCATTCACCAACTGCGCCATCCACTGCAACTCCTCCAGGTTGCTGTGCAGCGTCTCGCGGTAGTCCTCCAGCGGGCGTGGCTGGGTGAGGATCACCTGGGTTTGGGTCAGCAGGTTCGACAGCGGCGTGCGCAGCTCATGGGCGATGTCGGCAGAGAAGGCCGACAAACGCTGGAACGAATCGTCGAGCCGCCCCAGCATCGCGTTAAACGCCTGGGCGAGTTCGGCCAGCTCCACCGGCATTTGCGCCTGGGGCAAGCGTTGGGTCAGGGAATGCGCCGACACACCGGCTGCCACTTCGCTCATGCGCCGCAACGGCCGCAGCCCGCTGCGCGCCGCCCATGCACCCAGCAGCGCGGTGGCCAGGGCGGACAAGCCGACCGTGAGCCAGATCAACCGTTGCATGCGTTGCAAAAAGTGCTGGTGGTGCGTGATGTCGAGGATCAGCGACAGTTGCGGCGAGCCGGGTTGGCCCGCCAGCAACGGCGCGTTGTACACACGGTAGTCGGTGCCCGCGTTTTGCAGGCTGTGCAGGCCGGGTGCCGCAGGCAGCATGACGCTCGGCGCGCCATCAAACCAGCGTTGGCCGGCCGCGCTGATGCGCAGGGCGAGGTCCGGCTGGCGGCTGAGTTCGGTACGCAGTTGCGCTTCTCGTTGAGTAAAGGACGCCAGTGAGTCGACACCCTGCAAGGTGCTGCGCAGCGCGATCAGTTTGCCGTCGAGTTGCTGCTGGTCCAGTTCGATAAAGTGCGCTTCGCTGGCGTGGTTGAACACTACCCCGGCGATGAGCGAGACCACCGCCGTACAGCCAGCAAATAACAGGGCCAGACGGCTGGCCAGGGACAGGCGCGGGATCAATTGCACCGCTCCTCCAGTACATAGCCCATGCCGCGCACAGTGTGGATCAGCTTGGTGGGGAAGTTGTCATCGACTTTAAGGCGCAGGCGGCGGATCGCCACTTCGATGATATTAGTGTCGCTGTCGAAGTTCATGTCCCACACCTGAGAGGCAATCAGGCTCTTGGGCAGCACTTCGCCCTGGCGGCGCAGCAGCAGTTCGAGCAATGCGAATTCCTTGGCGGTGAGGTCGATGCGCTGGCCGTCGCGCTCGACGCGGCGGCGGATCAGGTCCAGGCGCAGGTCGGCCAGTTGCAGCGCGGTTTCCTGCGGTGTGCTGCTGCCACGGCGCAACAGGCTGCGCACCCGCGCCAGCAGTTCGGAAAAAGCGAAAGGCTTGACCAGATAATCGTCGGCGCCCAGTTCCAGGCCATGCACGCGGTCTTCCACCGCATCGCGGGCGGTGAGGAACAACACCGGGATTTCCAGGCCGGCACTGCGCACAGCTTGCAGAATCTGCCAGCCATCGCGGCCGGGCAACATCACATCGAGGATCAACAGGTCGTAGTCGCCGGTCAGCGCCAGGTGCTGGCCAGTGGTGCCGTCAGCTACCAGCTCAGTGGTAAAACCTGCCTCGGCCAAGCCTTGGCGCAGGTAATGGCCGGTTTTCGGTTGGTCTTCAACGATCAGCAGTTTCATGGGCAACTCGTGGCAACAGGTGACGATGGGCTTTATACCGTGGGGGTCAGCGTAAGGGCGTAACCTGACAAAGTTGTAATCTAGCAGTCAGCTGGCTGGCAGCAGGGCCATCTTAAAGTGCTGAGCAAGCTGGACACACTTTTTTGGAGAAGCGTCATGGCGTTGCGTACACCACTGTTATTGGCGGGCTGTTTGTTGGCGCTAAGCGTTAATGCAATGGCCGATGAGGCCCACACCTACGCGTTTGGCCACCCGGCACCGGCCGATAAAGCCACGCGCACCGTGGAAGTCACCCTGCAGGACATTGCCTTTTCACCCAAGGCTCTGGATGTAAAAGCCGGTGAGACCGTGCGCTTTGTGCTGGTCAACAAAGGCCAGTTACTGCACGAATTCAACCTGGGCGATGTAGCGATGCACGCCGAACACCAGAAAGAAATGCTCAAGATGCAAGCCAGCGGCATGCTCACGGCCACCGGCATGGGCAAGATGGACCACGCCGCCATGGGGCATGGCGATATGGGCGGCATGAAGCATGATGACCCCAACAGCGTGCTGGTGGAGCCAGGCAAGACCGCCGAGCTGACCTGGACCTTCACCAAGGCCACCGGTCTTGAGTTTGCCTGCAACATTCCGGGGCATTATCAGGCGGGCATGGTCGGCAAGCTGACCGTTGAGTGAGGCGATTCTTAAGGGCGGGAGCAAAGGCTGGTAGACTGGCGCGGTTTATTTAGCCAGGTTTCCGCCATGCATCCCGCAGCCGAACATTCGCCGCTGGGCAAGTCCAGTGAATACATCTCTACCTACACGCCTTCGTTGCTGTTCCCGATCCCTCGCGCCGCCAAATGGGCCGAGCTGGGCCTGACTGCCGAAACCCTGCCTTATAAGGGCGTGGATTTCTGGAACTGCTTCGAACTGTCGTGGCTGCTGCCATCGGGCAAGCCGGTGGTGGCCATCGGTGAATTCAGCATCCCGGCCGAGTCGCCGAACATCATCGAGTCCAAGTCTTTCAAGTTGTACCTCAACTCGCTGAACCAGACCGCGTTTGCCGATACGCAAAGCCTGGAAGCCACCTTGCGCACCGACCTCAGCGCCGCCGCCGGCCTGCCTGTGAGTGTGCGCATCCGCAGCCTGGCCGAGGTTGAGGCTGAAGGCGTGATGGCGTTGCCGGGCGCGTGCATCGACGACCTGGACATCAGCGTCAGCAACTACGAGCACCCGCGCCCGGAACTGCTGCGTTGCGACGACTCGCGCATCGTCGAGGAGAGCGTGCACAGCCACCTGCTCAAATCCAACTGCCCGGTCACCAGCCAGCCGGATTGGGGCAGCGTGGTGGTGGAGTACCGTGGCCACGCGCTGGATCACGCCAGTTTGCTGGAATATATCGTGAGCTTCCGCCAGCACTCGGACTTTCATGAGCAGTGCGTGGAGCGCATCTTTCTGGACTTGCAGCGGTTGCTCAAGCCCGAGAAGTTGACGGTGTATGCACGCTATGTGCGGCGCGGCGGGTTGGATATCAACCCGTATCGCAGCACGGAAGATGTGCAGTTCCATAACGTGCGCCTGGCCCGTCAGTAAGCATCACCTAAAACTAAATGTGGGAGCTGGCTTGCCTGCGATAGGGGCCCATCAGTCATACATCGGGTGACTGATACACCGTCATCGCAGGCAAGCCAGCTCCCACAGTTGGTTCTGTGTTGGGCGTAGGATCGTATTAGATCCCCATATTGCCCAAGGTGATCATGATATTGCGCAATGTCCCGGAAATGACCGGGTGTTCAGCATCGAACTCTATGGCTGCTTGATTCACATCGTCGGAAATACTGGGTGTTTGGGTGGCCGGTTCAAGTTCGAGTTGTAATTCGAACTTGGCAATCAAGGCTTCCAGCGCTTCACGTTTTTCTTCCGACAGCGGCGGTTGCTGTTCCAACTGCCCGCGCAGGATGTTGACCTGTTCTTCAAGCTTTATGCGGTCAGGCATGACGTTCTTCCTTTTATCGATAGGCACTGGCATAGACCGCGGCACGCCGTGAAAGGTCTACGGGCTGACCTGTAGATTAATCCACCGGCGCCTTGAGTGCATGATCTCTATCAGGGCTTCTCGCCTTTAAGCTGGCGCAGGCTGATATCCGCCAGGCACGTACCCAGCTCGCCAAGATGATCGATCACCGAATGCACGCCCAGCCCATACAGCGCCACCGTGGCTTTGCCGCGCTTGTGCTCGCGTTGCTGCTCGGTCAGCGCCTGCCATTGTTCCGGTGACAGGCCGCACAACGAGCCGCAGGACGCCAGGCCGATGGTCCACAGCCCGGCATTCAGGCCCGACTGCAGCAAGCGCGGCTCGCCGCTGACCAGCACACAGCCTTCGAGGCGTTGGATATTCAGTTCCATCAGGGCTTGCCAGCACGCGTGCGGCGCGGGCCAGCGGATCGCGGAGGGTGGCGTGGCTTTAAGCCAGGCGGGCAGGGCTGCCGCCAGCGGCGTGGTGATAGAAGCGGGCAGTTCATCCAGCCAGGCGCAGGGCACGCCCTGGTCCTTGAGGCTGCGCAGAATCTTCAGCGCGCCGGGTGTGGCCTGGGAGTCGGGGCAGGGCGAGTCGGTGCGGGCCTGGGAACCAAAATCCACCAGGCAGCCACTCAGGCCAAACAGCACGGCAGTCAAGGTGGGGGCGCTGGCGACGGCAATTTCGGCGTGAGGCATTTCGACTTCCCTGAAATAATACGACGCTATCCGGGCTGCATGACAAGCGGATGACACTTAACTTGTTTGTAGGAATTTTGTGCATTTTGCGTATGTCGATTCCTCGTTACTGCCTAAATCCACCCAACCGTCATATACTGACGGTCTTATTCAGGGCATAGCGCCCATGACAGACCATTCAAGGAGCCAAAGCTATGCGCTGGAGCCAGTACTTCGCTCAGCTATCTGTGTGTGCAACCATCCTGCTCGCCCCGTTCGCGGCCCAGGCTGCGTCGGAAGACGATCCATGGGAAAGCGTCAACCGCCCGATCTTCACCTTCAACGACACCGTTGATACCTACGCGCTCAAGCCGATTGCCCAGGGTTATCAATTTGTAACCCCGCAATTTGTGCAAGACGGCATCCACAACTTCTTCCGCAACATCGGCGATGTCGGCAACCTGGCCAACAACGTGCTGCAGCTCAAGCCGCACGCCGCCGGTGTAGACACCGCGCGCCTGTTGATGAACACCACCTTCGGCGTGCTCGGCTTTGTTGATGTCGGCACCAAAATGGGGCTGCAACGCAGCGATGAAGACTTCGGCCAGACCCTCGGCTACTGGGGCGTAGGCAGCGGTCCTTACGTGATGCTGCCGCTGCTGGGCCCAAGCACCCTGCGTGATGCGCCGTCCAAATACGTCGACAGCTACACCCAACCTTACCGCTACATGAACGACATCGGCTGGCGCAACAGCACCTTCGGCCTGAATATCGTTGATACCCGTGCCAGCCTGCTCGACAGCGAGAAGCTGATCACTGGCGACAAGTACACCTTTATCCGTAATGCTTACCTGCAGAACCGTGAGTTCAAGGTAAAAGACGGCAAGGTCGTCGACGACTTTTAAGCCGTGACGTTTTGAAATGAAAAAAGGCGACCTCTATAGGTCGCCTTTTTTATGTGCGTTTTTCAGTGCATTTTCAAGATCTTGAGGCCCAGGTGCTGGCGCTCGCCGTCGCTTTTGGCCCACACCACCTGGGTGTCTGCTTCCAGGCCGGCGAGGGCGGCATGCTCCGAATCGATGCGCACGGTCAGTTGGTCCCCCACCTGAAACTGGCGCGGTGCTTCAACCTGCATGCCGGAGCTGGAAAGGTCCACGCAAACCCCGGCAATCTCTTGCCCTGCGTGGATCAGCGCCACATCGGCATCCACGCGCATGCGGATGAAATCGCGTTTTTCGTCGTAGCCGCGCTCATGTTCGCTCACGGGTTCCATCCTTACTTTGTGTTGTGGTGGTGACTGTTCTTATAACTCCCGGTGATTTGCGGTGTAAAGACGCCCGGCGACCATCGGCATGAGCTTGAAACCCCTGACGGATGGGAGTACCGTCTGCGCCTTAGAAGGGCACCTCTGCTTTACCGTTGTGCATGGGAGAAATCCCGGTACTTTGTAGGACAGAGAGGCTAGAAAGCGAATCCAGTACGTGAGCCCGGCCATTGCCGAGCCGCCTACGCCAACCTAATTCTGGCGCCGTTTGCCCACATGCAAAAAACCAGTGCCACGCTGCTGATAATCGATGACGACGAAGTAGTGCGCGCGAGCCTCGCGGCCTATTTGGAAGACAGTGGCTTCAGCGTCCTGCAGGCCAGTAATGGCCAACAGGGTCTCCAGGTGTTCGAGCGCGACAAGCCCGACCTCGTGATCTGCGACCTGCGCATGCCCCAAATGGGCGGCCTGGAGCTGATTCGCCAGGTAACCGAGCGTGCGCCGCAGACGCCAGTGATTGTTGTGTCCGGTGCCGGCGTGATGAACGATGCTGTCGAGGCCCTGCGCCTGGGCGCCGCCGACTACCTGATCAAACCCCTGGAAGACCTGGCGGTGCTGGAGCACTCGGTGCGCCGCGCGCTGGACCGTGCTCGCCTGCTGCTGGAAAACCAGCGCTACCGCGAAAAGCTCGAAACCGCCAACCGCGAACTCGAAGCCAGCCTCAATTTGCTCCAGGAAGACCAGAACGCCGGTCGCCAGGTGCAGATGAACATGCTGCCGGTGAGCCCGTGGACCATCGACGAATTCAAGTTTGCGCACCAGATCATCCCGTCGCTGTACCTGTCGGGTGATTTCGTCGACTACTTCCGCGTCGATGAGCGACGTGTGGCGTTCTACCTGGCCGACGTATCCGGCCACGGCGCATCTTCTGCTTTTGTTACCGTGTTGTTGAAGTTCATGACCACACGGCTGCTGTTCGAATCCAAGCGCAATGGCACCTTGCCGGAGTTCACCCCCTCCGAGGTGCTGGGCCACATCAACAGAGGCCTGATCAGCTGCAAGCTGGGCAAGCACGTGACGATGGTTGGCGGCGTTATTGATGAAGAAACCGGTCTTTTGACCTACAGCATCGGCGGTCACCTGCCGATGCCGGTTTTATACACTCCCGACAGTGTGCGTTACCTGGAAGGCCGTGGTCTGCCGGTGGGCTTGTTTAACGAAGCCACCTACGAAGACCACATCCTGGAACTGCCGCCGACGTTCAGCCTTACGCTGATGTCCGACGGCATACTGGACCTTCTTCCAGAGCCTACACTCAAAGAGAAAGAAGCCGCCTTGCCCCAAAAGGTCAAGTCGGCGGGCGGCAGCCTGGATGGCCTGCGGCAGGTTTTTGGATTGGCCACGCTAGGGGAGATGCCGGATGATATCGCCCTATTGGTGTTGAGCAGGAATCTTTGATGAGTACCGGAAGAATCCAATTCGCCGAGCAAGACGGGACCTTCGTCCTGAAGTTTGTCGGTGAAGTGCGCCTGACCTTGTGTTCGGCGCTGGATGCGACGATTGAGCGGATCTTTACCGCGCTGAACTTCTCAGCGATCGTGATCGATCTGACCGAAACCCGCAGCATCGATAGCACCACCCTGGGCCTTTTGGCCAAGTTGTCCATTCTGTCTCGGCAGAAGGTCGGCCTGTTGCCGACCGTCGTCACCACCCACGAAGACATCACTCGGCTGTTGCAGTCCATGGGCTTCGATCAAGTGTTCAACATCGTTGACCGCCCGATCCCGTGCCCGGAATGCCTGACCGACCTGCCTTCGCAAGACCAGTCCGAAGAAATTGTACGGGTCAAAGTGCTGGAAGCGCACAAGATCCTGATGGGCCTGAACGAGTCCAACCGCGAAGCCTTTCACGACCTGGTCAACGCGCTGGAGCGCCACTAGGCCCCAGACCTGAAACCCAATCCAAATGTGGGAGCTGGCTTGCCTGCGATAGCGGTATGTCAGCCACCTATTCATTGCTGACCCACCGCTATCGCAGGCAAGCCAGCTCCCACAGTTAGAACTGTGACTGGCTTGAGATCAGCAAACACAAAAAAGGGCGGCACCCTCACAGGTGCCGCCCTTTTTGTCCCTGCCTGCCTTACAGCTTGGCAGTCAACAACGCCTCCAGCTTCTCCTGGTCCCGAGCAAACTGACGAATCCCCTCCGCCAGCTTCTCAGTCGCCATCGCATCCTCGTTGGACTCCCAACGGAACTGCGCTTCAGTCAAATGCACCCGCGCTTCACCGGCATGCCCTGGCGACAGTTTGCGCTCCAGCTTGCCTTCATCGGCCGCCAGCTTCTCCAGCAGGTCCGGGCTGATGGTCAGGCGATCACAGCCGGCCAGCTCTTCGATCTGGCTGAGGTTACGGAAGCTCGCACCCATCACTACGGTTTTGTAGCCATTGGCCTTGTAGTAGTTGTAGATGCGCGTTACCGACACAACGCCTGGGTCTTCAGCGCCGGTGTAGTCGTTACCGTTGGCCTTCTTGTACCAGTCGTAGATACGACCCACGAACGGCGAAATCAGGAACACACCGGCTTCGGCGCAGGCCACAGCCTGGGCAAACGAAAACAACAGCGTCAGGTTGGTCTGAATGCCTTCTTTTTCCAGCTTCTCCGCCGCGCGGATGCCTTCCCAGGTGGAGGCGATCTTGATCAGCACGCGGTCACGGCCTACGCCGGCTTTGTCGTACAGGTCGATCAGACGGTGCGCACGCTTGAGAATCGCGGCCTCGTCGAACGACAAACGCGCATCCACCTCAGTGGAAATACGCCCCGGCACGACTTTGAGAATCTCTTGACCCACCGCCACCGCAAAACGGTCGCTGGCCAGGCCCACGTCACCGTTGCAGTCCTTAACGCACTCATCCAGCAGCTTGGCATAGCCTGGAATCGACGCCGCCTTGAGCAGCAGGGAAGGGTTGGTAGTGGCGTCTTGTGGCTTGAGCTTGGCGAGGGTAGAAAAATCGCCGGTATCGGCTACGACAGTGGTGAATTGCTTGAGTTGTTCCAGCTTGGAAGTCATGGGCGTGCTCTGTCCTGTGGGTCTGATGACATTACCCGAGCGCCGACAAGCGCTCAAGGGCGCAAATACATTCGGTCGTTTGCGCGGGCAACAACCTGAAAACAGCCGTTTGAATCACCGGCCATACTGCTAAATAGGAGACCAAAACCCCCGACAGGTTCAACCCAACTACCCCATGACCACTCAGATCATGTCGGATGCACTCATCTCAAAATGTGGGAGCTGGCTTGCCTGCGATAGCGGCCACAAAGCCACCACCAGCTTCCAGACAGACACCAATCCAACTGTGGGAGCGGGCTTGCTCGCGAAAGCGGCCTATCAGCCTCCAAATCAACCCACTGACACCCAACCCCTCACCGCCCCTCCAACAACTCCCCAGCCTGATCCAACAACGCCAACGGATCACTCGCCTTATGAATATCCACCGACAACAACTGCCTGAACCGACGAGCCCCCGGAAACCCGGTCCCCAACCCCAACACATGCCGAGTAATGTGATGCATCGCCCCACCACTGGCCAAATGCTCGGCAATATAAGGCCGCAACTGCGCCAACACCTGCGCCCGACTCACCACCGGCGCCGCACTGCCAAACAACTGCTGATCCACCTGCGCCAACACATACGGATTGTGATAAGCCTCCCGCCCCAACATCACCCCATCAAACACCTGCAAATGCGCCTGGCACTGCTCCAGCGTCTTGATCCCGCCATTCAACACAATCTCCAACTCCGGGAAATCCTGCTTCAACTGCGCCGCCACGTCATACCGCAACGGCGGAATATCCCGATTCTCCTTCGGCGACAACCCCTCCAGAATCGCAATCCGCGCATGCACCGTAAAACTCGTACACCCCGCATCCCTCACCGTGCCAACAAAATCACACAACTCGGCATAACTGTCCCGCCCATTAATCCCGATACGATGCTTCACCGTCACCGGAATCGACACCGCATCCCGCATCGCTTTCACGCACTCCGCCACCAACGCCGGGTGCGCCATCAAGATCGCGCCGATCATATTGTTCTGCACCCGATCACTCGGGCAGCCGACGTTCAAGTTCACTTCGTCGTAACCGGCAGCTTCAGCCATGCGCGCGCAGGCAGCGAGGTCAGCGGGGACGCTGCCGCCCAACTGCAGCGCAAGTGGGTGCTCGGCTTCGTTGTGGCGCAGGAAGCGCTCGTGGTCGCCGTGGAGGATTGCGCCAGTGGTGACCATCTCGGTGTAGAGCAGGGCGTGCTTGGAGAGCAGGCGCAGGAAGAACCGGCAGTGGCGGTCGGTCCAATCCATCATGGGGGCAACGCTAAAGCGCCGAGACAGTGCGGGGCTTGATTCTGCTGGGCTAAAGCTCTGTTTATCTAGCATTTTACTCAACGTGTTCTGGGCGTGTTTTTGGGCGTTTTCCGGCGTTTTTACAGCCTCGGTGGTACGATGTACCACTCGAAAACTGACGCGTACCACTTTCTATATGGCGACTATCAGGGCAAGAAAACTGGCAGATGGAACGGTGAGCTACACGGCTCAAATCCGCATCAAGCGCGACGGAGTGCAAGTCTACCAAGAGAGCCAGACCTTCGCCCGAAAACAGGCCGCCCAGGCCTGGGCGCGCAAGCGCGAATCGGAGCTGGACGAGCCAGGTGCGATCGAGCGCGCGAGCCGCAAAGGCGCCACACTAAAAGAGATGACCGATCGCTACCTGATCGAAGTCGAGAAAGCCCGGCCGCTGGGCAAGACCAAGCGTGCCACGCTGAATGCTATCGGTGAGACGTACCTGGGCGAATTGACCGACACGGACATCAATACGCAGTGCCTGGTCGATTTCGCCCTCTGGCGGATGAGTGCCGAGGGCGGTGGTGTTCAGCCACAAACCGCTGGTAATGACCTGGCGCACCTCGGCGCAGTTCTCGCGATTGCCAAAGACGCATGGGGTTACCAGGTTGATCCGCTCGCCATGGGCGGCGCCAGGCGCGTGCTGCGCAAGCTGGGTTACAACCTGAAAAGCCGGGAGCGTGACCGCCGGCCTACTTTGGACGAGTTGGGAAAGGTGCTGACGCACTACCAAGCCATGCAGGCGAGGCGCCCGACGGTCATCAATATGCTCAAAGTCGTGGGTTTTGCCCTGTTCTCCACGCGCCGGCTGGATGAAATTACCCGTATTCGCTGGTCCGACGTCGATGAACCCGGTCAGCGAGTGCTGGTGCGCGACATGAAAAACCCCGGCCAGAAGATCGGCAACGATGTGTGGTGTTACCTGCCGGACGAGGCGTGGCACATCCTCCAGACAATGCCAAAGGCCGGCGACGATATCTTCCCTTACAGCCCTGAATCTATCTCTACGTCCTGGACGAAAGCCTGCAAGTTCCTGGCGATCGCTGATCTGCACTTCCACGACCTTCGCCATGAAGGTATCAGCCGGTTATTTGAGATGGACTGGGATATACCGCGCGTGGCGAGTGTTTCCGGCCACAGAGATTGGAATTCGATGCGGCGGTACACGCACCTGCGTGGAAAGGGTGACCGATATTTGGGGTGGGAGTGGCACGAAAAGATATTGAGGGCGCCCGTCCAACTGGGCGCCGCATCAATGAAGTGGCTCAAACGACGTGTTTTAACCCGTTGAGCTGATTGTGCTCTTTAACCGCGGCCGCGCGCTGCAGGTCCAGGTACGCGGCCAGGTCGGTGAGGTGGATCCCCTTGGCTGACTTCTGGCTCGGCTCCAGTCGGGTAATGGGCAGCTTGATCTGCCCGCTCATCACCTTTCGCTGGAACATCTCCGGCGTCAGGTGCGTGAAGTAGTCCCGGCACACCAGCTCCAACGAGATAATCGCCTGGCCATCGTATTGAGCCATGAGAATGAAGGCTGTGTTCATGCGACCTCCCAGTTTGGTCGAGCCAACGCTTGCTGCAGTTCGCGATTTTTAGCCACGGCACAGTCCTACCCATCCAGTGACCATCCACCACAGATCCTGCGACGCCATAAAGCCGATGCCGGCGAGAAAACCGATGGAGATTGCTTTGGTTATCACAGAGCGCATAGCGGTTCTCCTTTTTACATCCGAATCGATTGATGAATGAGCGCAGGCTGAGCCTTGTGTTCTGTCGGTTTCGCTACGTCGCCCTGGACCTCGCAAACGAACCGATGCCGCTCTCGGTTGGGCGCAGTCAGAGATTCGGTCAGGCCTGGGACGACGATGGTGCACTGCTCGTAGGCGTCAGCCCCTTTCCAGCTATCAGCCCTTACCACGTTGCAATTCGTCCGAGTTGCATCCGCGCACAGGTAAAGCAGAAGAAATACGGTCATACGCCAACCTTCTGCTGAGCCAAGCTCAACGCAATAGCCACCGGCTGCACCCAAATCGACACATTGCTAAGCATGAACGTCTCTCCAGCCTCGGAAAGCAGCAGCGTCATGCCGAACACATCCGCCATCGCCCTTGCCGCCGCGCGCGGCACTGCGTTGCCGATTCGCTCCCTGTGGTGGCCGTCGTTGATGCCGTCCAGCCGGAAGACCCCCGCCTGTTCGATCTTGCGCACCCGCTGCATCACCTGGATTTCGTGTGCGGTCTGTGGATCCTTGGACCAGTGGTCCTCTGGATCAAACAGAGATTGCAGCGCGGCCAGCTCCAGGGTGGTGAATGGGCGGTGCCAGGTCCCGTCGAGGCTGGTGATCATGCAGGTCAACCGGTCATTGGGCGCCGGCATGCGCTGATCAGCTACCGACCACCGGCCGTTGTCGTGACAGGCGCTAGCGGACACGGCACCGGCCGGCGTGTTGTAGTCGACCACTCCATAATGTCCGCCGGTCAGATACGCATCGCCCTTGGAGCGCGACATGCCTGGGCGCGGATCTGCGATCGATAAAGCCCCGCTGGCAACCTGCTGTGAACCGGTCACGGTCTTGGCGCTCTCGCACCAGGGTGTGATCCGCAGCTTTTGGGTGCTGGCGTTCGGGTGCCAGTTTTTGTAGGCCGGATCTGCTACAGCGAAAGCGCCTTGCCCGGTGGTGCTGCCGGCGATGACGGTGCCGGCCGGCTTGCTGTAGTCGGTGACCAGGTACTTGCCAAAGCCCTTGGACGGTTGTCGAGGGTCGGCCACGGCCTGCCCGCCGGAGCTGGGGCCGTGCCCTGCGGTGACGGTGCCGGCGGCTTGGTCGTTGCGGACCACCCGGAATACATTGTTATGCCGCTCGCCGCTCATGCGCGGGTCTGCAACGCTGAACGTACCTTGCCCTGGGCTGCGTTGGCCGGTGACTACGCCGCAATGGCGGTTGTAGGGCAGCACGCCGTATTGGGTGTATTCGAATTTGCTGGTCGGACGTGGATCCGCCACGGAAAACTTGCCATTCATAGGCCGGCTCGCACCTGCAACCACGCCGGCTGTATCGTCCCAATCAACAACCCCGAGTACGCCGTTGTGATATTCCGGCACGATCACAAAGTCGCGCAGGTGACCGTCCTCGATCGCAAACCGGCTTAGGCTGCGCCAATCCTTCCCTGCCTCCACCAGGGCCAGGCGTACCCACGTTTTCCACTGCAACGCCGGCACCCGGTGCATCGGCCCCGCCTGATCGATGTCGCCGGCCAACGGCATGCGGCTCAGCACGTCACCGACGGCGCGGAGGCTGCGTTTTTCAGGTTCATACAGGAACGCTGGGACCTGCTCGACGTGCCTGGCCACCAACAAGAAACGCTTTCGGCTCTGTGCCAGTCCGCCGATTTCGCCACAGTCGTGGGTAGTTTCCGCCACCGCGTAGCCGTAGTGGCGGAGCAGCTTGGTGATCTGGTCCAGCAGGTAGCGGCCACGGGTAGCCAGGCGCGGCACGTTCTCGAACACGATCAACTTCACCGGGTTGTGCTTCCAGGCTTCGCACATCAACCACACACAGCGCAACGTCAGCTCATTGAGCGCTCGATATTTGGGCGTCTGGCTCATCGTCTCGGACAGGAGTCCCGAGGCCCCTTTGCAGGGGCTGCTGATAAACACTGCATCCGGGTCTTCATTGCCGGCGGCGCGGCGCAGATCCTCGGCGGTGGCCTCTATCCAACCGGCGGGCGGCTGCTGGCCGTGGAAGGCTGTGTATTGTTCCCGTGTGAAAAGATCCATCAGCGTGCCAGGTACACCGGTCATCATCTGGAAGTCGCGCAAGCCGGCCGGGTCGACGTCGACACCACCCAGGCAGCGCCATTCAGCTTGCACTGGGCCCAATACTGGTTTGGAGTCGCTGAAACCAGCGGCGCCGCTACCGAGGCCGCAGCAGAGATGGAAGTGGGTGAGGGTGCGTTTGAGCATGGTGCTTCTCCTTTCAAGCGGTGGGGGAGTTGCAGCTCCCCGGACCCCGCCTGTGTTGGTTATCAGTGAGCGTATCGACGCGGTTTGTTTTGTTTGACCGCTGCACGCTCGGCCATGAACTCCGCCCACTCCGCTGATTTGTGCTGCTGGCGGATACGGCTACAGGCCTGGTGCTTTCGGGTGGAGCGTGCATTGCCGCAGATGTCGCAGCGGCTCGGAAGGTCGAGCCGGTGGCTTGCCATCGTCGGCCTCTCGCGTTCCGGACTGGCGTGCTTAGGCATTCGCCACCTCAATCATCTTGAGTTTTGTGACTCGGGCGGTTTCGTACTCGCTTGGCAGGATCTCAACTGCGCCGTCGATCAAGTCGGCCATGATCACTGCCCTCCCATAAGCATGCGCGTCAGTGGATTGGGTTCGCCGAACGGCATCAGCTTGTCGAGCGGTGTTGTGATGCTGCGACCGGTCGCGGTGCGCAAGGTGGCAACGCAACCATCAATCGCTTCGATCACGCCGGTACGAGCGCTGAGACGGAATTCCCGATATCCACTGCTCATTGCGACGTAGTTGACCGTGTCGCCGATTGCCAGCGGTGTTGTGGTAGCCTCTTCGGTGCCGCCTTTGGGTTGATTCACTTGCATGGTGCTTCTCCTTTGGGTGGTCGGTGTCGAGGGGTTGCAGCCCCTCGGCACCACCTTCTTACTGGCTTTCGCCGGTTGGGTTTTGCTTCCGCACCAGGTGCAGCAGCAGGTTTTCAAACTCAACAACCTCATCCGTTGCTGATTGCCATTCCAGGACTGCCTGGATCTGTTCCCGGCTGCACTCAAGCACCAGGATTTCTTTGTCGCTCACCGCGCGGACCTCAAGGATCGCGACCAGGCCGGCCGGGTCGTAGGCTTCGGCGTGAACAATTTTCCCCGACTCGTTAAACCAGGCCTTCAGCTCCTTCAGCTCCTTCAGCTCCTTCAGGTGCCGAAGGCGGTTGGTCTCCCCCTGTTGGCCGTCGCCGGTGATGACCTGTACCTGCATGGTGCTTCTCCTTTGGGTTGTGACAGACGTTGCAGCGCCTGACGGGTAAAGCTGTTGATGTGTCAGGCCTGGAAGTGCCAGCACTTGACGATGGGTTGCTTGGTTATTACCGCGTTGGTTTTACTAGCCTGGTGAGCCCGTACAGCGCTGTCGGTCGCCTTGTTGACGTCAAGCAGCTTCCGCGAGCGGGAGTCTTTCAGGCGCTCGCGCAGCTCGCTGACCTCGGCGATTTTTTGCCGGTTTTCTGCAGCGCATTTCACGAAGTCGTTGAGGTTGATGGCGATGACATGGTCTTTCTTACTGTGGTTGACCACCGGGCCATCGGCGTCGAGGCCTTCCAGGTATTCGTAAACTTCCCAGAATTCAGCCACCACCGGATGGTCGGAGCTGATCGAGGCCTGGCGCTCGATTGCCATGCGGATGATCTGCGAGCGGGTATGCTCGACCTGTGCGTCGGTGAGCGGCACCACCATGCACAGGCAGTCCAGCAGGGTGAGCATTTGGGCGTGGTTCTTGTTGATCCGCTCCACACGGATGTAGCCGCGCAGCTTGTTGCCGCAATGGCTACATTCGCTGTGCTCGTCTTTAAATGGGGTATCGCAGGCAAAGCAGTGGGAGTGCAGATTGCGTAACTTCGCCTCGTAGCCCGCTATCCGCTGGCTGAACAGCTCCATCACCTCCAGCTCTTTACGCACGGCCTGCAACACAAAGTTGCTGAGTCTCGAACCTTCCAGCGCATTGAGCCGATCTGCCGCCGCACGGCTTTCAGCGGTGACGTTCGGTCGCACAAAGTGCAGCTTTACGATCCGGGTCATGATCGCCTCTGACGCCACCACAGGGGCGTTCTGGCTGATGGCGATGGTGCCGCGAAACGGTGGTTCGTAGGTTTCGTTACCGGCGGTTTTTACACCCTTGGTCGCCAGGGTGCCGCCGCCGTAGTAATCCTTGAGTTCGTCCCATTCGAAGGTTTTGGCGTGAGCCTTGTCGTCGCCGCTGCGGTCTGATTCCAGCAGCACGATGGGCATGCCGGATACTTGGCCCATCAAGCGGCTGCGGCCGGCCTTGGTGGATTTGGACGGGTCGAACCCTTCGTATCCGTCGCGGCCTGCAAGTTTCCACAGCAGAGTTAGCAGCGTGGTCTTGCCGGCGCCGGCCTCACCTGTGGCTTCAAGGAAAGGAAACGACTGATACCGGCTGCGGATCTGTTCGGCGAACAGCGAGCCAAACCAGAAGGTCAACGCCACGATGCCTTGGGCACCGAAGCACTGCCACAAAAGTCCTAGCCACTGGTCATCGTATTTTTTGCCATCCTTTTCCAGATCGATCTTCACACCCTTCTGCAGAGTCTTGAGCTTCAACTTGCCCATCTCAAAAAACTCTTCCTCGTTGATGTGGATCACCTGGCCTTCGCGGATGGCGACGTCGTTGAACACGTAGCAGTGGTATTCCTTGCTGTAGCCCACGTAGTCGATGGTCTGAACGGTCTTGATGCCAAAAAGCTGGTCTTTCATGAGTTTGTCCAATTGCTGTCCACTGCCGGTGAACACGGCTCCGGCACCCATGCCGAGAAGTCTTTTTTTGAATTCACTAGCGGCGGCGACCTGGCCGCCGGTGAAGGTGTTTTTCACGGAACCGCCGTCGTGAGGGAAGTCCACGCGGAAGAAGTACCAGGACTCGTCAGTAATCTCGTTGCGCTGGAAATAGAGGGCTTTGGGGTAACAGTTGGCGATCTCGACGACGCAGCCGGCGACGTTCAGCGCCTTTTCCCGAAGCTGCTTTTCGCTGAGTGTTTGGGCTTCGTGGCCGTCGCTCTTTTCGAGGGCCTGTTTTGCGCTGTTGTATTTCGCCAGGTCCAATTTCCACCAGTACAAGCGGGAGTCGAAACAGAAGTGAAATTCCTCCCGTTCCCGCCACTGGTACATCAGCAACGCCTTATCGCTGGCACTTTCTGCGATCAGTAGGGCACCCTGGTGGCGGGCTTCTTTCAGGTCCGTTTCTATGCGATCAGCACGGACTTTTTCATCGTCGATAAATGCCCAGCGTTGATGCAGATCGTTCCAGTCAACCTTGCGGGCGTCAGGCTGTGATATCTGGGCTGCGTCGCAGGCGTAGCCAAGTTCACGGGCACGGCTGACCCACATGCGTGTGTACTTGTGAGCGCCTGGCTCGTTGTCCAGAGCCCAAACCAACTTGGGAGTTTTGCCGCCGCGAGCGGTGATCAGAGCCTTCAGTGATTCCTCTGGAAAGGCATTTGAGGAAAGGGCGGCAACGGCAGAGATACCGTTTTGAATGAGCGCGATGGCGTCGAAGATGCCTTCAACGATCCACAGCTCTTCCACTTCAATCAGATCCAGGCAAGGCGGGCACCACCAATGCCCCCTGTAGCTCTGGAGGGGTTGGAAGCGGGCCTTCTTCTTACCGAACCGCGACGGTTGATCAATCAAGCGCTCCCAGTACCCACCGTGCTCCAGGGGAAAGCGCACGGTGGCAGAGCCAATATTCAGGTCGCGATCAAAGTAGCTTTCCTGGGTGTACCAGCCCTCTATCAGCTCAACGCGGAAACCTCGGGCAAACGTCAGGTACGCTTTTGCGCTGGCGGCAGGCTCGTCACGGGTGGCCGGTGCACGCTTGCTCCAGTCGTCGAACAGGTCCGGGTACAGCTCTTTGGTGGGAGCCATGTACCGGCAATTTTTCTCGCGGCCACAGCGGATGAACCAGGGTTCATCGTGGCGCGAAAACAAACGTTTCTGATTGCACTGCGGGCAGGTGCCCTTGCGCATGTAGTGCGTGCCTTTCATGTGCTGAAGGCCGTAATCAGACTCCAGGCGCTGAAGCACGTCAGCGCGGATCTTGTCTTCCATGGGCTTGCGAATCACTGCACATGCTCCGCGACCGTAACAACGAGCTGTTTTTTCAGCTCGCTGCGCGTCTTGCAGATGCCTGCCAGATAGGGCAAGTCCTCAAGCACCTTTGGCGCCCGCTGACCAGTTGGCACATTCCGGTAGCGGTCGGAGTACCAAATATCAGCCATCGTGACTTCGTACTGACTGGTCAACCACAACAGGTAGTGCTGTGCCTGTTGTTCGTCCAGCTCCAGTTTTATGGTGATTTTGCTCATTTCGGCCACCAGTAAGTTGCAAATTTCCCCTACCCACGCGGTGCGGGCATCAAACAGGGAGGGTTTTGGATTAGTGCGGGAGGTTGCGAGTCAGCAGCAAGCGTGTGGGGAGCAAGCGTGCTGAAACGGGATGTCGCTGTTGGGTGCAGTTGTCGAGCAACAAGATCACCGGGCGGAAGGGGCCGCTGGTGGGATGAATGCCCAGCCAGGCCACACGCTTGCAGGTCATGCTTTCGAACTCGGCCACCGCCAGTTCAGCAATGCGATGCACCAGGTGCTGAGGGACTTCAAGTGAGAGCGTCAGGTAGCGTACGCAGTTGTCGAGCAACTGAGTGTCACCGGCAAGATGCTCGCATCGATGACGGTAGAGGTAAGCCACCGCAGCTTGTTGCATTGCCGCACGGTAATCGCTGGCGGGGTTGGTAGTCAGGGTGATGGCTTTCATACGGTTGTGGCCTCCATTTCCAACTGGTCCAACAGATCGGGCTGATCGTTGGCGGTTTTCATTGCCTGGCGACGAATGACCACGTCAGCTACCGGCAGCTGTACAGCCGGGTTTGGCATGCCGCTGGGGCTCAGTTCGTGGGTCATTTGAAATTCAGCACGCACCGCCCAGCCGCAGGCCTCGTTGGTGCATTGCATGTAGGTGATACGTAGAAAAATGTGTTGGCCTTCGCTGGTGCGGATGCGCATACGGCCGTGGCAGTGGGGGCAGACCAGTTTATAAGTACTCACTAGACAGCTCCCTGGCTGTAGAGCTGGATAGTCGCGAATACCTCGGCGTAACGGGCAGACATGTACGTGATAAGGGCGGAAACAATCGCGTCGGCTTCACGTTTTTCAATGATCCCGTCGTCCAGCGCGGCAGCCATGATCTGATCGACCTTGCCCCGCTTGGCCGATGCCTTAAGCGAGCGGCTGTACAACTCCACGTTGTCCAGAGTTTCTGGCAGGCACAACGGCACGAACATGCCGCCGTACATTGATGCGATGTAGTCGGCTAGGAACGTAGTGCCAGCGACTTGCTCAAGCCGGTGGATGTGTTCGTCAGCCAACGGGCGACTGCCAGCATTCTCGTAGGCTTGGTTGTCGAACTTCTTTAACGGCATGCCGAGGTCGGCCGAGGCATATTCCCGGCCACCTGGATAGGCGCCGATGACTGCCATGACAACGCTCTTTCTGCTGTCTAGAACTGGGCGTTTCATTTTCTGGTTTCCCCTTGGAGCCAGAGGCCCTAGTTTGTGATCTGGCCGTCTTTGATACCGAGCAATACAGCTGCTCGATGCGCTTCACCGCGACGGCCTTTCTTACGGCCGTTCAGCAGGTCGCTGACCAAATTTTTGTTCAAGCCATGTTGGCGGCTAAATTCGGCAATGCTTTTACCCTCGCGATCAAGAACCGCGCGGGCTTGCTCGGGGGTCTGTAGGGCATGCATAGTGTTCGTCCGTGTTTAATCGTGTTCGACGACAAGGATTCTTGGGCAGATTTCTGTTCAAGTCAACTTATATTGATCAAAAAAATACTCATATCTCCAGGAGTAGGCGAACGCCTGCGAGAGGAACGCGAACGTCTGGGCCAAAATCAGACTGATTTTGGCGTCGCTGCAGGGGTGAGCCGCGGCACACAAAAAGCGTATGAGCTGGAGTCCAGCTCTCCCGATGTGCGCTATTTATCTGGGCTGGAGACGCTTGGTGTCGACGTCCGTTATGTGCTCACCGGGTCGCGAGTCGATACAGATCTCACTGACCTGAGCGATACAGAGGGGACGGTGCTGGGTCATATGCGAGAAATGTCAGATTCTGACCGTGCCACGCTTGCGCATCTGGCATTCGCGATGGCCCAGGTATCGAAACCAGAATCGAAATGAATCAACTCCAAGGAGGAACCGATGCGTTTTGGATTAATAATTCCGAGCTTGCTGGCTATGACTGCCGTTGCTGGCGAAAAAACCGAGTCTGTCAGTCAGGCCGAGTACGGCGCGAAGTGGCCTTTCACGGTCGAAAAGGTCGATCTGCTTTGTCAGGAAGGCCCACCTTCTGCTTTGGTGAGATCAGAGGATGGGAAGATTTATGCGTTGAATGGCAGCGCACGTTCAAGAGCATCAAAGAATGGCTGGCAGGATGGGCAATCTATTACCAAGCCAGACGCCCGCTTCCCTGGTATCAAAATGGATTACAGCGAGATCACCGTGCGCGCCATGAAACTCTGCCCTTCCTAAGGTGGTTTGAGCCGCCCGTGCAAATCCCTTAGTTGACGGTTGCATATTCCAATCTGTCCGTAAGGTCTTTTTATGCATGAGCACATGCATATTACGGACGACAGGAGTAATAGCGACATGTTGGATGAACAAGGGCAAAGGGGATCGCAACTGGAGCAAGAAGACGGAGTGCTCAATCTGAAGGAACAGAAATTAGTTTCATTGTTCCGGCGCCTTTCGAGCGCCAATCAGGACCGTATTCTTCGCTGTGCGGAAGTTCTTTTCCAAATGCCAGACGAATAAAAAATCCCCCGGTTAGTCCGGGGGATTTTATTTGATACCGGAACTCAAGCCGTAGCCTTCATCTTCGCCCATTCACGATCCACCGCTCGCTTGGCGGTCTTCTCACTGGCATACAGCCAACGCAATCGCCTCGGCTTCGACTGATCGCCCGCCGTAACCGTCTTTTCCTTCCCGGTTTTATGGTCGCGGTAGTACGCGATGATCCCCGTGTAATCGCCCTTATTTTCTTCGGCCAAGTCCTCTACATTGTCTTCTGGCAATTTGCTTTCCAAATCCAAGCTCACGGTGTAGCCGCCGTCTGCGGTCAAGCTGTGCTCCACGTTTCCGCCATACCAGATGATCTCGTCGATTTCCTCCTTCACGCCCTGGAGCGTGTAGGTCAGCTCTGGGATCAGGTCCGGCCGGCCCATAGCCAGGGTGTAGCTGAGCGTGGCGCTACCGCGTTGCAGGCGCCGAAACTCCGCACGGGCGGCGCGCAATGCTGATTGCTGGTCACTGTAGGTATGGCGCAGGTCTTTGAGATTCTCGCCGCCGCCGGCAATGGCCTCCTGTTTCTTGGCGCTGTTCACGTCGTAGTAATACGCGCGCACGCCGTCGTAGCTGTCGCGGTCGGCTTGCAGGTAGCGGTGCTGATCGCCGTCGGCACGAGTGAGAGTGATGTGCGGCAGGTTCATGCCGCTGGCGGTCTTGCCGCCGCCCGCCGGCAGGCACAGCAGGCATCCGGCTTTAACGCTGGCCACCGCGTCGAACTCTTCGCCCAGGCGGCTGATCAGGTTGGCGTCTGATTCATTGGCCTGGTCGAGCTGCAGAATGGGTAACCCATCAAGTGCTCCTGCGATGGTGGCCGTCAGACCGTTGCCAATGGCGATATCGCCCAGCACGTCGCCGAGCGTGGTGTTGCTCCAGCTACGTTCGCGTTTGGTTTTCAGGCCCTTGCGCAGGTCGGCCGAGCGAGCGCGGATGCTAAGCACGTCAGGGGCACCGCTGTGTTCGGTTTCGTCTACGGTATAGGTGCCTTTGTCCACCAGGCCCGTGTCGCTCCACCCCAACCACAAACGAAGTACTGCGCCCTTTGGTGGTATCGACAACAGGCCGTCGTGGTCGCTCAGCGTGATTGTGAGCTGGTCGGCCTCCACGCCACGATTGTCGGTCAGCCCCAAGGTCATCAAACGCGGGCTTACCAGGTGGGCGATGTCGTTGCCGTCGACCATCAGGCGGAACGCTGGCACGGGATAAGCTGCGTCCCTGACGAACCGTTCGGCCGTATCCTTGAGGAACCCGGTGACCTTGGAGATCGCGGCATCAATCACAGCAACCCCCGCAGAATGTTCAGGCCGGTGCTGGTAGCAGCTCCGAGCAGATCAATACGGTCATCATCTGTACGTTTCAGGGTCAGGGTGAACTCAATACGTCGTGGTGTGCCGTCGCGGAAAAACAGAGTCTTAGTCTCGCTCAGGCTTTCGATCACCCACAAACCATAAATCCGCCCGGTGCCCTCGACCATCGGCCAGGCCTTGCCAGTGTTCGCCATCAAACGCAGAGCATCCAGGCTGAGAATGCTGCCGGCCAGCTCCGGCAAAAGTAGACCGGGGAGGGTGATGGTGTCCTCGCCACGGCCAACAAATTGCAGCGCAGGAGCCGCGCCGACGCGACTGTTGCTGGCATGGCGCCAGTTGGTCTGGCGCTGCAGTTCCTGGTAGGCGAGGGTCGATAGGCTGAACACGAACATGCCGAGGCTGAGCATCATGACAATTAATCCCGATCCGATAGCTTGCTGCGCTGACGGGCGCGTTTCTCGTTTTCAATCTTGCTGAGTATGGCGCGCAGGCTTTTTTCCATGGCCTGCACGTCCATGCCTGGTGCTGCAGCGAAAGTGATTTGGTAGGTGTCATGGCTGTCGTAAAGCGTCGATGTCCCCGAGCTGCTGATCGGGGGGCGGTCATCAACTGCCAACGCCGGCATGGCTGTCGCGGTTAGGGCCAGTGTGCCGGCTGCGGTCAGCTGCTTGCTCATGCTCGACAAGGTGCTAAGCGGCCCTTTCTGTCCACCACCCAGCCCCTTTGTCAGTGTTTCCATGGTAAAGCCGTCCAACGCTGGCATGGCTGGCATGGCTGGCATGGCTGGCATGGCTGGCGCGGTGAGGGTAAGCGTGCCGGCGGCGGTCAGTTTCTGGCTCATACTCGACAAGGCATTGAGCGGCCCTTTCTGTCCGCTCTCCAGCCCCTTTGTCAGACCTTCCATAGTGAAACCGCCCAACTCAGCGAACACTCGCGATGGGCTGTGGATACCGAGCTTTTCCTTAAACCATCCGATGCTGGAGTCGCCGATTGAACCGATAGCTCCCTTCACGGCGCCGAGGCCGGCGGTCAAGCCGTTGACCAGGCCGTTGACGATCATGCTGCCGAACTCGGTAAATTTGCCTGGCAGTTCTACGCCAAAGTAATTCATGACGCCGGCAAATGCCTGGTAGAACAGACCCAATGGGCTGAAGTTGGTGATCAATTGCAGAATGCCCACGAGGCCTTGGTCAAAGCTCGCCTTGATGGTGGTCCAGATATTGACTACGCCGGTGGCGATCGAGCCGATGCCCTGTAGCAGAGTCATGATCATGCCGCCGATGGCTGAACCAAAGCGCTGGCCCATCGACTGCGCCGCGCCGCCGACGTCTTCGACCGGAGTCAAAAGATTACTGAACCACCCGATCACAGTGCTGATACCGGACGAGATTATGTTGAACAGCGGGCGGACGATGTTGCCGAGCAGCTGCAATGCAAAACCTACAACTGGAATGGAGTAGGCGGCCTTGGCCAGGCTGGCAAGCAATCCACCGAACTTACTGAACCCATCTAGTACTGGCTGCAGGGCTTCTGTGAGCCCTTGCCAAAAACCAAGAAAGAATCCCTTGATCGGTTTCCAGTATTTGTAGATGAGGACGGCAGCCGCCACCAAACCGGCGACGGCTCCAATCAACCAACCTATCGGTGTAGCGAGGATTGCAGCGCCGACCGCACTGATCGCACCGCTGAGCATTGGCAGCACGCTTACTGCGGCCAGTCGAGCAGAACTGACCAGGGAGGGGATGACGCTCATCATGCCTCCAGCTGCTCGGCTTGCGGTCAACGTTTTCCAGATTCGTCCCATCCGTCCGACTTCGACACCTGTCCCAGCTGCTGCTACGCGGGTACCGATCAACTGGGCTTTGATTGTCCCCAGGCGAATGCCGAACATCGCCATGCCATAGCGCAGCACAGCGAAGGGGCCGAGCATACTCGCCATGGTCAGGGCCAATGTGCCGAATACAACCGCTGCGGCTGCTACGGCTGCCACGACTTTGACAAGTCCACCGGCGAGCTTTGGGTTTTCGCGCGCCCAGGTGCCAATTTTGTTGGCGATTTCACCCAGGGTGTTGATCAGGTCTTTCAATTCGGGCGCAACAGCAGCACCGAATTCGGCCATGGCGTTGGTAAAACTGCCTTCGGCTGCTTCCATCACGTTGGTCAGAGTACCGAGCTGCTCGTTGACGCGGGTACGCAGATCAGCTTGGGATTGCATCTTCTGCTGTACTTCCTGGTATCCAGCCAGCCCCTTATTCATCATTGTATTCAGGGTGGTCATGGTTTCAGCGTCGTCGCCAAACAGCTTACTGATGACGGCCGTACGGTCTGAATCGTTCAGAACCTTCAGCTTTTCCACCTGCGCGTAAAGGTTCTCTAGGCCAGCAAAGTTGCCTTTGTCATCCGTGAATTTGAGCGAGACGCCCTTGTTCGCGCGAGCTGCGATGCTGTTGGCTTTCTCGACTTTGTCTTGATTCAAACCAGCCTGGAAAATTTTACGGAAGGCGTTACCGGCGGAACTGCCCTCCATACCGGCCTGGTCCATCATGATCAGCAGCGGTGCCAGTTCTTTGGCCGCATCGATCCCTGACTTTTTGATGACGTCCATCACCGGCGCGATTTTGCTGAAACCCTGGAGCATGTTGCCTGGGTCCACGCCTGCGTAGAAACCGCGCTGGATGGTGTCCATCAGGCCCATCATGTCCTTCTCGGTGGTGCGGGTAGCGTCCTGCATTTTCGCGGCGAACTCAGCCGCGTCGGTGGCTTCCATCTTGAGCTGAACGCCCAGGTAGGCAGCCGCTTCACCTGTACCGCCGAGAATACTTTGAGCGCTGAGACCCTGGCGTCGGAGCATGGTCATCATGTTCTGGAAGTCCGCCGTGGTACCGGGCAGGCGATCGCCAAGTTTGGTGGCCAGGTCCGTGATCTTTTGGAAGTCTTCAGAGACCTTCCCAGTGTCGCTCATCATCGACACCTTCAACTGCGTGGCAGAGTCCTCATTCGGGGCAAAAGCCTTGATAGCTGAGGCCACGGGCCGGCTTGCGGCGTATCCCACACCGAGACCGGCGGCACCTGATACAGCCATGCGGCCGGCCATGCTCTGGGTTTTATCGTAGGTGGCACGGGCCTTCGCCAGGCTGTCCTGCTTGCGTTTCAGCGCGTCCAGCCGGTCCATCTGCGCGTTGATCGCCAGGGTGGCGATGTCCATGTCCCGCTTAAGCTTCAACTCGGAAGCGCCCAGGGCATTGGTGTTGATGCCAGCGTCTTTCAACTGCGTGCCCAGGGCAGATAGCTTCCCTTGCTGCTGACCGTACTGCTCGCCCAAGCGCTTCGACTCGGCGGTGTGTTGCTTGAGCAGAGTGAGCTGGGCTTTGAACGGAGTTTCCAACCGGAGAATTTCGTCACGTAGACTGGAATGGCCGGCGCGACTGGTGCGCAGCTGCGCGGTGCTAAGCGTGTAGCGGTCAGCCAAGGTCTTTTCCTTGGCTGCAAGCTGATCCAGCTGAGTTTTACGCTCGCGCTGAGCAGCAGTCAGTCGGGTGTATTCGGCTTGCTGTTCGCGGGTGAGGGCATTGCCCTTTTGCATCACGGCATTCAGGGCGGCGATCTGGCTGCCTGATTGACGGTGTTCGTCGCCAAGCAAACCCAAAGCGTTACGCGTTCCCGTGAGTTCGCGCTTGAGGTCGGATTGACTGGTTTTGAGAGCGTCAACCTTCTGCCGGGACTGTTCGAAAAGTGCTTGAGTCGGTGCGAGCTGTTGACGGACTTTGGCAGTGGTGCGGGCGAGTTCGCCTACCTTGGAGTTGTTCGCAGCCAGTGCCTCGGAGGTGGCTTTGGTAGCGGCTTGTAGCTCGCGCCAGGCGCCGACGTCGCGCTGCTGGGTGTTGAGTTCCTTCAGGCGGTCACGTGCAGCCTTGAGCGCTCGGGCGGTTTCCTGGCTGCCGCCCGTGATTTTCTTCAGTGGTCCCGTGGCTTGGTCGATGGCGCTGAGCAGCACCTGTAGCCTCAGATCATTCGCCATCAGTGGAACTCCGCACCCTAGCGCGCTCGCGCCAGTCCATCAGGTCTTGCAGGCCCAACTGATCCATATCAGCCGGTGCCCAGTGAAAAACCACGGCCAGATCGGCCATGGCGTCCTCTACGCGACGAGGGATGCATCCGTCTTCGCCGACTTCTGCAACAAAAAACCAGAGATTTTGCTACTCAAGGCCAGGAGGTCGGCCGGGTCCATGCCTGCAACTTCTACAGCGGTGAGGCTCGGTGCGCTGATGCGTGGCAGAACCTTGATCAAACTGCCGACGTCCATCTGCAGCAGCTCTACCAGGCTCACGCCGCGCAATTCGCCGGAGTTCGGCTTGCGCAGGGTGATGGTTTCGATAGTGGTAGTGCCTCGACGAATTGGAGTGTCGAGGGTGACGGTGTTGTCGTCGGCCAGCTGCTGCACGTGGGGCTGTTCGATGGTTTCGTCTTTCATTGGATTTGCTCCTAGTGATTAAAGGGTGAGGCTTGATCGAGCGGGCGGGTCAGATGCCCATAGCGGTGCGGTGCTTCTCCAGCATGTCCACGCCGTTGACTTTCTCGACGAAGTTGAGCAGGTCGATTTCGATGATTTCTTCGCCATCCACGGTCAGCTTGTAGTAGCTGCAGGTGGTTTTCATGGAGTGTTCGGTGTCTTCGCCGGCCTTGGCTTCGCCCATCTCGATGGTCTCGTGACGACCCCGCACGACCACTTCCACGTTGCTCGTTTCGCCCGTGTCGTCCTGTTGGTATGGGCCAGAGAATCGCAGGGCCACGCTGGAGGCGTTGACGGCGCCGAACTGGCGTAGAGAGATCAGGTCGAGGCCACCCGTCTTCCATTCGAACTGGATGCCGTCATCAGAAAAGCCCAGGTCAGATTTGACCGGGCCATTCATCCCGCCGCCGCGATAGGCTTCCATCTTGCGGCCGAGGGCGGGCAGGGTGACGGACTTGGCCACGCCGAGGTAGCTGTTGCCGTCATTGAACAGGTTAAGGTTTTTGAGCTTGCGAGGCATTGCCATGGCGGTGTTCTCCGGGAGACGTGTTGAGGGTGAACTCCCCTTTCGGGGAGGCCCGGTTTAGCTATTGATACCTTTGGCGAAGTCGATCAGGTAACGGTCGGTGATTCGCTGGCGGAAGGTGAGGTCTTCAAGCGGCGGCACTGGGGTGTAGTCATAATCCACCCAAAGCTTGCCGGCCTTGAGGGTGTCCTTGGTGTTGATGTCGTCCGGATACCAGCAGCTGCCCCCGATCAAGTAACCCTGGGATTTCAGCTCGCGCATCTTGGCATTCACGCCTTCGACCAGGTCGCGTACCAGCGAGGCGTGCATAGGGCGGTCGATGGCCCACATATGCGCTTCGGCCATGGTGTCCGCGAGGATCTGCGCAGTGCGCGTGTAGTTTTCGAAAGCGAACTGCGGATCGTCGCTGCAGGTACGGCTGCCCCAGAAGCGGAAGCCGTTGGCATTGATCAACGTGGTGACGTCGTTACTGTTGAGGTAGTTGGCGTCGGTGGCCGGGTTTTGCAGATCCCAGAACACATCGGCGCTGATACCTGTGACGCCGCTTACGGCTACGTTGGAAAGGGTCTTGTGCCAACCTGTCTCCTGATCGATCTTGGCGCGCAGGCCCAGCGCACGAGCCACTGCCGAGGCGGTGGCGGTCTTGTCGGCGACGGTGTCCCAGTTCTGGAAGTCCGGCCAGATCACCATCATTTCGCGGGCGCCGAAGTTCTCGCGGTAAGCGACCACCTCTTCCTTGGTTTTGCAGCCCCAGGCGCTGACGTAAGCAAAGGCGCGAAGGTCTTTGGCGATGGCGCCGAGGGCGGTGGCCACCGGCAAACTGTCCAGACCTGGCACGCCGAGAATGCGAGGCGTCATGCCCACGCGTGACTTTGCGGCGAGCAGGGCTTTCATGCCGGTGTATTGGCCGTTCGGAGTGGTGCCGCCGATCAGAGCGCTGGTGGTGGCCGCTTCGTCGGCACCTTCCTTGACTCGTACCACGATGGCGTAGGGCTTGGTCTGATCTGCGATGCCTTGCAGGCTCGCAGCCAGGGTGCCCTTGACGCCAGCTTTGCCGACAGCTGTCTGTACGTTAGTGAGCAGGACGGGCGTGTTCAGTGGGAAAACAAGCGGGTCCGCATCCTCAGCCGTACAAACCATGCCGATAACTGCGGTGGGAATAGTGCGAATGGGGCGGGTGCCGTCGTTGAGTTCGATGACCCGCACACCGTGGAGATAATCGGCCATGGGTTATGCCTGCGCTGTGATGGAATGACAGTGCACAGGCTGCCGCGCGCGCGCCGATTGGGCGAGCGGCGCGGCTTGTAAGCGGGGTGTCTACAGGATCAAGTGGTGAGTGTCCCGAAGTCGAATCACTCCGCAGTCACCGCCAGCCACCCAGGCGCTGCCGGTCGATGCTCGTTCAGAGGGAATTCGCCGGCTTCCGGCCAATCACGCAACTGTCGGCGATAGGCTTGCAGCTCCGCGTACTGGTCGGGCGTAAGGGAAGTTGGCGAACCGTCCTCGAGTTCGTCGCGATGCCGCGTTACGACGCTATCCGTTGCGGCGAGCTGCAAGTCACGCCATGCCCGTTCGACCGCTGCGAGTGCTTCTTGGGAGGGCGGTGTGGGATCCGACAGGAATGGATAACCATCCTCAGCCCAAGTGATTACCTTGCCTTCACCTTGCCCCTTCAATAGAGCGGCATGTATTTCAGCGTCAATTTCTACAGCATCCGACGGCATGAATTCGTTAATTGCTGGATCGTAAAAGTAACCAGTTTTTTTGGACGCGAACATAAATCCATCTCCTAAAGAGATCTAAATGCCTTTCGCAAAATAGGTGCTTGCTTGCGTGGCGACAGTGAGTGATGAATTCCAGAATCTGACCTGACCGGCGGATTCGTTATATGAGTTAATCCCAGGACTACCCGCCTGCGAAGCTCCCGCCCCAGCCACAATCGCCAAGGGGCCATTGGGGAATTTGATCGGGTAGTTGATCAGCACCGAACCACCAGCGGGAATGGGAGGAACGATGCCCCATTGCTCGATAAGACCGGAAGGCAGCTTTTGATAGCCGTTCGACGTAAGACGCGCGGAGAAACCAGGCGAGTATTTAAGCGAGGCGTCCCCACCATCAAAACTCCAGCCGCTCCCGCCTAACAGTCGGCGGAATAAACCCATGGAGCCGACCGGGATGAAAAATGGTCCCGGATCAGTCGCCGTATTTGTCAGGGTGTCACCCGCCGCAGCGACTACCCAGACACCGCCGGCTATTGAGCTGCCGATAGTAATCAATGACGCGGCCGCAACGCTTGACGCTTGGGGTAACGTAACCGTCGAAGTTTGCGCGAAATTGCTCAGCCTCCCGACGTCGGCTGCGGTCAGTGCGGTATCGCCCAAATAGTTCGTTTGCCCTGCATAACTGCCAAGAGCGCGCTGCACATACTCAGTAGTCGCTAACCGCTTGCTGATATCAAACTGTGCAGGGGTTGGTGCGGTTGGAGACCCCAGGAGCGCGGGAGAATTGATCGGCGCAAACCCTTGAGTCACGTTTTGAAAGGTCAATGGCGTGGTGCCTAGTACGATCACACCATCCGTGATCAACTGCCAGCGCGTATCGGCCAAAGTGGAGCCTTGCTCGACCGACACCAGAAGCGCCGACGTCACTTCTGCATTGCTATCAGCATCGTCCGAACGCTTCCATACGGCCGCCGCTGCGATGTACAGGCCGTTGTCCTTGGCGACAGTCTGGTTTTTTACCAGCACGCGATCCCCAGCAACCAACACAACACCGTCGATGGTCTGTAGGCCCGCCAGGGCGATGTTTGCCGTGGTAGCCACACGAACCGACTGCTTGTTGTCGAGCTTGTAAAGCTCTTCCATGATCCGTTGTTCGACGTACTCGCGGGTTGCCAGTACCACCGCCGAGTCAATCTTGAGCGTGATGTTGCCGGTACTGGCAACGATGAAATTCATCCGCACGACTTGAGTGCGCCCTGACCCTTGCGATAGGGCCGGCTTATAGCTGGGCGCGCAGTTCGCCACGGCCACCAGGTCACCGTCCGCGTCGTACAGACCGATCTCACGGATCCAGCGTCCGCCTTCATCGGCCGGAATGATCTGTTCAGCAATAATCACGGCGGCGTTCACGGGATCGACTCGCAGCTGATTCAGCGGGCGGCGTCGCCACTCGTTGATGAGTCGGGTTTGCAGTTCGTTCGGAATGGGGTCCGTACCATTGGCATCGCCCACGCCCATCTCGGTGAGTTTCCATGGCACGCCGAGCGCGTCGGCGTTCGCCTGCTTGGCTCTACCCACAGCGGTGAGGATCGCGAAAAACTGAGAGTTCGCATCAATCATAATAAACGTCCAGTGTGTCTATGGAGTGTTCGCGCCCGACTATGCCTATGATCCCAGTGACCTCGATATCACGCATGACCGGTGGGTAAACGTCGATTTCGTCGCCTTCGTACAAGGCAACACAAATGTTCAAAACCCCTTGTGTTTCGAGGCTGATTGCCAGGCCTGTCAGATGTCGGGTCACCGGCCTGGCGTCATCAATCAGCCAGGTGAGTTCTTGATACATCTCTTCGGTGATCCCGGTGTCGAGTACTCCGACCTTGATGGCGAAAGTACCCGGCACGCCCTGTGGGGTGGTCTGCCACCACTCCAGCACCTCAATCAGGTAGCCCAGCGGCTCGACGACTCGGCGTAGTGCGCCGATGGTGCCCTTACGCGAGTGGATGTAGTGGGATGAGCGGATGGCGGCGCGCTTGGCTGCCTCAGTCCATTTGCTATCCCAGCGGTCGACTGAAAAGGCCCAGGCCAGGTAAGGCAGCAGCGCAACCGGGCAGGTGTCCGGATTGCACAGCTGTCGTAAAGGGATAGGCACGCGCTGGATCTGCGCGAGCGCCTGCGCCGCGTGATGCTCCAAAGGGGTGGAGTTGCCCGGCAGTAGTTGCTGGACACCCATTATTCTGCGCCTCGCTTGACGTCGACACCGGTGCAGTAGGGCGCCTGGGCCTTGGTCGCGACGATATCGACCCAGCCTTCCAGCTCCACCTTGCGCACGCCTTCTACGTGAAGTGCGGCGTGGATTGCCGATTTCGACACTTCCATACCGAGGCGGCGACGTTGGTTGACGTAGGCCAACAGGCGCGCTTCGGCAGCGGCAAGAATTGGCTCGGACTCCGGCCCGGTCGACAGGAGGTAGACTTTTGCCTTGATCTGGTAGCGCACAATTTGCGCGCCCTGAACAATCAGGCGGTCGGCCACCGGCCGACGGTCCTCGTCGCTGAGGTAGGTGTTGACGACGGCGAGCAGTTCAGGCGCGGCCGTGCCATCACCCAGAAGTGATTGCACGGTAACGACGGCAACGGCAGGTGACGGGCTTTCGGCTGTGGCATCAGCTACCCGGCCATCCGCCGCCCTGGCGTGAAAGATGTAGCTGTTGCGTGGGCCGGCAGTGCTCAAACCTTCCCAGGCCATCTGCGCACGCTCGCGCAAACTGTCTTCTCCTTCCATGAGCTTTGGCACGGGGGGGATGGCGTTGGCTCGGCCCTCCTGGATCACCAGGCGCTTGACGTTGAAGTTTGCGGCCAACTGTTCCAGGTCTGTCCCTCGCGCCGTGGCGAGCAGGTTGGCCAGGGATGCTTCGTTGACGCGTTGCCGCCATACGGTTTCACGGTAGGCATTCTCCTGCAGCAGCTTGGTAAGTGGCTCGGATTCCATTTCCAGACGTGCGGCAATTTCTGCCTGTTCTTCGACCGGCCACAGGCTGATCGCATAGGCCTTACGCTCGGCCAAGATCTGTTCGAAGTCGACTTGCTCGACGATCTGCGGCGGCGGGAGTTGGCTAAGGTCGATGGCGGCGAAGCTGTTCATACACTGCCTCCCAGCTGGAGCGGCACGCTGAGGCTCAGCGGTTCATTCGTGTCCACCACTGTGGCCTCCAGATCGATCGAGGCCTGGCCTTGCATGTTCGCTCCCACAAATTGCACGCGACTCAAGCTGATGCGGGTTTCCCAGCGCATCACTGCCATGACGGTGGCCGCGTATACGCGCAGGCGGGTGACGTCGTTAAAAGGGTGGTCTACCAATTCGGGCAACAGGCTGCCGTATTCGCGGCGCATCACACGGGTGCCGATTCGGGTGGTGAGAATGTCGGTGATGGCCTGACTGATGTGATCGCGCTCGCCGATGGCGCCGCCGGTTTGTCGGTTCATGATGGGATGGGCACCCCCGACTGGTCGCCGCCGGCCTTGACGCCGGTGTGCGGGTGTTTGACCAAGCTGACACCGGCTGCAACCACGTCAATCGACACGTCAACCCGGCCGGTGACAGTCTTATTGCCGGTTTGGAAGTAGTCGCCCTGGTGTGTGATGTCGCCGACCAGGTTGATGCCGCCACGGCTGATCAGATTGGTGGTGCCGCCGTCGGCCAGGGTGGCGTTTAGGTGGTGGGCCATGCTGTCGTACTCGATCACTGTGCCATCAGCGTAGGTTCGACGGTGCAGGCCCGCGCGGTTGGCATTGGCCGGGATGTGCTCGCTATAAACGCCCGTCACGACAATGCCGTTGGCGAGCTGGCCGGATGGGCTGAACAGGATCACCTGCTCCCCGATGGTGGGCGGATCCCACTCGCGGTCGGAGCCTGCGCGCAACGCAAGCCAGGGGAGCCAGGCGGTAGTCAAAGTTCCGGTTGTTACCTGCACGCGCGGGGGCTCCATCTGCACGGCGGCGATGACGCCGAAGCGGATGAGGTTTTCGAGCATGCGGGAGACGGCGGCGAGATCGTTCATGGCGCCGATGGTGGCGCCACGCGCGTGGGAGCGCAGCCCTTTTGGCTTGTAGCGAGCTGGCTTACAGATCAGTAAAGTATCTACTTCGAATGGGCGGCATAGACCGTCGCCCTTTTTTGGCCTATGACCGTCAAGGGAATGCTATGAAATACGTGTCGCCATCCGTAAAAGAAACAGCGTTTAATTGCCCGCACTGCGGGGCATTGGCTAAACAGTTTTGGAATTCAATTTATTTATCTCCCTGTCGCGATGATCACCCGTTGCCGAGTATTTATACCCAGAAAGATATTGATGATTTTTCTGCAGGCCAGGACCTTCGATCGCCTGAGGTGAAAAGTGCGGTTGATTGGTTGCAAGAAATGATTCTCGGTTATCCTTCGATTGAAGTCGAGAGTGATTCCATCCACTCTAGAAGCCGGCTAATAAACTGCAACGCCAGTCGGTGCTATAACTGTGATCGCATTTCTATTTGGGTGTACAACAAACTAATGTACCCGATAGTCGGCAGTGTGGTTGCTGCAAATCCAGACATGCCCGACGATATTAGACGTGATTACAATGAGGCTGGTTCTATATTGGACCAGTCACCCAGAGGCGCCGCCGCTTTGTTGAGGCTAGCGATACAGAAGCTCTGTAAAGAGTTAGGCCAGCCGGGTGAAAACATAAATAATGATATTAAAGCTCTCGTTGCCGCTGGCTTAGATTCGCGCGTGCAAAAGGCGCTAGATGCGGTCCGCGTGATTGGGAACTCCGCAGTGCATCCCGGAAAAATTGACATAACTGATGATCGTGCAACTGCTGAGTCATTGTTTAAGCTTATTAATTTGATTGTTGATAAGACAATTTCTGAAGCTAAGCATGTTCAGGAGGTGTACGACTCTCTGCCAAAAAATTTAATTGATGCTATTAATGAACGAGACACCCCAAAATCAAAATGAGTCATTTGGTGAGGTGATTCAACAGTCCTTCGCGGATCGAATCTAGATCCGCTCCGTTAAATCCCAGTAGCTCCCGTTTATCGTAACGAACATCGGGAGCGCCTTGTTCTGCACGATCTTTTAAACCGTATTGGTGAACCCTAGCGATCCGAGCTATTCGTCCGGTGAACCCTACCGTAACTGCATTGCTGTCGCCTCGGGCCTTCATGTAGGTCGCCGTGCGCAGCTTTTTGAACATATCAACCTTGCGCTGGATGCGGCCCTGCTTACCCCGCAAGTCCCGCTTTTTACGTGGCGCGAACTTGCTGCCGTCCGGGTTTATCTGAGTCTGCACCCGCTTTTGCTGGCTACGTCGCAGTTCCTGGCCAATGGAGCGGGCAACCTGATTCCGGGCCGCGGGCTGGAGCTGCTCCAGTAGGCCGGCCGCCCAGGTTTCAAGCGCTTCCAGTTTATCGACCATCTGGTACTACCCATTCGTCGGCATTGCCTTTGGATCCTGGCACCCAGTTCGGATCAAGATAACCTGCCACACGCTGTGGCTCGCCGGCATGCCTCACGGTGGTATTGCCCTGGTCATCCTTGCCTATCACCACCCGCTCTGTCAGGTGCAGTGTCAGGCCGAGGTCTACTTTGTCCTTGTCGAGAATGTCGGCCTCGAACTGCACGCCGTTTTGCGCTTTATCGTAGTTCTCCAACAGTTCAGGCTGATTGACGCTGATCCATCCGAGCAGGGGCAGCATGACGCTGTCAGGGTGGCCCGAAAATGCGGTCATGATGATCTGCAGATCGTAACTGTATTCAAAGGACAGGCTTGCCGCAGCGGTGCAGCGGACCTTGCCGTTGTCGATGAATATCAGCAAGAGGTCGGGGTTGTGCTGGAGTTCGGCGACGGTGGCCAGCAGATGAGCGCGCAGGCTTTCGGGCTTGTTCATTGAGCAGCCTGCTGATGTTGATAAATCATATCGACTTGTGCGGCGCAGTCGGCCCAAGCGGTTTCAACGCGGTCCTGGTCGGTGAGTTGATCGCCGTTACTGCGAGGGCTGGTCGCCGGCAGTTGGCACGGCACCACGGCCGGACAGCCAGTCACGATAAGCGGCGGCGCCGGTGATGGCGGGGCGCTCGCGCAGCCGCCGAGCAGCGTCAGGCAAAGGCTGATCAGCCCATTTTCGAAGGTCGTCATTTTCAAGCTTCAGTTCCTCTATTGTCCGCTCGCGCTTTGCCAGGCTCAGGCGCAACTGATCCTGTTGGGCCCGCAGGTTGCTCTGCGCGTCACGCTCCTGTCTCAATATGTCGGTAAGCGTGTTGGCAGTTTTCAGGTTACGGTCGGCGTCGTCGCGGGCGGTCTTCGCTGCATCTTGTGCCTGTTCGGTTTTGCCCTCAGCGACGTCGATGCGTGTTTCTTGGATCCAGATCAGCAGACCCATGGCGCCGAGCAGTGCGGTGCCATACATGGTCTGGCGCAGGGTAATCACGCGCGGTACCAGCCGAGCTTGTTCATGGCCGCAGTATCGAGCTGCTTAATTGGGCCGCGCACGATCACGGCACGGGCGCCGTTCATTATCTGGATGGACTCGGCCAACAGCTGCATGTCGTCCTGTTCGGTCGATTCGGGAACTACCAGCAGGTCACCGTCCTGCACGCGTAATTTTTGCACTGCTTTGAAGTCGATCATGCCGCCACCCCTTGCCCGCACTCGCAGCTGGCGTGCCGTTCGTAGGCGCGCTGTAGCTTGGTGTCGTAGAGATTGCGCAAGTAATCCGGCCCGTTATAAAGCCGGGCGAACTCGGCCCATTTGCGGGCTTTCAAGGCCTTGTGCAGCACCGGATCGGTTTCGATGAAGCGGGTGAAGGCGTCGAACTGTTGAGATTCGCCGGCACTCATCGCCGCCACGAAGTCCTGCACGCTGGCGTAGCCGAGGCGTTGCCAGTGGAACCCCATGATCTGAAAGGCGCCCCAGGACGCTGACTCCAGGGCGGCGGTGTCATCGATCAGACGGGCCATTGCCAGGCGCTGGTGTTCGGCGGTACCACCGATGTAGCCGCCGGCCTTCGGGTTGACCAGGGCTGGGTTAGTCGCGGTCAGTTCATCGGCGTGGCGTTTGACCTCTGCAGGGTCATCCCCCACGCGCCGAACCTTGGCGAGTTGGCGGTACATGATGTGCCGTTCGAACAAGATCACTGGCTTGCCGTTATCGAGGAAGCCCTTGCCTTTCGATTCCACTTCGTTGACTGCGTAGATAGTTGCCAGCGGCACGCCGAGACGTTCAGCAGCGTTTACCAAGTCATTGTTGCGCAGCAGCTGGGCACAGTCGCCACCGGCGAGGCTTGCTTGGGTCTTGGTGCCAGCGACGCCATCGGCTACCAGACCAACTTTCAGCTGGTATGCGCGCACGGCTGCCTCCGTTGCATCACCGTAATGGCCGTCCGGCACCAGAGTGGCACCTTGCCTGTTGAGGTTTTTTTGCAGGATAAGCACGTCTTGCGAACGGTCGCCATGGCAAAGGGTGGTGGTCATGCGCTGGGCCTCAACAGGGCGGCGACGTTGCCGCGTGAACGGAAAATAAGGATGCAGAGCAGCACGATGGATGCAGCCTGCCCGAGGCTGGTTGGTTGACGGTCCAGCAAGATTTCTAGTCCGCAGATGCACAACGTGGCGCCAAACAGGCTTGCCAGCAGCGAGATGCTGCGGCGGTACCGCGCATCGCCTCGGGTGTAGCAGGCCAGGCGCAGGGCACTCAGCAAGTAGGCAATTGCCGCGATCAACTGCACGGCCAGTTCGATGTTCGGCATGTCAGGTGCCCCCTCGGATGCGACGCCAGATGTCCCAGATATCCGCCTTTTCCACCCAAACCATCAGTTTGATGCTGATCGGGATGACCACCAGGGCACAAATAAAGGCGCTGCCACCGCTGGTGATAAACGGGATTGCCTGCAGGGCCATGGGCGCGAACAGATAGCCCACGCCGGCCGACAGGAACAGTGAGCCCAGTCGCTGCCAGACCTTGAGGTCACGCTTGGTGCTGGTAACCAGCCAGGCACCGAGGATGGCGCCGAATAGCGCGCCATCGTCGATGACGGGCGTGACGCTCGCCAGGCCCAAGCCAATAAGCAGGCCGGACACAACGCTGGAAGTCGGATCAGCCATGGTGTGGGTTTCCTTGGTTGCAGAGGATCAGTCCCATAGGTTCACCATCTGCCGCTGGGGCGCGCTGGTTTGGGCTTCGGGCATGTTGATGACAAGGCCTTGAGGCAGGGTTGGCCCATGGTCGGCCAGGCCGGGGTTGGCCTCCAGCACGGCCTCCGTGACGCCCGCAGTGCGGCCGTAAAATCGCCAGCAAAGGGCATCGACCGTGTCGTTTTGGTTCGCGCGGACGGCGGTGGGCATCAGATCAGCTCCACGGTGGTGCGGCTTTTTTCAAGAAAGTCGCGGATGGCCCACCGCAGGTCGCGCCGGTAATCGTCGATGCTGGGGGCAACCTCTTCGGCCTTGTTGTTGCCCGTGTTGGTAGCGCTGTAGTCGCGGTACCGCTCGCACACTTCGGCGCCGGTGCCGGCTTCGATCGCTCGGCGGTAGAGGTGGGCCTTTACCGATACGTCTTTGATCCGATCACCAGGGACTTCATCCAGCGTGGTGTAGCCGGCGGCCTGTTGAGCTGCTCGCCAGTCGCTCAACTCACGGTTGAGGTTGATTGCGGCAGCGATCACGGCGGTTTCCAGGCGAACTGAGGTGACGCTGGCATCGATTCGCAGTGTGGCGCGCAGGTTGTCCAGATCAATCGACGGCCAGAACGGGTCGGTGTTGATATGGCCGCTGGCGACGGTGCCGCTGGCAACAAATGCGCTCATGAGACTGCACTCGAAAATAGATCGCCGGTGGTCGGGGCTTCACGTTCAGGAGGAGCGGCCTGGCCGATCCGCCCCGAGCCGGCGGGGTGCGTGGGAACGCTCGGTTAGCTGCTGGGAGCAGCGTATTTCTTGAGGAGGCGCTCAACGCGCTCCAGATCCTTTTTGCCGCCGCAATTGCTGTGCAGGTCGATGGCTTTACTCAGGTGAGCCTTTGCTACCACCAGAAACCCGACATCAGTTGTCGTGAGGTTTTCGTTCGGCACTTTTGCGGCGTTTTCCTTACCAATTGCCAGGTGCAGCTTGGCGCGGGCTTGGTCGGGCATGTCCTGTTCGGCGGTGATGCGGGCGGCCTGCTCCAGAATCCACAGCGGGAAACTGTCGCCCGCCTTTTGTGCCTTAAGGGCCGCTTCGGCGATTTCCTCGGCGATCAATGTGCCAGTGGAGCGCTCGAAGCGGTCCGGCATTTTTAGGCCGTGCTTGATGACGTATTCGGCGATCTGCAGCGCTCCGGCGTAGCCTCCGGCATCAATGCACCAGAGCATGATGGTGGTGAGCACCTCGTCTTGGGCGCCGTTGCCGGCATCCAGTACACCTTGCACATAGGGTTCGTACTCAGGGATCAGCAGAGCCTTGAGCTCGGCTTTGCCCTGGTTGGACTGCACCTGCTTTAGACGCGCGCGGTGCTGTGCCAGCTGGGCGAGTTGGTGCTCGTAGGCGGTTGCACCTTCCATTGAAGTGGCCGGCGCAGTTGCGGCGGACTCAATGGCTGCGCGTTTGCGCAGCTGGTTGCGTTGGGCTGGTGTCTGGTGCATGGCGCGCCTCTTATGCCCCGGTTGGAGCTGGGTAGTTGACGGCCGTGATGTTTTCCACCAGGGCGACCAGGCCGAAGTCTTCGATCACGTAGGCTTCGTTCGAGGACTGGTAGTCGGCGATACGATCCAGCTCAGGTTCGTCTTTCAAGTGACGGCGACGTGCACCGTTCTGGTAGTAGATCGAAAGGTTGCTGAGGGTGGTGACCAGTACGGTGTTATCCGGGAAGAACGGAGCGTCGACGACCGGCAGGCCACCCAAACGGGCGCGGCTGACAATCTCTTGAGCGGCGTTTTCTTCCTGGTTGGAGTCGGCCCCCTTTTCCACGGCTGCCAACAGTTTGCTGTGCATCAGGTTGCGGGAAACCAATACGCGCAGATCCGGGCGGGTGCGGTGCCATGGGTCGAGCATTTGGATTGCGTCGAACACCAGGCCGTCGAGGTTGGCGTAATCACCTTCAAATACGGTATCGACTCCCGCAACCTTGATGACTTTGCGGGGGCCAATGGTGGCCGTGTCGAGCACGCGGTCATCGGCGCTGAGGCGGATTTTTTGCAGCCAACCGATGTTGACGTCTTGCAACAGGGGATTGGCGGCGCGGTTGGTGGTTGCAGCGGCGCTGGTGCCGTTGAAACCGATCATGATGCGGTCCAGGGCCTGGCGCAGGATGATCGCGTTGCTCAGCTTGACTTGGAAGTCTGGAAACTTGGCCCAGGCATCCAGCAGCGCATAGGGGAACGCGCTGTCGAAGTTGGTCTGTTTGCAGATGTAGGTGTCTTTGCTCAGTGTGCTGCGGCTCAGCGGGCTGCGGCGAGTGCCACCGGAGGTATCGGTGCGGCTTGCTACCGGGCCATTGACACCCAGCAGCAGGGCCTCGCCTGACTGCTCGTCGACGCCGATGATATTGATCTGTTTCAGGAAACCATCGGACTCCTGCACTGCAACTTCCAGTTTTTGCTGGATGCTGGGGTCGACGCTGAATTTTTCGTGGGCACTGGCTACGCCATTGAGCAGGGCGATCTGCACGGCCAGGGCGGCGAAGGCGAAGCGTGTTTCTTTACGCATGGGGGTGTTCTCCGGTGAATAGGCTTGTCGGTGTCGGGCCGTGTGTTCAGTAAGCAGTCAGTACGGTGCCTGCACCGCCCGTGCTGTGCGGACGCTGTGGTTGGCTGAGGTCAGCGGTTTGGCCGAGCTTGGTTTTGAGCTCTTTCAGCTCGGTATCCAGGCTGGTGAACTGCTTTTTCAGATCTACCAAGGCCTTGCTTGAAGCGTCGGCTTGCTCAGCCTGCTGGGTGGCGAGGGTTACCAGGCTTTCCAGCGCTTCACCGATGTCGGAGAAAGTGTTGGCGTCCTTGCCATCCTTGTCCTTGCTCATTTTGATGAACTCACCGAGCTTGGCCTTGATTGCTGCAAAAGCACTCGGCTGGTCGGTGACTTCCTCGAATTCGAGTGAGGCTTCCTCGGCAGCGCTGAACAGGTTGTCTTTGTCCTGTTTGCGTCCGGCCAAGGTGCCATGTGTAGCGCTGAAGCTCAGGGCTTCGGTGCCCAGGCTGGCAGGGGTGTCAGTGATGGCGAGGCCGACCAGGTAGGCCTTGCCGCTATCGGCAAACTTTGGCTGGATCTCGACCGAGGTGTAGACCTTTTGACCGGCCTTATTCAAGGCCAAAAGCGCGTCATTGGGTTCGAGCTGGGCGAACAACGCCAGTTTCTTGATGCCGGCAATGTCGACTTCTTCAGCCTTAAGCGCCACTACGTCGCCGTACGCGCCGAATTCACCGCCGGGCCAGTATCCCTTGATGTGTTCGCAGTTGATGCGAGCGCCATAGGTGTTCTGGCTGTACTGCGAGGCCATGTCGTCAATCCAGCTCCGCTCGATGATGCGGCCATCGGTGGTCGCGCCTTCTACGGCAATGCGGGTCCACTTGGAGCGGAATTTCTGTTTGGTGCTGCTGGCCATGGGGAGTCCTCAGTGCGGTGGCGGCGAACTGCCGTTGCGATGTGGGCATGGTCGGCAGCTGCGGCCTCGCGGGCAACGAGCCGCACTTGTAGAGCAAGGCTCTACAGGGAGAGAGGCGGGTGTACCACGCGCGCGGAAGGCAGCATCTGCGCCATGAATGCTCTCGCTGAAATTCCCATCCGTGATAACCGTCGCCAGGCCAAATTTTTGTACTGGACGGGTTGGCGCATCACTGAAATTGCCGAGTACCTGGACGAAAAAGAGAAGACCGTCCACAGCTGGAAAGCCCGTGACGAATGGGACCGGGCGGATAACGTCGAGCGAATTGGCGGGGCATTGGAAGCACGGTTGGTGCAGTTGATCCTGAAGGAAGGCAAGACCGGCGGCGATTTCAAGGAAATTGACCTGCTCCACCGGCAGTTAGAACGCCAGGCCCGAATCGAGCGGTTCAAGGGCGGCGGTACCGAGTCTGAGCTAAACCCGAAACTGAATGACCGCAACAGCGGGCCCAAGAAAAAACCGAGCCGCAATGAGTTCAGTGAAGAGCATATCGAGCTGCTCACCCAGGCGTTTGTCGATGGGTGCTTTGGTTATCAGTTGGATTGGTACAAGGCGGGTAATCAGCGCACCAGGGCCATTCTGAAAAGCCGGCAGATCGGGGCGACTTTCTACTTTGCTCGGGAGGCGTTGATTGATGCCCTGACCACGGGGCGTAACCAGATCTTCCTGTCGGCGTCGAAGAATCAAGCGCACATTTTCAAATCGTATATTCAATCTTTTGCCAGGGAAGTCGTCGGCGTTGAGCTGACTGGCGATCCCATCACGCTCGCGAACGGCGCGGAGCTGCACTTCCTGGGCACGAACGCACGAACCGCCCAGGGCTACCACGGCAACTTCTACTTCGATGAATTCTTCTGGACGTTCAAGTTCAAGGAACTGAACAAGGTCGCCTCGGGTATGGCGATGCAGAAGCAATATCGCCGCACCTACTTCAGCACGCCGTCGAGCATGGCCCACGAGGCATACACGTTCTGGACGGGTGAGCGATTCAACAAGGGCAAACCCGCCGCCAACCGTATTTCGGTAGATGTTTCCCACGATGCCCTGCAGCAGGGGCGGTTGTGCGAGGACAAGGTGTGGCGGCAGATCGTCACGATTTTGGACGCCGAGCAGCGCGGTTGTGACCTGTTTGACCTTGAGGAGTTGCGTCAAGAGTACGACGCTGAGGCGTTCCAGAACTTGCTGATGTGCCAGTTTGTGGACGACGGGGCGAGCATCTTTCCTCTGTCGATGTTGCAGTCTTGCATGGTGGACAGCTGGGTCGAATGGGCCGAGGACTACAAACCGTTGGCACCGCGACCGTTGGCCGACCGTCAGGTGTGGTTGGGTTATGACCCGGCCGAAACAGGCGATAGTTCCGGTCTGGTGGTCGTGGCACCACCGATGGTACCAGGCGGTAAGTTCCGGGTTCTTGAGCGGCACCAGTTCCGTGGCATGGACTTCGCGGCGCAGGCCGAGTCAATCCGCTTGGTGACCCAGCGTTACTGGGTGACCTATATCGGCATTGACACAACCGGCATGGGCTCTGGCGTGGCGCAGCTGGTGCGGCAGTTCTTTCCCGGACTGACCACGTTCAGCTATTCGCCAGAGGTTAAATCGCGCTTGGTGATGAAAGCCTACGACGTGATCCACAAGGGCCGGCTGGAGTTCGACGCCGGCTGGACGGACTTCGCGCAGTCACTGATGGCTATCCGCAAAACCATCACCGCCAGCGGCCGGCAGTTCACCTATACCGCCGGACGCAGCGAATCAACCGGCCACGCCGACCTGGCCTGGGCGCTTTTCCATGCACTACACCACGAACCGCTCGAAGGGCAGACGGCTGCCAATACCGGGCGGATGGAGCTTTTTTGATGAGTACGAACAATGAGGTGGCGGTTGCCACGGAGCAGGCCGTGAGTGAGCACAAGTCGGTGGCGTTCACGTTTGGCGAGCCGGAGTCGGTGTTGTCGGCCAGGGAAGTATTCGATTCGTTGGAGTGCTGGTTTAACGGGCGCTGGTATGAGCCGCCATTGTCGCTGGATGGACTTGCTCGGTCGGTTAAGGCGAGCGTTCACCTCGACTCGGGGCTGCGTTTCAAGCGTAACCAACTGACCCGCACGTTCATCCCGCACAAGCTGCTAACCCGCGAGGCGTTCGACCAGTACGCTCAGGATTACTTGGCGCTGGGGAATGGTTATGTGGAGGCACGGCGGTCACTGTTGGGCACGCCAGTAGCACTAAAACCATCGCTGGCTAAATACATGCGTGTCGGGAAGGAAAGGCGTTTCTTTCAGGTGCAAGGCTGGAAACAGGAGCATGAGTTTGATCAGGACAGCATCTTCCATTTGCGCGAACTCGACCTACATCAAGAAATTTACGGTTTGCCCGAGTGGCTGTGCGCGCTGCAATCGGCGCTGTTGAATCAGTCGGCGACCTTGTTCCGCCGCAAGTACTACGAGAACGGCAGTCATGCGGGCTTCATCCTGTACATGACGGACGCGGCGCAGAACGAATCCGACATCGAAGATCTGCGCACGGCTTTGAAGAACTCCAAGGGGCCGGGAAACTTTCGAAACCTTTTTGTGTACGCGCCGAACGGGAAGAAGGAGGGTATTCAGCTGATACCGGTGAGCGAGGTGTCGGCAAAGGACGAGTTCAACTCGATTAAAGATCAGACCCAGGGCGACGTGCTTGCTGCTTTGCGGGTTTATCCTCAATTGATGGGAATCGTGCCGAAGAACGCGGGGGGCTTTGGTTCGCCGAAGGAAGCGGGGGAAGTTTGGGCAACCCTGGAGCTTGAGCCGATTCAGACTCGCCTTGCCCTTCTAAATGATTGGGTCGGCGAGGAGGTCGTGCGCTTCAAGCCCTTTGAACTTGGGGTGGGGGAAAAATAGTACGCAGTCAACCAAGCATCGGACTGGCAGGCTGACACTGGGTTCACTCTGAATCACTCGAATGTGCCGGTGATCAAATGTTAGTAAAATGCATAGGTCTAGTTTTTCCCTGCTCACGTTTTAATTTTTAGGCTATTTTGTATTTTGAGATGAAAATTAGGAGCACAGTGGAGCTGCCTTATTTTCCAAATGGTAGATTTCGCTAAGATATTCTAAAAAAGAGAGAAAATATGAAGGCTTTTGGATTTGGTGCTCCAGTTTTTGCAAAGTTCTGCGATCAAAAATATAATATAAAGTCTGGTTGTAATACCGTGCGTCTTGGTACGTTGTATGGGTATAGAACTATTGAGAATGAACTTCTCAGGGATAATGGGGAGGGGACATTCTCTTATGTGCTAGAGTTTCCCAATTATCTTGAAGCTTCTCCTCAGTGGTTGGCGTCTTTTGAGTTTGGGGGCGGTGGTCGAGTTCATATTGGTGATATGCAGGTTGCTAATGGGCATATAAAGGTAAAGAATTTGAACATGAGTGGGTCGACGCACAATTGTTGGATCTACTGTATATCTAAGAGTGTTGGAAGTGCCGGGAGTATCACTGATGCCCACGCAGATAAGTGGACTATTGCTGCCGATAAACTCTCTGGTTTTGCAAATTACATTGGTAGTGTGTTATGGAGTGAACTGACCTTTCAAGACCTGCCTCCTGATTTAACTGAAAAATATAGTCTTCAGGAAATTCAGCAACGTTTGAGTTTGAATGTTGAAATAAAGGAGGTGGAATATGTTGATCGGTTTGTACTTGTTAAGGATTCAAAAGAATTTGGGGTTTCTGATATAGAGGAACTTCGGGATAAGGTTGCTTTTATTAAGCCTGTAAAATTTAAGGATGAGCAGGAGGTGAGAATTGCTTTTTGGCTGATGTTTGAAGGTAAGAAAATATCGATCGTCGATAAGCCAAAGTCTATTAGTCTTCGTCCTGTGGATAAGCTTCTATAGGCATATTATCTTCTGAGGGTGTCATTGAGTATTCTACTAACGAACCTTCTGAATCAAACTGGCTTCCTTGTTTCTTACATTGCCCACGGCGGTGCTGACCTTGAACCATTCAAAAGTCTCGGCCGGCTCGCCCTGGTGCAATACCATCTGCTCGGCACGCTCCTTCGGCGTAGCTGGGTTCAGCCATTCGCGGGCAAGGTCCGGTGTGAGTACCACGGGCCTTCTGTCATGGATGTCCACCATGCCACCAGCGCTATCAGCGGTGATGATCACAAAGCCGTCATGCTCTCTTGGGCCTTCATCTGCGTCTGGTAGTTGACCAATAGCTGCGCACAAGATCGGCGCGCCGTCCCGCCTGCGGATCAGATAAGGCTGTTTCTTCGGTCCGCCCTCATCCACCCACTCGAACCAATTGTCGATGGGAGTGATCGCACGGTGTGGCCAGATCGCTCTGAAGAACGGGCCGTGGGCTACCTTTTCAACGCGTGCGTTGATGGGCGCGGCGCGGTCTTTCGCCCAATGCGGGCGCCACCCCCACCGCACGGGATCGGCGTGCAGTAACTCACCCTGCTGGTGCAGTAACGCCACGTAAGTCGTTGGGGCGACGTTGTACCGCTCGATCGGCTGATCACCCACCGAGTTTGCCAGGGCATTGGGCATGCTCAGCGCCGCGACAAATTCGTGGATTCCCCGGTACTGCGACAGTCTTCCGCACATGGCAAACCCTCTTTCAGTTTGACGTTAGACAATCGTGGTCGGCCGAGGTCTCATTTCATTGACGATGCGCCGCAGCTCATCCGCCTCCCGCCTGTTCACATTGGACAATGTGGTCAAGTCCGCGATTTGCTTACGCATTGATGCGGCTTCGGCTCCACGTTCCCGGAGATACCCCGCAAACTCCGTATTCTTCGCCTGGGCTTCCAGCAGCATTTGACTGATGCCGTAAACGTCCGCACGGGCTTTGCGTAATTGCTGGTTGAGTTCCTGGATCTCGTTCTCCAGCAGATGGCAATGCTGTCGGTACATCTGCAGTGGTGTGGGGAGGCCAAGCCATCCGAGGGTGTCTTCATCATTGTCCATGGTTACGAATCCATTGCTGTATGCACATACAGTAAATGACGTTTGGTCATGATGCGATTTGAGGCGACGAGCTGCAAGGCAGAGGAGGGGGTTGAATCGGAAAAGCCAGCGGGAATAGATGAAAGTTTGCCCTTCATCAGCGTGAAAAAACCCACTACAACATAGCATTAGCAGGGTGTCACGGCAAGTGTAAGGGGCTGCGCGGGCCAATAAACACGGGCCTTTTAGCGCGTCGCTGACTGCCGATCGAAGCCAGGGTTGTAACACGCTCGCAGTTCCCTGATTGGGGAGTTGACGTGCCACATTCAGGGGGGGAAGTGACGTGCTACAGGCTGCGGGTAGGATCGTCTGCACCTGGCGCGCGCCGTCGTCCCCCCACCTCGCCTGCGGGCTAAATGGGTCGTTTTTTCTGCGCACCTGCGTACCACTCTCGATGGCGTAGGCTGGGGGCTTGCTTGGCGTTTTAGAGGGAGAAGAAAGCCTGCGGAATCCTGCGAAGGTGGAGGTTTTTGGCAACGCTCATAAGCACGCCCACACAGCTGAATTCAGTAGGTGCCTCGGGAAAAAGGTTAGTTTTTTTTTGAGGGTGGTGTTGTGACTTGGAAGGCCCGTGTTTGTTGGGCTTGAGACCTAACTTTGATGGGTTAGGTTGGGTTAGGTCAAAGGTTAGTAATTAGTAAGTCGTTGTTTTTAAAGGAATTAATATATTGAATATTTAACGCTAATAAAGGTTAGGAACTAACCAGTCCTAACCCAAAAGCTAACCTTGTCAACCGTTCGAAAAGCCATAACAAACAAGGCTTTCAAGGCGCTCTGAAAAAAACTAACCCTCCTAACCTCTTTCCCGTGGGTCAACATGAAAACTTGAGAGGTGACTAGGGCGGGCTGCTTTTGAAGCCGTATGCGGCATTGCGCAGTACGCACGACCTTCGCGTTCACGCGACAGCGTCAGATATTTACTTTTACATGGGATGTTGGTGGCGACACGTCTCTCGTACTTAGCGATCATGCTCAGCCATTACCAAGGGTGATGCTAGACCAGGCTCCCGGGGTCTGGTTTCCGTCAAGCGCAAAAAAGCCCGCCGGGGCGGGCCTTGATGTGGAGGGCCTTGAACATAGGGCGCGTTCTAGCTCACTGTGTGCGATTGGCATTAAAGCTGATTCTAGAGGCAAACCAAACGCATACCAGTGAAGTGAATAACTCTAGAATTTCTTTAGGCTGGGTTGATTCTTCGTACTCCGGCCCGCAGGCTTTCTTCAAGTATTGAGAGAGCGGAAGCAACTCCACACTACCGATTTTGAAGTCAATATTGTGACTGAGCTTATTCCGGAGGTTGTTCATATGCTTGATAGCGGGAATGGAGTTGTACTTCTCCGGATAACCATCTGCAGCAAGAAGCGAGACTTTCTGCCCAAACGACTGCCTAGAGGAATCCCAGTCCAGCTTGGGGTATTGTGACTTCAGATACTCATCAAGGTAGTGCTCAATGATGAGATGGCAGGACAAAAAATAACCAATTAACTCGTAATTCAAGTTATCGAGGCGCTGCCAAGTGAGTTTGCCATCGCGGGTTTCACCGACTAGAGGAGGAAGGCTCATGTTGTTCATAGAAAGACTCAATTTTTGATTCTGCGGCCGGCTTCGCTTGGTGCGGGGCCGTTGGGGGAATTGGGCATCATGTACTCCGGAGACGCCTTATCAAACTGGCTGCATTGGCGTAAATTTTTTATAGACGATCCTGCTTTTTCAGCTTGGCTAAGCCTTGTTTGATGTGGCCTGCATTCTCACCAAGCGTTTGAAGGGCGCCACGGACGTTTCCACCAGTCGTCAATTCGCCACCCTCTTCTGTCCATAACACCAGCTCCATTAACGCCGCCTCTAACGCCAGTTGGTTCTCATACATCCTTTCCAGCACATCCGCTAGTGAGTATTCGCTCGCCATCAATATCCCCCTGGTTCCTAAAGCTTGAAGCATAGCAGCGGATTTCGCGGAGCCGATACGTGCGAAGAGCTACCGTCCTTTGCAGGGGAGTGGTACAGAAGTGGTACAGGGCTTTTTATGGTTCGCTACAGGGTGCGTATCTAGAGGCCTGTAGAGTTAGTGGTTCCAATCCATCATCGGAACGACTCACAAAGTATGGAGTGATCTCGGGAACTGGCTAAAATCCACTGAGAAAATTCCCACGCTTTTCTCAGCTTGCCCCTCAGACCACCCCTAGCTAACCTCCCCAAACCGCTGGAAACCCAGCGGCCGGATGTGGAAGTCCGTACCAAGCTAAGACGCAATCGTCACAAACACCTACCGGCGTTTTTTTACGTCTGTATCATGTGTTTCGGCGGCTGTGCGCGGGGCACTTCGGTGCGCCGGGTCCTTAGCCCTGGTCTTCCACACCTGCGTACGGCTGCCACCCTCATGTGGAAGTGAGATTGGCAGTTCCTGAACAGTTAAGGAGCTTCGCCATGTACAAGGTCACACCGAATCCGCCTCATGCTTCAAACGCTGAACCAACTGATGCCAAGCTTCAAGCTGCGGCTCAACGCGCTATTCATCACTACCTGCCGCCATCTGACGACGATGCAATCTCTGAACCCGTCCCCGGCAACCTATTCTCCGTCAGCCCGAACATCGACACCGAAACCCTCCTAGCCAACGCCGCCGAGCACCTCGATTCGGCCAACCAAATAACCGCCACCCTGGCCTTCGACCTCGAAGACCCGCACCGCGCCATCATCCTGGGCATCCAACAACTCATCGACCTAAGCGCTTTACTCGTCGCCCGCGCCCAAGAGCAAGTCGCGCCTGCTGCCAGTCCAGCCAACGCCTGACCTCCAACCCCGCCGCCTTACCCCAAGGCGGCAACCTGAACCCATGCTGTCATCCCGCAAAATTTCATAATCCCCAGCGCCTTTGAGGTCTACGATCCTCTTCAAGAGAGGACCCCCGCGCCTCCAGCCCATCGGGAACTGAAAACATGATCTCGAATCTGGTTAAAGTCGCGCTGATTGCTGGCACGTTGCTGTTGGGCGCTTGTTCGACGGGGTCGTCGGGTGGGAGGGGTGACCCTTGTTTTACTGGCGGATGCCAAGCGTTTGGGGACCATAGCCCGAGCAAGGCGGCCAAGATGAGTTTTGGCGGGAGTGGGTTGGGGAGTAGTTATGGGGAGTATGGGTCGGGGTTGTTGCATGATGATTGATGGGGTGGTGGGGCAGTCGTTGACTTGGTGACTGACCCACCGCTTTCGCGAGCAAGCCCGCTCCCACATTGGATCTTGGGTGGGCTTTAAAAAGGTGGTGTCAGTGGCCGCCTTTCATGCGGCGGGCGATGAGGTAGAGGCCCAGGCCGACCAGCGCGGTGGCGGCGCCGATGTAGCCGGTGCTGGTCCAGCCATATCCCGCTGTAATTGCCATCCCGCCAAACCACGGCCCTAGCGCGTTTGCCAGGTTGAACGCTGCGTGGTTGGACGCTGCCGCCAAACTAGGGGCTTCGTGGGCAATGTCCATGAGGCGGATTTGCAACGGCGCTGCCATGGCAATCATGGTGCCGACCAAACCGATGCCCAGCAGTACGCTCCACAGCGAGCTGGCGGCGAAGGTGAAGAAGATCAGCACGGCCATCGACCACACCATGATCCAGCCCACGGCGCGAAATTGCATACGGTCGAACAGTTTGCCGCCGGCGATGTTGCCGATGATGCCGCCTACGCCAAAGGCGGCGAGGCCGAAGGGGATCCATTGGGGCGAGACTTTGGTCACTTCGAGCATGGTCGGGGCGAGGTAGCTGAACACGCAGAACATGCCGGCAAAGCCAATCGCGCCGATGGACAGGGCCATCCACACTTGGGGTTTGGTGAAGGCGCGCAGTTCTTTGCGCGGGTCGCTGCGCGGTTCGTCGTGGCGGTCGGGGACGAATTGCCAGACCAGGGCGATGGTGCACAGGGCGATGGCGCTGACCAGTGCGAACGCCGAGCGCCAGCCGAGGTGTTGGCCGAGGAAGGTGGCGATGGGGTTGCCGAGCAGCATGGCCAGGGTGAGGCCCATCATCACGCGGGCTACGGCGCCGGCGCGTTTGTCGTTGGGTACCATGCCGGAGGCGACGACGGCGGCGATGCCGAAGTAGGCGCCGTGGGGCAGGCCGCTGATAAAGCGGAAGGCCACCAGCGAGCCGAAGGTCGGGGTGAAGGCGGTGGCGAGGTTGCCCAGGGCGTAGAGGCCCATCAGCAGTAAGAGCATGTGTTTGCGCAGCAGCTTGGCGCCGAGGATGGCCAGCAGTGGCGCGCCGACCATCACACCGAGGGCGTAGGCGCTGATGGCGTGGCCGACTTGGGGTTCGCTCAAATTCAGGTTCTGGGCGATGTCAGGCATCAGGCCCATGATGGCGAATTCGCCGGTGCCGATCGCGAAGGCGCCCACGGCCATGGCCGCTTCCATTTTGGCGGCGCTGCGCGCGGGCAGTACGTGCCCGGGTGTTTGCTGGATAGTCATGGGTAACTCTGTAGGAAAAAAGTGCACGAAGGACAGTGGCCGATGCTACGCAAGCCGCCACGAAGGTGTCTAGAACAGCGTTTTGCGCGAGCGTTCAGTTTGATTAAACACCCTGTGACCCCAGGTCGCGGCTGTGACGCTTGACACCTGCGGGTTAAAAGCCGCGATTTAGCGCTGTCAATTGGCCAAACGGCGCATAAATGCGGTTCAGCGTGATATTCTGCGCGCCGTCTTGGTCTAGTCTTTCCCCGGTGCGTACACCCGTATACGTCCCGGCGGTTGGCTGTCGCCCAGGTAGCTGAAGCCAATAATGATAAGAAGTCAGCGCAGAAGGGACAAAAACAGTGAGGTCGCTACGTCGGCCTTGTGTGCCCACCCTACGGCCTGCAGAGTCAGGGGCGGTGGGGCGGATGGCGTTTTATCATAGGTGCTACTGATGTTTAAAAAAGTAAACACTGCCCTGCTGGGGCTGGCTTTGTCGATGGGGATCACGTCCGTTCACGCGGAAGAGGCAAAGAAAGTCGATGTGCTGCTGATCGGCGGCGGCATCATGAGTGCGACCCTGGGTGTTTGGCTCAATGAGCTGCAGCCGGACTGGTCGATGGAGATGGTCGAGCGCCTCGATGGCGTGGCCGAAGAAAGCTCCAACGGCTGGAACAACGCCGGTACCGGTCACTCGGCCCTGGCCGAGCTGAACTACACCCCGGAAAACAAGGACGGCACCGTTGAGATCCCGAAAGCGGTCGAGATCAACGAAGCGTTCCAGATTTCCCGTCAGTTCTGGTCCTGGCAGGTACAACAGGGCGTGCTGAAGAACCCGCGTTCGTTCATCAACTCCACTCCGCACATGAGCTTTGTGTGGGGCGATGACAACATCAAGTTCCTGAAAAAGCGCTACGAAGCCCTGCAAGCCAGCCCGCTGTTCGCCGGCATGCAGTACTCCGAAGACCCGGCGCAGATCGCCAAATGGGTTCCGCTGATGATGGAAGGCCGTGATCCGAAGCAGAAGATCGCCGCCACCTGGACCCCAATTGGCACCGACGTGAACTTCGGCGAGATCACCCGCCAGTTCGTCGCGCACCTGCAAACCACGCCGAAGTTTGACCTCAAACTGTCGAGCGAAGTGCAGGACATCACCAAGAACGCCGACGGTTCGTGGCGTGTGAGCTACAAAAACCTGAAAGACGGCACCAAGACCGAAACCGACGCCAAGTTCGTGTTCATTGGCGCGGGCGGCGGTGCACTGCACCTGCTGCAAAAGTCGGGCATTCCTGAAGCCAAGGAATACGCAGGCTTCCCGGTTGGCGGTTCGTTCCTGGTGACCGATAACCCGGCCATCGCCGAACAGCACATGGCCAAGGCCTACGGCAAGGCTTCGGTTGGCGCGCCACCAATGTCGGTTCCGCACCTGGACACCCGCGTGCTGGATGGCAAGCGCGTGATTCTGTTTGGCCCATTCGCAACCTTCTCGACCAAGTTCCTCAAAGAAGGCTCGTACCTGGACCTGCTGACCAGCACCACCACCCACAACATCTGGCCGATGACCAAAGTCGGTATTCGTGAATACCCATTGGTCGAGTACCTTGCTGGCCAACTGATGCTGTCCGATGACGACCGCTTCAAGGCGCTGCAAGAGTACTTCCCGAACGCCAAGCAGTCCGACTGGCGCCTGTGGCAAGCCGGCCAGCGCGTGCAGATCATCAAGCGTGACGAAGAACAGGGCGGCGTCCTGAAGCTCGGCACCGAAGTGGTCAGCTCCGCCGATAACACCATCGCCGGCCTGTTGGGCGCATCGCCAGGCGCGTCCACCGCGGCTCCGATCATGCTGACCGTGCTGCAAAAAGTGTTCAAGGACAAGGTGGCGACCCCTGAGTGGCAAGCCAAGCTGCACCAGATCGTACCGAGCTACGGCACCAAGCTGAACGACAGCCCTGAGGCTGTTGCGAAGGAGTGGGCTTACACGGCCGGCGTCCTGCAACTGACCCCGCCGCCTGCCATTCCACAGCTGAACGCGCCAAAGGCAACCGAAGCCACCGAGGCTGCCAAGCCTGCGGCTGAGCCGAGCAAGCCGGCATCTGACCTGGCGCTGTAAGCCAGGCCTGATGTTAAAAAGCCCGCTGAACCGGTAACGGTCAGCGGGCTTTTTTGTGGGCGTGTGTTCAGGTGCGGGAGCGTTCGGCAGGCGGCAGTTCCACCGTGCGCTCGGCGGCGGCCAATGCGGCCGTTAAGCCGGCTTTATTCAGCGGCACGCAGTACGCAGGCTTGGCCCGTTCAAAGCGCCAGCTTTCATCCAGCGTTCCCGCGTCCACGGCGTCGAAACCCAGCCCGTCGAGCAGCGCAATCACGTGCGCCTTTGCCGTCGCATCATCGGCGGCTACCGGCAGGGCGCGGCGGTCGGGTGCGCCGTGTGGGCGGGCATCGCGGTTGATGTCTGAGGCAAAGATCGCATTAAACACTTTGACGACCTTTGAATCGGCAAAGTGCTCGGCCAACAAGCGGCTGGTGGTGGTTTCAAAACGGTCCAGCGCCGGGATATGCCCATCGCGGTCAGGGTAGTAATTGTTGGCGTCCAGCACCGTTTTGCCTTCCAGCCACTGCGCGGGCACGCTGCGGTAGTGTTCCAGCGGAATCGCCACCAGCACCACGTCGCCAAACTGCGCGGCTTCCTGCGCGCTGCCCACTTGCACGCCGGGGATGCCGCTGCGCACGCTGCTCATGGTCTGCGGGCCACGGGAGTTGCTCAGCATCACCTCATGCCCGGCAGCCAGGGCCAGTTGGGCCACGGCACGCCCGATGAAACCTGCTCCAATCACGCCGATCTTCATGGTCTTGCTCCTGCGAAGTGGGGAAGTGACTATGATGATTGGCAACCATTGGGTGATAAATGGGTGGTTTGGATTCAGTGTAGTTACTGGGAGTAGTCAATCGTGGACCGTCTAACCAGCATGAGTGCGTTTGTCACGGCCGCCGAGTTGGGCTCTTATGCCCGCGCCGCCGAGCGCATGAACCTGTCGCCGCAAATGGTGGCCAAGCACGTCACCGCGCTGGAGCAACACCTCGGCGCCCGCTTGCTCAACCGCACCACGCGCCGGCAAAGCCTGACGGAGTTGGGGCACGCATACTACGAACGCTGCAAACATATCCTGACGGAGGCTGAGGCTGCTGATTCGCTCGCCCAGATCATGAATGACACGCCGCGCGGCAAGTTGAAGGTCACTGCCCCGGTCACCTTCGGTTCCTACAGCCTGATGCCGCTGATTACTGCGTTTTTGCGTGAAAACCCGGACGTGGAAATTGACCTGCACCTCACGGACCGTTTCGTCGACCTGGTGGAGGAGGGCTATGAGGCGGCGTTCCGCATCGGCCCCCTGGCCACCACCGGTTTGACGGCGCGGCCGCTGGCGCCTTATCGCCTGGTGGTGTGCGCAGCGCCTGTTTACCTGGCGGCGCGGGGGACGCCACAGTGCCCGGCGGACCTTGCGCACCATGAATGCCTGGGCTACGCCTTTTGGTCACGCCCGGCGGACCGGGAATGGGTCTTCCACCAAGGCGCGACGCCCTACAGGGTGCAGGTCGCCAGCCGCCTTCAGATCAACGAAAGCAGGGCGTTGATGTCGGCGGCACTGGATGGCTTCGGCATCGTGCTGGGCGCCGAAGACTTCCTGCGCCCGGCCTTGGCCCGGGGCGAGTTGGTGCGGGTACTGCCGGCATTTGAGGCGCCCAGCCGCCCCATGCACTTGGTCTACACCGCCAACCGACAGCGCACCGCCAAGTTGCGGCGGTTTATCGAGGCGGTGCTGGCGCGCTTCGGCTAAACGTGAGGGCTCAAATGTGGAAGCCCTGTTTAACCTGCGCATACAGATGCAGGGCCAGTGCATTGCTGCTATCGCACAGCAGGTACAGATGATGCACCGGCAGTGGGGGTAACTCGAACCCTGCAATCTTTTGCGTCAGCCCGCTGCCCATACGGCTTTTTTCGATCAACCCCACCGCTACGCCGCTGCGAATACAAGCCTCGACCGCCGTGGAATTGGGGCTCTGCAGCAATACCCGGTGGTAAATCCCGTGATCCTTCAGCGCCTGCAACGCCGCCGCACGGTACGGGCAGCCGGCCACCGGCACGGTGATCGGCAGCGCTGCATTCGGCGGGCAACTGAAGCCCTCGGCCGCCACCCACAGCGGCTGCACCGGCCCCAGGCGTTCGCCCTGGGCCAGCGGTTGTGCACTGACGGTGATGGCCAGGTCGAGCTGGTCGGCCATAAACATAGTCAGCAGTTCGCCGCTGGTGCGCGCTTCGACTTCCAGCTCCAGCAGCGGGTTGTCAGCGATCAAGCGGGGCAGGAACTCCTGCATGAACGCCGGTGCATAGGTGTCGGGAATGCCCAGGCGGATCTTGCCCTGCATGCGTTGCGGCATCAGCGCGATCAGCAGGCGGTCGTGGCTTTTGAGAAACTCAGTGGTTTCGCCCAAGAGCCTCTTGCCGTACAGGGTCAGCTCGACGCCTTGGTTGCTGCGGGTGAACAGGCGCTGGCCGATTTGGTCTTCGAGCTTTTGAATCTGTGTGGTCACGGTCGACGCGCTGCGGTGCACATGCTCGGCCGCTTCATTGAAGCGTCGAAAGCGGGCCACGGCGTGGAAGGTGCGCAGCAGGTCGATGTTCAGTTGTTTGGCCATGATTCCACTATTACGGATTTGTGGTGCAGGTAATTCAAATATACAGAAGCATGCGCGGCCCTTAGCCTTTCAGTCAACGTGCACTGACGGGAGGCTTCATGACGCGATCAAACTTAAAGCGGCTGCTGTTGCAGGCGGCGTTTGTGCTCTCGTGGAGCTCCGGCTATATCGGCGCCAAGTTAGGTACTCAACGCGGCGGGGCGTTCAACCTGCTGTTCTGGCGCTTCCTGTTGGTCTCGGTGTGCCTGGGGTTGTTTTTGAACGTGAGGTTGCTGACGGTTTCATGGGCTCAGATCCGCCATTACGCTGTGATCGGCTTTCTGTCGCAGTTCCTGTACCTGAGTTGCCTCTATGTGGCGATCCAAAACGGCTTGCCGCCCGGCATTGCTGCCATCATCGCAGCGCTGCAGCCGTTGATGACGGCGGCACTGTCGACCGGCAGCGCGGTGGAGCGCAGCGGCGGCTGGCAGTGGGTCGGGCTGATGATCAGCTTTGCCGGGGTGTCGATCGTGATTGCCGGGCAATACGGCAGTGGTGGTCAAAGCGTCGACCTGGTCATGTACCTGTTGCCACTGGCCTCGGCGTTGGGGCTGACGCTGGCGACCTTGTATGAGCGCCGCACCGTTCAACACCAGGGCGCAGGCTTGGTGTTGCCGCTGTTTATCCAGTCACTGCTGACCCTGGTCGGCTTTACCGCTGCGGTGCTCTATACCGACACGCTGAGTATTCCCCATGACCCTGACGTGTTGATCTCGATTGTCTGGCTGACGCTGTTCTCCACATTCGTCGCCTATTTGAGCTTGTGGATGTTGTTGCGGGTCATGACGGCGACCCATGTTGCGGCGCTGGTCTATCTGGAGCCGCCAGTGACTTTGGTGTGGGCGGCGCTGATGTTTGGCGATGTGATCGCCGGGTCGACCTACGCCGGCATGGCTGTGGTGGTTGCTGGGTTGCTATTGGTGCGCTTGAAACGACCGACCGTCGCGTGTGCCTCGTGAGGCCTGCGGGTTCAGCAAGCTGACAGACACCACCTGTTACAAAGAACCCAGGCCTAAGCAGGAGCGCGGCTAAAACAAGGGGGCATTTTTTACCGGTGCAGGTGTTGGGCGTTAACGCCCGAGGATTTTTGTATGTTGCTACGTTATGCGGCATTGGCGGCGTTTGTCGTCGCGGCGTCCGGGTGTGTACAAGAGCGCGTGGTGCATGAGCGCGGGCCGGTGCAACGTGAGTATGTCGAGGTGGTGGCGCCGCAGCCGCCGCCGGTGCAGGTGATCGAAGTCGAGCCGGCGGCCCGCTACGGTTATGTGTGGTCGCGCGGTTACTGGCGTTGGGAAGGCGGGCGCTATGTAGCGGTGCACGGCCATTGGGAGCAGGTACGCGAAGGCTACCGTTATGTACACCCGCACTGGGTGCAACGTAATGACGGTTACCACTGGCAGGGCGGTGGTTGGGTTCGCTGAACCCGGTACCTGACAAAACGGCTAGCTCGGCTTTTGGGTGCCTAACAGCTTGACCTCACGCAGCAGCGCGGCACCGAGTTGATCGCTGCCCAGTTCCTGATAGCCGACGATCTGGGTCTCGCCTTGTTCTTCGGCCTGGATGATGATCACCGGTGTTTGCTTGCCGGTGGCTTCATCCACATGCAGGGCGTACTGCGGCACATCCACCTTGATCGGTGAGCCCGCCGGCTTGCCTTGCACATTCAGCGTAAACGCCGCGCAGCCGCTGTCGATGTCCACACTGGTCGCGGAGCGGCCACTGACGAAGCAGGTTGTCGGCAGGTCAGGCCAGGTGATGGTGTCGGCCAGGGCGAGGGTGGGCGCCATGGCCATGGCAACAAGCAGCAACGTGCGCACGTGGGGAGTTCTCTTGATCAAGGGCAGTGGTGTTTTTTACCAAAGCCCGGCATTCGTCGCAACGCTGCGGCTCAGGCCAGGCGTTTCATCCCCGTGGCCTTGGCGGCGTTGAGGTCAAAGGTGGCTGTGTATTCACAGCCAGCTGCATGGGCGCAGCGTTCGATCAGGTAGTCGGCGAAGTCGGCTTTGCCGGCCGTGAATCGTCGCAGCGCCTGCCAGATGATCTCGGCGTGCTCGACGGTCAGTTCGCGGGTACGCAGCAGCGTTTCCAGCACGGTCACCACGTCGCTTTTGGCCGATTGATAGCAGCTTTGCAGCACCCAGACCAATTCCACCACCGACACCAGGCTGACAAAGCCCGGCGACACGCTGGTGAGCGACTCGATCAACGCCGAGGCCTTGGGCGATTGCACCGGGTCATCCTGGGTGACATAGCGCACCAGCACATTGGTATCGAGCCCGATCATCCGGCGTTTGCTCCTTGCGCGGCGATGGCGCGGTTCATGTCTTCGATCGACACGGCCTGTGCGGGCTTGCGGATCAGCCCCTTGAGGTCCTGCACGGTTTTGCTCGCGGCGATGATGGAAAACTTGCCGTCTTCCGTTTCGACAAATTCAACCCGGTCGCCTGTTTCCAGGCCAAGTGCGGTGCGCACTTGCACGGGGATAGTGATTTGCCCTTTCGAGGTGAGTGTGGCGGTGGCCATAGTGAAAATCTCCATCGTGATATTCCTTACGTTAAGGTAAGGATTGATGAAGGACAAGATCCGTTGGTCCATAGGTTGCTCGGCTGGTGTGAGTGAGTGGGAACAGGTAAAAACCTAGCTCTAACTCTGCGCGTTCACACGCGCGCCTCTGCCCCAAAGAGATACAAGCTATGACCGAGCGCCACCTGATCATTCCTGCCGCCATGCAACCCATTGTCGAGCGCGCCGGCTACGTGCCTGCGGTAAAAGTTGGCAACACTCTTTACTGCGCAGGCCAGGTCGGCCGCACGCCGCAATTGGCCGTGATTGAAGACCCCGAGGCGCAATTCATCGCAGCCTGGGAAAACCTCAGGGACGTATTGGAGGAGGGCGGTTGCAGCTTCGACGACGTGGTGGACATGACCACCTATCACGTGAACATGAGCCAGCACATGGCGGTTTTCCGTGAGGTGAAAAACCGCCTGTTCCCACGCGGGCATTGCGCCTGGACCACGATCGGGGTGTCCGAACTGGCGCACCCCGGCCTATTGGTGGAAATCAAATGTGTGGCGGTGCAGCGCTAGTTACTGCACCACGCGATAGCACGGCACATAGGCTGCACCGCCCGGCAACTTCATGCGGTGCTGGGCGACAAACGCCTGCAGCAGCTCGTCCAGGGGCTTCATGATCGCCGGGTCACCGTGAATCTCATACGGGCCGTGCTGCTCGATCAGGCGGATGCCCTTGTCCTTGACGTTACCGGCCACAATCCCCGAGAACGCGCGGCGCAGGTTGGCCGCCAGCTCATGGGGTGGCAGCGCGTGGCTCAGTTGCAGGCTGGCCATGTTTTCGTGGGTGGGGTCGAACGGGCGCTGGAAGCCTTCGTCGATCTTCAGCAGCCAGTTGAAGTGGAACGCGTCATTGCGCTCACGCCGGAACTGCTTCACGGCCTTGAGCCCGGCAGTCATTTGGCGGGCCACTTCGGCCGGGTCGTCGATGATGATCTGGTAGTGCGCCTGCGCCGCTTCGCCAAGGGTGGCGCCCACAAACGCATGCAGTTGTTGCAGGTACGGCGCGGCTTGTTTCGGCCCGGTGAGGATGACCGGGAACGGTACATCGCGGTTGTCCGGGTGCATCAGGATGCCCAGCAGGTACAGGAATTCTTCGGCCGTGCCGGCGCCGCCCGGGAAGATGATGATGCCATGGCCCACACGCACAAAGGCTTCCAGGCGTTTTTCGATGTCCGGCAGAATCACCAGCTCGTTAACGATGGGGTTTGGCGCTTCGGCGGCGATGATGCCGGGTTCGGTCAGGCCCAGGTAACGGCCGTTGATAATGCGTTGCTTGGCGTGGGAAATGGTCGCGCCTTTCATCGGCCCTTTCATCACGCCGGGGCCGCAGCCGGTGCACACGTCGAGGCTGCGCAGGCCCAGTTCGTGGCCGACCTTCTTGGTGTATTTGTATTCTTCGGTATTGATCGAGTGCCCGCCCCAGCACACCACGATTTTCGGTTCGACACCTGGGCGCAGCGTCCGGGCGTTGCGCAGCAGGTGGAACACGTAGTCGGTGATGCCCTGGGAGTTGCTCAGGTCGATGCGCTGGCTGTCCAGCTCGTTCTCGGTGTAGACGATATCGCGCAGGGCGCTGAAAAGCATTTCGCGGGTGCTGGCGATCATCTCGCCGTCGACGAAGGCATCGGCTGGCGCATTCAGCAGTTCCAGGCGCACGCCACGGTCTTGCTGGTGGATACGCACCTCAAAGTCTTTATAGGCGTCGAGGATGGTCTTGGCGTTGTCGATATGCGCGCCGGTGTTGAGGATGGCCAGGGCGCACTGGCGGAACAACGTGTAGATGCTGCCGGTACCGGCTTCACTCAGTTGCTGGACTTCACGTTGGGACAGGGTTTCGAGGCTGCCTTTGGGGCTGACGGAGGCATTGATGACTTGACGTTGGGGCATTCTGATTCCTTGAAAGCACAGCCATCGCAGCCGCCTGGGGCGGCGATGGCTGGAGAATGGTGAGCGCCGAACTCGGTCGCACTGGACGGTTAGTTTGGCCGCCGCAAGGGCAGGGCGCAAACACCGTCAACACCATCATGCCGCAGAACTTACTGAATCAGCTTCCAGTTTTTGTAGAAAACCCGACGCAGGGTAAACACCAACCCGGCAAAGCCCGAAATCACGGCATTCAGCACCGAGGGCAGCAAGGTCGGCCGCACGATGTCAATGAACAGGCAGTAACGCTTTGCGTCGTTTTTGTTGAAAGAGGCATGCATCAGCGTGTCATCGAAGATGAACAGCGGGTCATCGTGCCAGTAGTGCTTGTGCTTGCCCACCTGGATGTAAACACCCTCGTGATGCGGCGCCGGCGCCATGTTGTAAAGCACGCGGAACATCATGCGCAGCGGGCCGAAGTGGAAGGACGTGGAGCGGTTTTCGTTGAACACCGACACGCCGATAGTCTTCACAAACGGCAGTTTTTTGCGCAGTTGCGGGATGTCCAGGGTGGTTTCGATCGGGCGGCCGTACCATTGGAAGAACAGCATGCCGCGCTTTTTCTCGGCCATGCGCTCGTCCAGGTAGCTGATGATTTCGTCCTTGTTGGCCATGGCGTCATCGATGACCTGTTGCAGGTCTTCGCGCCAGGCCGGCGGCAGGTCGCGCATGGTGTAAACGTGGCGGTTGCGCAGGCTCAACAGGTCGAACAGGGTATTGAATGGCGCCAATATCCAGGTGTTGCGGCCGTTGCCGACGAAGTATTTCTTGATGGTGTCGCGGTCGTACAGGCCGTTGCGCAGGAAGTCATAGATGCCGCAGAACAGCACCAGCAGCAGAAACACCAGGCTGGTAAGTGGGAAGCAATAGATGAACAGCAGTACGCCGAGTACCCAGGCGACTGAGACCAGTTTTTTTTGCACAGCACTTTTACTCATGAAGCGAGGCTCCGGACCTGAAACAAAACGAAACAATCCCGCCATGATAGTGGGTTATCACGGTGCCGGGCGTTTTAAATATTGCGAAATTGTGAAGGCCGGACACAGTTTTTAACCCGGCAGTACAGCGGGCTCGCCGTTTTGCCGATTGGATTTTGTAAACAGAAGATTTGCGTCTATCGTGACGCTTCGGTTTTTCGCGCGTCATAGACCGGTACGATTGAAGTTGAATGGCCACCACTGGCCGTCGACCCCTTGGAAGAGGCAGAAATTTTATGATCATCAAACCGCGGGTTCGTGGCTTTATCTGTGTGACCGCTCACCCTGTTGGCTGTGAAGCGAACGTCAAAGAGCAGATCGACTACGTAACCCAGCATGGCGCCATCGAAGGCGGCCCAAAGAAGGTGCTGGTCCTCGGCGCTTCCACCGGTTATGGCCTGGCCGCGCGCATCAGTGCTGCGTTTGGCTGCGGCGCCGACACCCTGGGCGTGTTTTTTGAGAAAGAAGGCGAAGAAGGCAAGCTGAGCTCCGCCGGCTGGTACAACAGCGCGGCGTTCGAGAAGTTTGCCGTCGAAAAAGGCCTGTACGCCAAGAGCATCAACGGCGACGCGTTCTCAGACGAGATCAAGCGCCTGACCATTGAAACCATCAAGAAAGACCTGGGCAAGATCGACCTGGTGGTTTACAGCCTGGCCGCGCCACGCCGTACCGACCCGCAAGGCGTGGTACACAACTCCACCCTCAAGCCGATCGGCAAGGCCGTGACCCTGCGCGGTATCAACACCGACAAAGGCGTAGTGGTCGACACCACCCTTGAGCCTGCGACCCAGGAAGAAATCGACGGCACCGTCAAAGTCATGGGCGGCGAAGACTGGCAGCTGTGGATCGACGCCCTGCGTGACGCCGATGTGTTGGCCGAAGGCGCCAAGACCACCGCGTTCACCTACCTCGGCGAGAAGCTGACCCAGGATATTTACTGGAACGGCTCCATCGGCGAAGCCAAGAAAGACCTGGATAAAAAAGTCCTGACCCTGCGCGACAACCTCGCCGCGCTGAAGGGCGACGCCCGTGTGTCGGTGCTCAAGGCCGTGGTTACCCAGGCCAGCTCCGCCATCCCGATCATGCCGCTGTACCTGTCGCTGCTGTTTAAAGTGATGAAAGAGCAGGGCACCCACGAAGGTTGCATCGAGCAGGTTTACGGCCTGTTCAAAGACAGCCTGTACGGCAGCGAGCCGAAGCTGGACGCCGACGGCCGCCTGCGCGCCGACCTGGCCGAGCTGGAGCCGAAGGTTCAGGACGCCGTGGCTGCATTGTGGAACCAGGTGACCGACGACAACGTCAACGAGATCAGCGATTTCGCCGGCTACAAGGCGGAGTTCCTGCGCTTGTTCGGGTTTGAAATCGATGGCGTGGACTATGAAGCTGATGTGAACCCGACTGTGAAGATCAAGGGTTTAGTCCAAGCCTAAACAGGGGTCAGAAAAAAATGTGGGAGCTGGCTCCCACATTTGCCTTGGGTTAATTCAGAACCCTCCTACATACCCTCGCGCTCCCACCCTTCCTCACAATCTGCCAGACTCCTTGCGCTATCAAACCACGCTAACGGAGGATCTGATGACGATTCGTGCAGTAGTTTTTGATTTTGGCGGTGTCCTCTTCGATTGGAACCCGCAGCACCTTTACCGCAAGCTGATTGCCGATGACGCCGAGCGGCAACACTTTCTCGACACCATCTGCACCCAAGCCTGGAACACCGAGCAAGACGCCGGCCGCAGCCTGGCCGAAGGCACCCGTCACCTCATCGAGCAATACCCGCAACACGAACCCTTGATCCAGGCCTATTACGAGCGCTGGCACGAAATGCTGCGCGGCGCGTTGCCCGAAGGCGTGGCGATTCTCGAGGCACTGCATAAGGCCGATATGCCGCTGTTCGGCCTCACCAACTGGTCGGCTGAAACCTTCCCTTACGCACGGGCCAACTATCCGTTCCTGCAGCACTTGCGCGATATCGTCGTGTCCGGCGAGTTGAGGTTGATCAAGCCTGACCCCGCGATTTATCACGCGAGCCTGGCCCAAGTGCGCGCCCACCTGCCGGATATCCAGGCCAGTGAAGTGGTATTTATCGACGACGTTGCCGGCAATGTCGAGGCGGCTGTCGCCCTCGGTTGGCAGGGCATTCACCATGTGTCGGCCGAGCGTACTGCCGCGCGTTTGCGTGAGTTGGGCGTGAGTTTTTAGCGCGCCCACTTTTCCATGGCGAAATCCACAAAGGCGCGCAGCTTGGGCAGGCGGTAGCGGTCCTGTCGGTAGAGCAGGTGCATGGGGCGGCTGGGCAGTTGATAAGTGGTCAGCAACGCCACCAGCTTGCCGCTCTCCAGGTCCGGTTGCACCAGGGCATCGGCCAACATGATGATGCCCATGCCGTTTATAGCCGCCTGGCGCAAGCCTTGGGAGCTGTTGATGGTCAAGAGGCCGGCCACCGGAACCTCCACTTCGCCTTCATCGCCGGTCATGCGCCACAGTTTGCTGGTGTCGCGCCAGTTATCGTTCGCCGGGTAGGCAAACGCCAGGCAGTCGTGCTGGCGCAAGTCGTCGGGTGTCTGCGGGATGCCACGTCGCGCCAGGTAGGCCGGTGACGCACACAGCGTCAGGGTGTAGGCCTGCATGGGCCGGGCGATCAGGCTTGAGGTTTCCAGCTCGCCCAGGCGGATCGCAACGTCGAAGCCGCTGTCGACCAGATCCATCCGCTCATTGCTGAGTTCGACATACAGATTGATTTGCGGGTAGCGCTGGGCAAATTCGCTCAAGGCCGGTGTGAGGCGTTCGGTGCCGAACACCGGTGGCGCGGTGATACGCAGGCTGCCTTTGGGGGTTTCGCTGTGAATCTGCTCCGCCAATAGCTCAGAGTCGGCCACCAGCCCCAGCACCTCCAGGCAACGCTGGTAATACTGCCCGCCAAATTCGGTAAGGCTCTGTTTGCGCGTGGTGCGTTTCAGCAAGCTGACCCCCAGCCGTTGCTCCAGCGCGCGCAAGTGGTTGCCGACCATGGTGGTCGACATTGCGCATTCCTGCGCGGCGGCGGTCATGCTGCCGGCTTCGACCACTTTCACGTACACCGACATCGACTGGAACAGATCCATTATCAAGCCCTGGTTTAAAGTCATTGCAGGAATGCGCAGTTTATCCAGCTCTGGTGGCTAACGATACTGGCACCACCACAACTATGCACTGGAGCCTGCCACCATGACCGCCGCCTGCCTGATGACCACCTATCAACCCATGGCCCTGAGCTTTACCCGGGGCCTGGGCACGCGCCTGTGGGACCAGCAGGGCCGTGAATACCTCGACGCCGTGGCCGGTGTGGCGGTAACCAATGTCGGGCACTCCCACCCCAAACTGGTGACGGCGATCAGCGAGCAGGCGGGCCTGTTGCTGCACACGTCGAACCTCTACAGCATCGACTGGCAGCAGCGCCTGGCCGAGCGGCTGACGCAGTTATCCGGCCTGGACCGTGCTTTTTTCAATAACTCCGGCGCCGAAGCCAACGAGACCGCGCTGAAACTGGCGCGGCTGCATGGCTGGAAAAAAGGCATCGAAGAGCCTTTGGTGGTGGTGATGGAGAACGCGTTTCACGGGCGTACGCTGGGCACCATGGCCGCCAGCGACGGGCCTTCGGTGCGCTTGGGTTTCCAGCGCCTGCCGGGGGATTTTCTCAAGGTGCGCTTTGGCGACTTGGCCGCATTGGCGGCCATTACCGAACAATTCGGCACGCGCATCGCGGCGGTCTTGCTCGAGCCGATCCAGGGTGAAAGCGGCGTGCTGCCCGCGCCGCCCGGTTACCTCAAGGCGCTGCGCGACCACTGCACGCGCCACGGTTGGTTGATGATGCTTGATGAAATCCAGACCGGTATCGGCCGCACCGGCGCCTGGTTTGCGTTCCAGCATGAAGGCATCGTGCCCGACGTGATAACCCTGGCCAAAGGCCTCGGCAACGGCGTGCCCATCGGTGCCTGCCTGGCGCGGGACGCCGTGGCTCAGTTGTTCACGCCAGGCAGCCATGGCAGCACGTTTGGCGGTAACCCGCTGGCCTGTCGCGTGGGTTGCACGGTGTTGGACATCATTGAAGAACAAGGCTTGCTGCACAACGCCGCGCTGCAGGGCGAGCGCCTGCTGGCGCGGTTGCGGGTGGAGTTGAGCGAGCACCCGCAGGTGTTGGCGATTCGCGGGCAGGGCTTGATGGTCGGCATCGAGCTGGCCAGGCCTTACCGTGACCTGGCCCAGCGTGCGGCCCAGGAGCATGGGCTGCTGATCAATGTGACGCGGGGCAAAATCATCCGTCTGTTGCCGCCGCTGACGCTGGATGCCAAAGAGGTCGAGATGATTGTGCGGGCCATCACCCGTCTCCTGGATTGAATTGAAATCAAACTGTGGGAGCTGGCTTGCCTGCGATAGCGGCCTGTCGGTGCCAAATATAGTGCCTGACACACCGCTATCGCAGGCAAGCCAGCTCCCACACTAGATCGGCGTGATATTCAGAGATCCGGGCCATTGAGCCATTCCTGGTTCATGGTTTCTGTATCACCCAGGTACTCCAACAACCAACTCATCGCCGGCGACAACTTATCCTGCGCCCACGCCACACACGACGGGCTGGCCGGAAACGGCCGGCTCAGTTGCAGCGCCACCAGCTCGCCACGCTCGACCCACGGCAATACCTGATGGGCCGGCGCCATGCCCACGCACAGCCCATCGCGCAGGCAATCGAGCGCCGAGGCCCAGTTGGGCACGACCAAGCGGCGCTGGTTATCCAGGGTCCAGGTGTCACGCTTGGGCAGGTTGCGCGAGGTGTCGGTCATGCACAAGGAGGCGAACGGGCGCAATTGGTCATCATTGAGCAAACCGTTGACGCTCGCCAGCGGGTGCTGGGCGCTGACCACACACAGCCAGTTGAGCAGGCCCATGTCCCTAAACGTGAAGCGGCTGGCCACCGGTACCGCGCTGGTGGCGCCGATCACAATGTCGGTGCGCTCATCGGCCAGGGCGTCCCACACGCCGTTGTACACCTCGTATTCGAGCAGCAATTCCACCTCGGGGAACTGCCGGTAAAAATCCAGCACCAGTTGCCGGCAGCGCTGGGGTTTGACGATGGAGTCCACCGCCACCTTCAACTGGCCGCTCCAGCCATTCGCCACCTGCTGGCACAAACGCCGGGTGCCGAGCATTTTTTTCATCACCCCGCGCGCCTCGTCTATAAACAAACGGCCGGCGGGCGTCAGCTCCACATCGCGATGGCGGCGCACAAACAGCGGCACCGCCAGCCATTCCTCCAGCTGGCGCACTGTATAGCTGATGGCTGACGGCACGCGGTGCAATTCCTGGGCGGCGGCGCTGAAGCTGCCATGGCGTGCCACGGCATCGACCACATCCAGGGAGTATTCGGACCACATAGCGGTTGCCTTCAAAATATTTGATTCAAGTATCCAATTATTATCGCTTCACACACGGCCTGTCAGCTTCATAATGGGTACCAGTCAGCAAATAGTTTGATGGCAACACTTACAAGGCTTCAATGAAAAATTCTTTTGGTTTCACTTGGTATCTGGCAGGGCTGAGCATGCTCGGTTATCTGGCCATGGACATGTACTTGCCGGCGTTTGGCGCCATGGGCGAGCAGTTGCAGATCAGTGCGGGCGCAGTCGGCGCCAGCTTGAGTATTTTCCTCGCCGGCTTTGCGCTCGGGCAGTTGCTGTGGGGGCCGTTGTCCGATCGCATGGGGCGCAAGCCGGTGCTGCTCGCCGGGCTGAGCCTGTTTGTGCTGGGCTGCGCGGGGATGTTCTGGGTCGAGACGGCGCCGCAGTTATTGGCGTTGCGGTTTATGCAGGCGATTGGCGTGTGTTCCGCCGCCGTGAGTTGGCAGGCGTTGGTGATTGACCGTTACCCGGCCGACAAGGCCCACCGCGTGTTCGCCAGCATCATGCCGCTGATGTCGCTGTCACCGGCGCTGGCGCCGCTGTTGGGCGCCATGGTGCTGAACCACTTTGGCTGGCAGGCGATTTTCGCGGTGTTGCTGGGCGTATCAGTGCTGTTGCTGTTGCCGACGTTGTTCCTGCGCAAAATGCCGACACGTCGGGCCGAGGAGGGCGAACCTTCGCGCCTGGGCTATGGGCAGTTGCTGACCTCCCGCGTGTTTACCGGCAACGTGATGATCTTCGCCGCGTGTTCGGCCAGCTTTTTTGCTTGGCTCACCGCGTCGCCGTTCATCCTTGGCGACATGGGTTACAGCCCGAATGACATCGGCCTGAGTTACGTGTTGCCGACATTGGCCTTTCTGGTTGGCGGTTACAGCTGTCGCAGCGCCTTGCAGCATTACCAGGGCAAAACCCTGCTGCCGTGGTTGCTGGTGGCCTATTGCATCAGCATGGTCGCCTTGTACCTGGTTGCGACCTTGACGGTGCCGACCCTGACTACCTTGTTGATTCCGTTCTGCCTGATGGCGTTGGTCAACGGCGCCAGCTACCCGATCGTAGTGGCGAATGCGCTGATGCCCTTTGCGGAAAATTCCGGCAAGGCGGCGGCGCTGCAGAACACCCTGCAATTGGGTCTTTGTTTTCTGAGCAGCCTGCTGGTGTCGTCGATGATCGAGCAGCCGCTGTTGATCACGGTGATTGTGATGCTGGCGACTGCGCCGTTGGCGGTGTTGGGTTACTGGTTGGCGCGGCCCAAAACAGATAATTCGGAACTGGCAAACGCTTAAAACTGAAATACGATCAAAAATGTGGGGGGCTTGTGTGGGAGCTGGCTTGCCTGCGATGGCATCAACTGGGTGTACCTGATGTACCGAGTTGTCTGCATCGCAGGCAAGCCAGCTCCCGCACAAGCCTGCTCCCACAGTTGATTGGGTTTCTTCAGTTAGAAGGTGACTTCCAGGTTGACTGTCGGTGTGGATGTACGGGTACCCATGCCTCCATCCACCCCAAACTTGTTATGCCAGTACTCGTAACCCACCCCCAGGTACAGGTTCGGCTTCACGCTTTTACCCGGCCGCACCGCCACCATCAACGCCGTGCGCATCAGGGTTTCCGGCGCGGTGTCGCGGCCGTGGTAGTCCTCGCCCTTTTCCCCGACATAATTGATAAAGCCCTGGAACTTCGCCGCATGGTTGGCGATGTCGAACGGGCGCATCCAGGTCAGGTTGAGCATGTAGGTGTCGTCGAAGGTGTGGTTCGACTCTTGCGCACCTGGGATGCCGGTGTGGTTCTTTTCCTTGTAGTACATCAGGCTCAAATCCAGCACACCGACGGTGTTGAACTTCAACGTCGGGCCGATCACCAGCGCGCGTTTTTTGGCTGAGGCGAAGTTGTTGTTGCGGTTGGCGTCGAAGCCCAGGGTCAGCGCGTAATCCTTGACCAGGCCGGTGCCCAGCGGCACATCGAATACCCGTGAAGCGTACAGCTGGTGTCGGTACACGGCGTAGACCTCACTGCCACCGTGGTCGGTGCCCTTGCGCGGGTCGCTGCTGTCGGACAAAAACACATCAAGGTTCAGGTAGTTGCTGCCGTACTGGTAGCCGCTGGCGTGGGTAAAGCTGTAGATGCGCTTGCTGAAGTCGTCGGGGTTGTTGGGGTTGGTGAAGTGCTGACCGTAGCGAAACCCTACGCTGTTGTTCATCCATTCCAGCGCGACGGCCTCCCCACCGCCGAGAAGAGTCAATGCAACGGTGGCGCCCTGTAATGCCTTTTTCATTGTTCTAGGTCCTTTGGCGTTGTGGCTCATGACGGCCGGATTGTTTTTGTAACGCCGATGGAGGGTATCTTGTTCGATTGATTGTATACAACTCTATGGACATCCAGTCCAAACATTGCATACAGTGTTCGCACAACAAAAACAGAGAACCCCTCACCATGACTATCCCGAAGGCGTCACCGCAGCGGCCAGAAGATGAGAATCTCGGCGTCGCGGCCAACATGGCTTACGGCCTGCAGCATGTGCTCACCATGTACGGCGGCATCGTTGCCGTACCGTTGATCGTCGGCCAGGCGGCCGGGTTGTCGCCGGCGGATATCGGCCTGTTGATCGCCGCTTCGCTGTTTGCCGGTGGCCTGGCCACGTTGCTGCAAACCCTCGGTCTGCCGTTTTTTGGCTGCCAGTTGCCACTGGTGCAGGGCGTGTCGTTTGCCGGTGTGGCAACCATGGTGGCGATTGTCGGCAGTGATGGCGCGGGCGGGGTGCCGGCGATTCTCGGAGCGGTGATGGCCGCGTCGTTTATCGGCTTATTGATCACGCCGGTGTTCTCACGGATCACCCAATTTTTCCCGCCGCTGGTCACCGGTATCGTGATCACCACCATCGGCCTGACGCTGATGCCGGTGGCGGCGCGCTGGGCCATGGGCGGCAATAGCCGGGCAGCGGATTTTGGCAGCATGTCGAATATTGGCCTGGCGGCGCTGACCCTGGTGCTGGTGTTGCTGCTGAGCAAGATCGGCAGCGCGACCATCTCGCGCCTGTCGATTCTGCTGGCCATGGTGATTGGTACTGTGATCGCGGTGTTCCTCGGCATGGCGGATTTCTCCGGCGTCACTCAGGGGCCGATGTTTGGTTTCCCTACGCCATTCCATTTCGGCATGCCGACCTTCCATGTGGCGGCGATCATTTCCATGTGCATCGTGGTGATGGTGACGCTGGTGGAAACCTCGGCGGACATCCTCGCGGTTGGCGAGATCATCGACACCAAAGTCGACTCCAAGCGCCTGGGCAATGGCCTGCGTGCCGACATGCTGTCGAGCATGTTTGCGCCGATCTTCGGTTCGTTCACGCAAAGCGCATTTGCCCAGAACGTCGGCCTGGTGGCGGTTACGGGGGTGAAGAGTCGCTTTGTGGTGGCCACCGGCGGCGTGTTCCTGGTGGTGTTGGGCTTGTTGCCGTTTATGGGCCGGGTGATTGCGGCCGTGCCGACCTCCGTGCTGGGCGGCGCTGGTATTGTGTTGTTCGGCACCGTGGCGGCCAGCGGGATTCGCACGCTGTCCAAGGTGGATTATCGCAATAACATGAACCTGATCATCGTGGCGACGAGCATCGGTTTCGGCATGATCCCGATTGCGGCGCCCAACTTCTACGATCACTTCCCCACCTGGTTCGCGACCATTTTCCATTCGGGCATCAGCTCGTCGGCGATCATGGCGATACTGCTGAACCTGGCGTTCAACCACTTCACCGCCGGTAACTCGGACCAGCAATCGGTATTTGTGGCCGGGACCGAGCGCAGTTTGTGCTTCCACGACGTGGCGGCGTTGCGCGATGGCGATTACTTCAGTGGCGGTAAGTTGTTTGATGCTGAAGGGCAGGAGATTCCAGTGGTGGCTGAGGTGCCAAGGAAGGCTGCAAAGCCTGAGACCACCGAAGTCTAAAACTGTGGGAGCTGGCTTGCCTGCGATGGCGGCGAGCCAGTCACTGCACCTCTAACTGATGTACCGCTATTGCAGGCAAGCCAGCTGCCACAGTTGATCTCAGCCGGCCTTGAGGACTTTGTTCGGCACCGAACACGCCTCATCCAGAAACTTCACCACCGTCCCCATGCACGCCTGGCGTTCTTCCACGTGGGGCATGTGGCTGGAGTCTTCAAACAGCGCCCAGCGCACGTCGGTAATCTCATCCAGGAACGGCTTGACCACCAAGGGCGTGGCCTCGTCGTGCCGCCCTGATATCACCAGTGTCGGCACGTTGATCGCCGACAGGCGCCCCACCACACTCCAATCCTTCAAACTGCCGATGATACGAAATTCGGTCGGGCCGCTCATGGCGTGGTACACCGTCGGGTCGGCGTCCACGGCTGCAAAGGTGCGGGCCACTTCTTCCGGCCACGGGTTCACTCGGCACACGTGCTGGTCATAGAAGATCCGCGCCGCCGCCAGGTATTGCGGGTCTTGGTAGGTGCCGGCCTGTTCGTGTTTGAGCAGGGTTTGGTGCACACCTTCGGGCAATAGTTGGCGCAGGCGGTTGGCTTCGCTGACCCAGGTGCGCATGCAGGTGGGCGAGTTGGCCGGGATGAACGCGCGCAGGCCCTTGGGTCGCAAAATCGCGTGCTCGCTACCGAGCATGCCGCCCCAGGATTGCCCCAGGATCGCGTAGTTGTCACTGATCTGCAGGTGGTCCAGCAGGTTGTTCAGCTCGTCGAGGAACAGCTCGATGGTCCAGAACGACGGGTCTTTGTCCGGCAAGTGCGTGGAGCGGCCATTGCCGATTTGGTCGTAGTGAATCACCGCATGGCCGCTGGCGGCGACGTCCTTGAACGCGTCTACATAGTCATGGGTGCAACCGGGGCCGCCATGGAGGATCACCAAAGGCGTGCGGCCGGTGCTCAGGTCGCCGGTGACGCGGTACCAGGTCTGGTAGGCGCCGAAGGCCGCGTAGCCTTCGCGGACTTTCTCGATGAATTCCATTTCGTACCCTGCTCTGAAAAAAAAGGATCAGGGCTACGATAGTCGGCACGCGGCGTTTAAGTAACTAGCAAAACAGCTAGGTTTTACCGACGGATCAATCTTCCAGCAGGCGGTAATGGGTGGCGCGCACCACCGCTTGTACGCGGTTCTTGGCGCCCAGCTTGTGCATGGCCGAGGCCAGGTGCAGGGTGACCACCGCCAGTGAGCGGCTTAACTGCGTGGCGATTTCGGCGGCGGTCAGGCCCTCGGCGGCCCATTTCAGGCACTCGCGTTCACGTTTGGTCAGATGGATGTGCGGGTAGGTGCGCAGCTCTTTGCTCAGCAACGGGTAGGCCGCTTCCTGCAACGCATGGGTGATCAGGCTGAAGTCCGCCAGGGTTTGCTGGGCATCCTCCAGCACCGTACTGGCCTTGCCGGTGCGCAGGCCGGTCAGCGACGCGAAGCCGCCGCGCGGCAGGTGGATGGGCACGGTGACGCCGCAGGTGAGTTGGCGTTCATGCAGGTAAGAGGACACGGGCGCATGGCAGGGGTCGATGATCTTTTGCAGCGCAGTGTCGGCTTTGGCCTCATAGGACCACACGAACGGCGACACCGTGCTCAAGGCCAGATGCTGCACCGGGTCGATCTGGTAAAACCCTTCGCGGCACCATAACGCGTGCCAGTCCGACGGGGTGTTGCGCGACTCCAGCACCGAAGGGGTGATCAGCGAACCGTCCTGGTCGATAGGCACCGGCGTGTAGTCATACACCAACGCATCAAAGCCCAACTGCTGGGCGAGGATAAACGTGTTGTCCATCTGTTCATCCAGGCTCCTGCCGGGCATGAGGCGGTTGTTGAAGGCAGTAAGTTTGGACAGCATCCGTTCTGCTCCCGAATTCATTTGAATCTCGACTTGCGGCAAGTAGAATGCCACGCCCCGGCGAAGGACTGCCAGGCCAAACCTATAAGAACTACTAGGTTATGGACACGCGGCATCCTCGGTAGTGTTGGCCCTGTAAACGGCCGCTACCTGCCAGGCCGATACAACACAAGGAATGTATGCATGTGGCGTGAAATTGCCCCCGACCAGCAGTACAACGTGCAAGTCGATGGCCATAACCTCGTGGTTTACAGCTTTGGCGACGGCGATGAGGTGCTCTTGTGTCTCAACGGCGGCCCGGGCCTGCCGTGTGACTACTTGCGCGACGCCCATGGCTGGCTCAAAGACCATAACCTGCGAGTGGTTGCATTCGATCAGCTTGGCACCGGCGCATCAGCCAGACCATCAGATGTTTCCCTGTGGGAAATTGGCCGTTATGTCGAAGAAGTCGAAACCGTGCGCCAGGCACTGGGCCTGGGCCGCGTGCATCTGCTTGGGCATTCGTGGGGCGGCTGGCTGGGTATCGAGTACGCCATCCACTATCCCGACGCCTTGAAAAGCCTGATCCTGGAAAACACCGTCGGTGATATTCCGCACCTGTCCCAGGAACTTGAACGTCTGCGCGGCGCCCTCGGCAGCGAGACCGTGGCCATGATGCAGCGCCATGAAGCCATGGGCACCCTCGACCATCCGCAGTATCAGGCCGCTATCACCTTGCTCAACTACCGCCACGTCTGCCGCCTGGACGAATGGCCGGAGCCGGTCAAGCGTTCCCTGGGCGACTGGAACATGGGGCCTTACGAAACCATGCAAGGCCCCAACGAATTTCTCTATATCGGCAACCTCAAGGACTGGAACCGCATCCCCGAGATGGCCGATTTCAAGATGCCGATGCTGATCACCACCGGCCAGCACGACGAACTGACGCCTGCTTGCGCCCATCGCATGAAACTCGCCGCCACACACGCCGAGTTGCATGTGTTCCCCAACAGCAGCCATATGCCGTTTTATGAGGAACCCCACGCGTACTTTCCGGTGCTGCTGGACTTCCTCGCTCGCCACCGAGGCTGACGGATGAACCTTGCGCGTTACCGCTTTGTGCTGTCCCGGCCGCTGCAATTGCTGCCGGTGTTGTTTGGCATCAGCCTGATCACCTTTGTGCTGGTGCGCTCAATCCCCGGCGACCCGGCGCGCGCCTTGCTGGGTTCGCGCAGCACGCCGGACGCGCTGCTGAAAATCCGCGCTCAATACGGCCTGGACCAGCCCTTATGGCTGCAATATTTCTACTTCCTCAAAAACCTGCTCAAGGGCGATCTCGGCCAGTCACTGCTCTATAAGGTCGACGCCTTGAAGCTGATCGTCACCCGTATCGAACCGACGCTGGTGCTGGTGCTCGGCAGTGTGCTGCTGGCGCTGTTGATCGCGGTGCCGCTGGCCACCGTGGCGGCGCGCAACAAAGGCGGTTGGGCGGACAACCTGATCCGCGTGTTCACCACGGTCGGCCTGGGAATGCCGGCCTTCTGGCTGGGCTTGATGCTGATTCTGTTGCTGAGTGTGAAGTGGGGCTTGTTCCCCGTATCGGGCTACGGTCGCACGTTTATAGACAAGGCCCATCACATGGTCCTGCCGTGTTTGACCATTGCGCTGGCGCTGGCAGCGGTGCTGGTGCGCAACCTGCGGGCGAGCATGCTGATGGAGTTGCAGGCTGACCATGTCACCGCCGCGCGCGCACGCGGTTTATCGGAGGCGGCGGTATTTCGTCGGCATGTGTTGCCCAACTCGCTGGTGCCGGCGGTCAACCTGCTGGCGGTGAATATCGGCTGGCTGATCAGCGGCACGGTGGTGATCGAAAGCCTGTTCGCGATTCCGGGTATTGGCCAATTGCTGGTGCGCGGCATTTTTACCCGCGACTACATGGTGGTGCAGGGCGTGGCCATGGTGCTGGCGTGTGCGACGGTGGTGGTCAACTTCGTCGCGGACGTGGCGACCGTGGCGCTGGACCCACGGGTGAAGATGCAATGAGCAGCCGCCCACTGATTGCGCCGTGGCGTTTGCGCCTGCGCTTTGGTTTTCGCAACGGCCGGCTGACCGCTGCGTGGGGCTTGCTGATCCTGTTGACCTGGCTGGCCCTGGCGCTGTTCGCGCCGTGGATGGCGCCATATGACCCGATTGCGCAGAACACCGATCTGAGTTTGCTGGCGCCCAGTCTTGCCCATCCATTTGGTACAGATAATTACGGCAGAGACATCCTTTCGAGGGTCATCTGGGGCGCGCGGATTGACCTGCAACTGGCCGTTATCGGCGTAATCTTCCCGTTCCTGATCGGCACTTTTATCGGCGCTGTTTCCGGCTACATCGGCGGGCGCTTCGACAGCGTGTGCATGCGCGTGATCGACGTGGTGCTGGCGTTCCCGTTCCTGGTGTTGATGCTGGCGATCATGGCCATCCTCGGGCCGGGCTTGCAGAGCTTTTATATCGCCATGGCGCTGGTGGGCTGGGTGTCGTATGCGCGGTTGATCCGCTCGCAGATCCTGGTGCTCAAGGAAAGCGACTTCGCCCTGGCCGCCAAGAGCCTGGGCTTTGGCCACGGGCGCATTCTGTTTCGGCATTTGCTGCCCAACGCGATGTTTGGCTCGATTGTGTTTTCGATGTCTGACGCGGTGCTGGTGCTGCTCAACGGCGCCGCCGTGAGCTATCTGGGCCTGGGCGTGCAACCGCCGACGGCGGAGTGGGGCACGATGGTCGCCGAAGGGCAGGCGTTTATCACCACCGCCTGGTGGCTTTGTACCTTCCCGGGCCTGGCCATTGTGACCCTGGCCATGGGCTTCAGCCTGCTCGCCGATGGTGTGGCGCAAGTGTTGGGGGATCGTTCATGAGCCTGCTGCAAGTACAGGACCTCAGCGTGATCGCCAACAATGGCGGGCGAGAGGTTACGCTGGTTGATCGTGTGTCCTTTGATTTGGCCGAAGGTGAAATCCTCGGCCTGGTGGGTGAAAGCGGTTCGGGCAAGACCCTGGCCTGTCGCGGCCTGATGCGCCTGTTGCCGTCGCCCAACCTGCGGGTGCAAGGCGGCGCCGTGCGCCTGGCCGGTCGCGACCTGTTGCAACTCGATGAGGCTGGCATGCGCGCCGTGCGCGGTGGGCAACTGGGCATGATTTTCCAGAACCCCAGCAGTCACCTTGACCCGTTGATGCGCATTGGCGAGCAGATCGCCGAGGGCATCCGCCTGCATCAGGGCGCGTCGAAAAAAGACGCACGCCTGCAAGCGATCGAGGTGTTGCGCCAGGTCGGTATTCCCGATCCCAAGGCGCGGGTCGACAACTACCCCCATGAATTTTCCGGCGGCATGCGTCAGCGCGCCATGATCGCCGTGGCCCTGGGCTGCAACCCGCAGGTGCTGATTGCCGACGAGCCGACCACGGCGCTGGATGTGACGGTGCAGGCGCAGATCCTGCGTCTGTTGCTGGAACTGCGCGACCAACGGGGCCTGGCGATCATCATGATCACTCACGACCTGGGCGTGGTGGCGCAAACCTGTGATTCCATCGCGGTGATGTACGCCGGGCGCCTGTGCGAGCACGCCAGCAAATACGACGTGCTGGCCCATCCCCAACACCCGTACACCGCCGGCCTCATCAATTGCCAACCCGCCCACAGCAGCGGCCACGCCTTGCTGCGCACCATCCCTGGCCAGCCGCCGTTACTGGATGCCTTGCCCGCCGGTTGCCGCTTCAACCCACGCTGCCCGCAAGTAGCGGCATTGTGTACTGAGGTGTTACCCGAAGGTGCGCGTGTGGCTTGCCACTATCCGTTGGGAGAGCGCCCATGAGCCTGTTGCAGATCAAGGACCTGGAGGTGCGGTTTGCCGCCTCTGGCACAGGTTTATTCGGGCTGAACAAGCAGTGGGTGAGGGCGGTCAACGGCGTTTCGCTGAACCTGGCCGCTGGCGAAACCCTCGGTTTGGTGGGCGAGTCCGGCAGTGGCAAAAGCACGCTGGGCCGGGCGATTCTGCACCTCAACCCGATCAGCGCCGGGCAGGTGTTGTTCGATGGCGTCGACATGGCCCAGGGCAACGCGATCGACATCGCCCGCCTGCGGCATGAAACCGCAATGATTTTCCAAGACCCTTACGCCGCCTTGAACCCGCGCCACAGCATCGGCGAAACCCTTGCCGAAGTGCTGCGTGTGCAGCGCAAGGTCGCTCCGGAGCATATACACGCTCGCGTGGTCGAGCTGCTTGACCTGGTGGGCCTGCGCCCTGAACTCGCCAGCCGCAAACCCGGCTCCCTCAGCGGTGGCCAGTGCCAGCGCGTCGGCATCGCCCGCGCCTTGGCGGTGGAACCGCGCCTGATCATTGCCGATGAGTGCGTGGCGGCACTGGATGTGTCGATCCAGGGCCAGATCATCAACCTGTTGCTGGAACTGCAACAGCGCATGAACCTGGCGATCCTGTTTATCGCCCATGACCTGGCCATCGTGCGGCGCCTGTGCGACCGCGTGGCGGTGATGTACCTGGGCAAAATCGTCGAAGAAGGGCCGGTGGAGGCGGTGTTTACGGCGCCGCGCCATCCGTATACAGCGGCGTTGATCGAGGCGATTCCCGAGATTGATCCACATCGGCCGTTGCCCGCAGAACCGCTGCCGGGTGAACCGCCGAGCCCGCTGAATTTGCCCACCGGCTGCGCCTTTCACCCGCGCTGCCGACATGCCCGGACGATGTGTTCCGTGGTGTTGCCGCCGACCCATTACCTGCACGAGCATCGATACAGTTGCGTGCTTGAAGAACCTCTGTTTTGACCCACTTCTGCCATTCATGAACAAGGAGTTATGACATGCAATCGCGCCACTTGAAGTTGCTCGCCGCCGCGACATTGACCGCCTGGTCCCTCACTGCCGGGCTGGCCCACGCCGCCGGTGTGCTGACCATCGGCTGCCGTGAAGACAGCACCACGTTCGACCCGATCAAAAGCGCACAGAACCGCGACACGTGGGTGTTCGCCAACGTCTACGACACCCTTGTGCGCGTGGATAACCTGGGCACCAAGATGGAACCGGGCCTGGCCGAAAGCTGGGAGATTTCCAAGGACGGCCTGACCTACACCTTCAAGCTGCGTGACGCCAAGTTCTCCGACGGCTCGGCGATCACCGCCGATGACGCGGCGTTCAGCCTGTTGCGCATCCGCGACAACAAGGCGTCGCTGTGGGCCGATCCGTTCAACCTGATCAACACGGCCAAGGCCAGCGACCCGCAGACCCTGGTGGTCACGCTGAAAACCCCGGCTGTGGCCTTCCTCTCGCAACTGGCCTCGCCGACGGTGTCGATCCTGTCGCAAAAAGCCATGACCACGATGGGCGAAGACGCCTACTCGGAAAACCCGGTGACCTCCGGCGCATTTACCGTGGAGGAGTGGCGCAAGGGCGACCGCGTGATCCTCAAGAAGAACCCGAACTTCTGGCAGGCCAACAACGTGAGCCTGGATGGCGTGGAGTGGGTCTCGGTCACTGACGACAACACGCGCATGCGCATGGTGCAGAACAACGAGCTGGACACGGCGATCTTCGTACCGTTCTCCCGCGTGGAAGAGCTGAAGAAAGACAAAAACGTGGTGATCCACGCCGACCCGTCGACCCGCGAAGATCACCTGCTGATCAACCACGCCCACGGCTTGCTGGCCAAGCCGCAGGTGCGCGAGGCGCTGGACATGGCCATCGACAAACAGTCGCTGGTCAAGACCGCCACTTACGGCCAAGGCACCGTGGCCTATTCCTACATCCCCAAAGGCTCGCTGTACCACTACGCCAACAACCTGCAACGCCCGTATGACCCAACCGCCGCCAAGAAACTGCTGGAAGAAGCCGGCGCCAAGGACTTGAAACTCAACTACGTGGTCAACGCCGGCAACGAAGCTGACGAGCAGATTGCGGTGATCATCAAGGACCAGTTGGCCAAGGTCGGCGTGACCGCCAACCTGCAAAAGGTCGACCCGACCCAAAGCTGGCAGATGCTGGTGGACGGTGAGTACGATATTTCGGTGATGTACTGGACCAACGACATCCTCGACCCGGACCAGAAGACCACTTTCGTGCTCGGCCATGACACTAACCAGAACTACATGACCCGCTACAAAAACGATAAGGTCAAGGAACTGGTGGCGCAGGCGCGGATCGAGGCCGACCCGGTCAAGCGTGAGCAGATGTATGTGGAATTGCAGAAGCTGGCGAAGCAGGATGTGAACTGGATTGACCTGTACTACAGCCCGTACATCAACATCTCACGCAAGAACGTGAGCAACTTCCTGCAGAATCCGCTGGGGCGTTTTACCCTTGAGGAAGTGGTGAAGAACTAACGGTCACCGCTAAACAAATGTGGGAGCGGGCTTGCTCGCGAAGGCGGAGTGTCAGTCAACAGATCTATTGACTGATCCACCGCCTTCGCGAGCAAGCCCGCTCCCACATTTGGTTCACTGTTGTGTCAGCTTACTGCGCATCAAACGCCTGCCCATTGATCCCGGCACTGTCCGGCCCCATCAGGTACAGGTACACCGGCATGATTTCTTCCGGTGCAGGCCTTTCCATCGGGTTTTCCCCTGGGTACGCCTGGGCACGCATGCTTGTGCGTGTGCCGCCCGGGTTGATGCTGTTGGCGCGTACCGATGCCACGTCTTCCAGCTCATCGGCCAGGGTTTGCATCAAGCCTTCGGTCGCAAACTTCGACACCCCATAAGCGCCCCAATACGCCCGGCCCTTGCGCCCGACGCTGCTGGAGGTGAACACCACCGACGCATCCTGGGACAGCTTGAGCAGTGGCAATAATGTGCTGGTCAGCATGAACATCGCGTTGACGTTCACGTGCATCACGCGCATGAAGTTCTCACCGGACAACTGCTCGATCGGCGTGCGTGGGCCGATGATCGAGGCGTTGTGCAGCAGGCCGTCGAGACGGCCGAATGCTTTTTCGATCATCGCTGCCAGCTCATCGTATTGATGGGGCAGGGCGGTTTCCAGGTTGAACGGGATCACCACTGGCTGAGGCTGGCCGGCCGCTTCGATCTCGTCATACACCTGGGCCAGGTTGGCTTCGGTCTTGCCCAGCAGCAACACGGTGGCGCCATGGGCGGCATAGGTTTTGGCCGCTGCCGCGCCAATCCCGCGACCGGCACCGGTCACCAGGATCACCCGGTCTTTGAGCAGTTCTGGACGTGCGGAGTAATCAAACATAAAAAACCTCGACAGAATTCAAGCGAATACAGGCCTTGAAGTGGAATCCATTTCATGTGGGAGCTCAGTGCTAGTGAGTGCCTTGCACAATCAGCAACTGCACAGTGCGTTATCGAGCACCTTGCGCAGTTCCAGCGGGTGGTCCACCACCACGTCGGCGCCCCAGTTGCGTGGGTTGTCGTCCGGGTGGATGTAGCCGAAGGTGACCGCCGCAGTGCGGGTGCCGGCGTCGCGGCCAGACTCGATGTCGCGCAGGTCATCGCCCACGAACAACACGCTGGCCGGGTCCAGGTCGAGCATCTTGCACGCCAGAATCAGCGGCTCGGGGTCGGGCTTGCTATTCTTCACGTGGTCCGGACAGATCAGCAGCGCCGAACGCTCGGCCAGGCCCAGTTGCTGCATGATCGGTTCGGCAAAACGCAACGGCTTGTTGGTGACCACGCCCCACACCAGCTTGGACTTTTCGATGTCTTCGAGTAGTTCGGCCATGCCGTCGAACAGCTTGCTGTGGATGGCGCAGCCCTTGAGGTAACGCTCCAGGAATTCCTGGCGCAGCTCTTCAAAGCCAGGCGATTCCGGGTCCATCGAGAAGGTCACGGCGACCATTGCCCGCGCACCGCCGGAAATTTCATCGCGGATATGCTGGGGGTTGATCGGCTCCAGGCCTCGGTCGGTGCGCATGGCCTGGCAGATGGCGATAAAGTCCGGCGCGGTGTCCAGCAAGGTGCCGTCCATGTCGAAGAGAACTGCTCGCAACTTCACAGGCTTACTCCTCGCGCAGGGTCTGGATCATGTAGTTGACGTCAACGTCGCTGGCCAGCTTGTAGTGCTTGGTCAGCGGGTTGTAGGTCAGGCCGATGATGTCCTTGACGGTCAGCCCGGCCTGACGGCTCCAGGCGCCCAGCTCGCTTGGGCGGATGAATTTCTTGAAGTCGTGGGTGCCACGCGGCAACAGCTTCATGATGTATTCGGCGCCGATGATCGCGAACAGGTAGGCCTTGGGGTTGCGGTTGATGGTGGAGAAAAACACCTGGCCGCCCGGCTTGACCATACGGAAGCACGCACGGATCACCGAGGACGGGTCTGGCACGTGCTCGAGCATCTCAAGGCAAGTGACCACGTCGAACTGCTCAGGCATCTCTTCAGCCAGGGCTTCGGCGGTGATCTGGCGGTATTCGACGCTCACGCCGGATTCCAGCTGGTGCAGTTGGGCCACGGCCAGCGGCGCCTCACCCATGTCGATGCCCATCACGGTAGCGCCGCGCTGGGCCATGGCTTCGCTGAGGATGCCGCCGCCGCAACCGACGTCCAGCACCTTCTTGCCGGCCAGGTTGACGCGCTCGTCAATCCAGTTGACGCGCAGCGGGTTGATGTCGTGCAGCGGTTTGAACTCGCTTTCACGGTCCCACCAGCGGTGGGCCAGGGCTTCAAACTTGGCGATTTCGGCGTGGTCGACGTTGCTCATGGTGAATCCTCTAAATCTGATAAATCGGTTATTCAGCCCTGAACGCTGGGTTCAAGACCTTCGTTATTCGCTGTGCCCGCTGATCCGTTGGCCCCAGGCAATGGCCGTGGCGGTCAACTGTTGTTCATCCATGCGGGTGAATCGCCGGTCGTCGAGCAACTGCTTGCCGGCGACCCAAAGGTGTTTCACACACTCGCGTCCGGTGGCATATATAAGCGTTGAGACCGGGTCGTAGATCGGTTGTTGCGCCAGCCCCGACAGATCAAAGGCGACGATATCCGCCGCCTTGCCGACTTCGAGCGAGCCAATTTCGCTGTCCAGGCCCATGGCGCGCGCGCCATTGAGCGTAGCCATGCGCAGGGCACGGTGGGCGTCCAGGGCGGTGGCCGAGCCGGCGACGGCTTTGGCCAGCATCGCCGCCGTGCGGGTTTCGCCCAGCAGGTCGAGGTCATTGTTGCTGGCCGCGCCGTCGGTGCCGATGGCCACGTTCACGCCAGCCTGCCACAGACGCTCCACCGGGCAAAAGCCGCTGGCCAGTTTCAGGTTCGATTCCGGGCAATGGATGATGCTGGTGTTGCTTTCTACCAGCAAAGCCAGGTCATCCTCGCTGATTTGGGTCATATGAACGGCCTGGAAGCGTGGGCCGAGCAAGCCCAGGCGGCCCAGGCGTGCCAGCGGGCGTTCGCCGGTCTTCTCTACGGCTTGTTGCACTTCGAAGGCGGTTTCGTGCACATGCATATGGATGGCGGCGTCCAGCTCTTCGGCGATCACCCGGATCTTTTCCAGGTTCTCATCGCTTACGGTGTAGGGCGCGTGGGGGCCGAAGGTGATCTTGATGCGCGGGTGGTGCTTGAGGTCGCCGAACAGCTCTACGCCCTGGCGAATCGCCTCATCGGCGCTGCTGGCGCCGGGAATCGGGAAGTCGAGGATCGGCAGCGCGATCTGCGCGCGCATGCCGCTGTTGTGTACGCAGTCGCTGGCGACCTTGGGGTAGAAGTACATGTCCGAGAAGCAGGTGATACCGCCCTTGAGCTGCTCGGCGATGGCCAGGTCGGTACCGTCGCGCACGAAGGCTTCATCGACCCATTTGGCTTCGGCGGGCCAGATGTGTTTTTCCAGCCAGGTCATCAGCGGCAGATCGTCGGCCAGGCCGCGAAACAGGCTCATCGCCGCGTGGCCGTGGGCATTGATCAAGCCGGGGCTGAGCAGCATGCCCGGCAGCTCGCGAACCTCGGTGGCCGCAAGCTTCAAGGCCGCCGCCCGTGGCCCGATAAACGCGATGCGCCCGTCGCGGATGCCCAGGCCGTGCTCCTTGAGCACCACGCCAGCGGGTTCGACAGGTACCAGCCAGGTTGGCAGCAGCAATAAGTCGAGCGGGGCGGCAGTGGAGGTCATCGCAGGCTTCTTCCCAGGCAGCTATAAAAGAAGGGCGAAGTATACCCGAGCGTCCTGGCTGGCGGATCGCTATAATCGGCGGCTTTTGTTCATGAGTGCGGGGTAAGGGATGCGCGACCGACTGTTAGCTGCAGAGAAAGTGAAGGCCATCGATTGGCGTGATGGCGCACTGCACCTGCTCGATCAGCGTGCCTTGCCCTCACGGGAAACCTGGGTGGCCTGCACCTCGGCGGCAGAAGTCGCCCAGGCCATTCGCACTATGACCGTGCGTGGCGCGCCGGCCATCGGCATCAGTGCTGCCTACGGCCTGGTGCTGGCCGCCCGCGAGCGGATCGCCGAGGGCGGTGACTGGCAGGCGGCATGGGAAGAAGACTACGCACTGCTGGCCGATAGCCGTCCGACCGCCGCGAATCTGTTTTGGGCCTTGAAGCGCATGCGTGACCGCCTCGATCGGGTCAAAAAGCACGCCGACCCGCTGGCAGTGCTGGAAGCCGAAGCCATTGCGATCCATGAAAGCGACCGCGAAGCCAACCTGGTCATGGCGCAATTGGGCCTCGAGCGGATTCGCAAGCACCAGGGCAACGCCCAGGCGATCCTCACCCATGGCAATGCGGGCGCCCTGGCCACCGGCGGCGTGGGCACGGCTCTTGGGGTGATCCGCGCGGCGTTCCTGGAGGGTTTGGTGGAGCATGTCTACGCCAACGAAACCCGCCCGTGGCTACAAGGTTCACGGTTGACGGCGTGGGAGCTGGCGGGTGAGGGTATTCCGGTCACCGTGAATGCGGACTCGGCCGGCGCGCATATCCTCAAGAGCAAAGGCGTGACCTGGGTGGTGGTCGGCGCCGACTGTATTGCGGCCAATGGTGATGTGATCGGCCCGATCGGCACTTATCAATTGGCGGTGTGTGCCATGCACCACGGCGTGCGTTTTATGGTGGTGGCGCCCAGTTCGACTCTCGATTTGATGATGGCTACCGGTGAGGATGTCAGCCTGGAAGAGCGTGATGCGGCGGAGTTGCTGGAGGTGGGCGGGCAGCGGTTGGAGGTTGCGGCGTTTAATCCGGTCTTCGATGTGACGCCGGCGGACCTGATTGATGTGATCGTGACTGAAAAGGGCATTGTTGAACGGCCCGACACCGCCAAGCTGGCCAAGTTGATGTGCCGTAAGCGCCTGCATTGAGGCGGTGTGGGTAGTGCAAGGCTAATGCCGCCTGGGGGGCTGGTTCGCGCACGCTAGTGGTCAATGTCATTGCACATCGAATTGCGAGCGCCTTGGTCGTGGAGCAGAGCGATGTGGAGATGGCCCATTGATCACTTTTGGGACGCTGATTCATGTCTACCCTGCTATCTCCACCATCGATTTATCCGCTTATTGACGAACGTGCGCTGATCGGCGTTCTCCCCGTTCCCAGCCGAGCCTGGCATCTCCAACAACTGCAAACCGAATGCGCGTTCAGCGAGCGCCTGGTGCGCAGTCAACCTTCCCTGGAGCGCGTCAGTCGGGAAACGTTTCAGCAGGCGCTGGATTATGTATTTGTTGGTCGTCGCCTTGATCCAGACACGATTTTGCTGATTGAGGACATGCCTCCCGGTGCAGCGCAGCGCTCAATGACGCAGGCTGTGCGGGATGTTCTGGAGTCCGGCTCTGTTCTGGAGAGTGCGCGTATAACTGGTTTTTCTCAGGTTACTGACGCGGCAGTTGCCCAGAGACTGACTGGCGTTGAACCTGGGTTTTTTGCTGATTTAGTTAATCGCCACATTCAGGCGTTGGTCGAGAATTTCAGCCAAATGTTGAGCCGCTTCTGGCGCAACCCTGTTCTTCAAGGCAATGAATTGACCATGCGCGACACCTGGCTTCGTTATCGGTGTGGCGAACTGGCCGAGGAAGCGGCGTTGCGTCGGGCCGACAACCTGGCGCATCCGGACACGGGCCTCACCGCCGCAGGTGTGGAGCTGGTGCACGGTCTGGTAGGAAGTCAGTTGCAGCTCGACTCCCCTGTATCCCAAGTGGCGGCATATCGATTGGTGGTCGAAGGTGCGAAGCAGGCCATTAATCTGGCAGGCGCGTTTGTGTTGGGTGGGGTGGGAGAGTTGCCCGGCAGCCGGCCGTTGTTGCTTTACACCCCGCAGCGTGGCCTGGAAGAGTTTGCCAGCACAATAGCGCTGCTCAATGCTCTCAGCGTGCGATGGGGGACCGCGGGAGGTTGCGATGAAATCCTTGCGAACCTTGCCATGCCCGATCTTGAGTCTATGCAAGCTTTGTGCAGGAGCGGGCAGGCAAGTTGGACACTGGTTGAAATGTCGCCCGATGCTCACGGCTCTCTGCTGGGGCAGGTTCTGGATGAGAAGTTGGCCCAGCAACAGGTGAATTTGCGGGCAGCTTTCTTGCCCTTGCGGCCAGGTATCAATGCCCGCGTTTCGCAGGTGCTGGCGCTGCCGACAGGCTTGCCGGCGGACTTGCTCAGCCGGCCGCTGCGCCCTGATACGTTGCCGGTTTTGCCGTCGGTCGACCTTTCGGTCGGCGATCAGCAGCACAATTTGATTGGACAACTATCCAAGCTGAACGCGTTGGTGGATAAGTTGCTCGAGGGAGTGCCTGAATTTGATGCGTTCTTCCAGCAGCAGTTGAGAAAACTGTTTCCAGGTTTCACTGGGCCTGTCAGTCCGCAACGGATTTATTTCACCCGTTCCCGGCTTGATCAACACGGGGTGGAGCAGCCGTCCGAGTCTCACACATTGGAGTCGAGGCTTGGCAGGTTATTGGGGGTGGGGGCAGACGTCGATGATCGCGTTGGGGAATATTATTACGTTGAGCCCGACACCTTGAGTGAAGAGTACAGGCTTGATCAGGTTGGCACGCTGGGCGGTCTGGCGACAGCGCTGAAACAAGAGTTCCCGATGTTGCTGAGTGAGTTCTGGAATACGTTTCAGAAAGGTCGCGGGCTGCGCATGGAGTTGCTGACTCGATTGCGCAAACAAACGCTGGCGACCGAGTCGGCTCTGCGCACAGTAGACGGTACTTTGACCCCGGCCAGCCGTGAGCTGATCGACAATGTATTGAAATTCCCTACCTCTGCTGCCCGTGCGTTGGCGTTTCCAGGCTCTGCGCGGCCCCAGGTATACCGTTTGGCTTTGACTGATGGAGGAAGGTTTGCCACCGCGTTCATATTGAGCCCTGAAAGTGCCAGCCCACCGACGGGCCCTTTGGTTCTATGGACTATTACTCAAGGGTTTGAGGAGTTTTGCGACCTTGGTGCGCTTTATGCCGAACTCGCCCGGCGACTTGATGACGGTGGCGTGGAGGGTGCCTTGCTGGCTGACAATCTGTCGGTCGAAGTACGTGAGAAGCAAACAGATCAGTGGGCCGCGCTGTTTGCACTTGCCCCTGATGCAATTACGGAGGACTTCGTTGCTGACGGAACTCAAGCGCTGCTGGCGAAACAGCGTCAAGACCTGCGGCATGCGCTTAGCGCCAAAAATCAATTGCGTCCCGGGGTGGTAAATACGGCCATTGATCTGGCGCCTCAACTGGATACATCGACGGCTTTCATGGCGCGTAATCGGGTGTTGGAGGCGTCGATGATGCCGCCGTGGCAAAAAGCACTGTCTGCGCAGGATCAATTGCGCTTGCAGGCGTTGGCATTGGTCGTACAGGAAAAAAACCAGGCTTTGTCGGTATTGCTTGGGGCGGTTCCCTCACTGCTCACGTATACCCGGCAGAAGCTGAGGGGCAAGTTGCGCAGCGTTCTAGAAGCGCGAGGTTTACCAGGCACCTCGGTGGAGATGATTGATCCGGACACGGTCATCGTCACTCGCTCGGAAAGGGTAAGGGTCAACCAAGTGCCTGCCCCTGGTGTTAAAGATCCTATTGAGCGCGTCACGATCGAACGCATGAGCTTGACTGATCTGGCACTGAAAAATCTCAAGCCTTGGGAGGGAAGCCTCTCATGGACTTCGAGTGTCAGTATGGGGGCCTACGTGACTTATGCTGACGGGCGGCGGGTGGTCGATGCACGTGGCGAGGCGCTTCAACTGCCACGCGAAACGATTGAGCTGTGGGTGCGGGATATCAACGCCGGCCATCATTATTGCCGAGATATTCTCAACAAAACGTTCGCGCCACCTGCAATATCTGCACAGGCCAGCCAGTTGGCACAGACTTGGATGTCGGCCAATGCCGCGTTGTGGGAATACGCCGCTGAATCGGCGCGCCTCAATCCGGCAGCCTATAGCGTTGTGTCGGCCAACGATTCTGCAAAAAAACGCGCTGAACAATGGGTGGCGGCGGTGCTGGGGTCGTGGGGGGCGCAAGGTCGGCCACAGGTGGACGGGTGCGGGATCGAGGCCAGTTTCCTGATGTTGGGAACGCCTTATGTCGCACCGGAGCGGGGCGGAAGCCAATGGGTACAGGGGGTAGTCGTGATTTCGGCCGCTGAAGTAGCCGAATGGGTACTTTACACGCCCGAAGCGCCGGACGGGCTGGACTTGCGTGAGCTGCGCGACGAGGCTGAGTTGATAGCGCTGCTCGGGATGCCGCAATGGCAAGCCTATTTTTTGGCGCGATTGTGTGTCAGGTCCCCGCAGGTTATCGAGCCTGTGGCCCGTTTAGGTTTATACCTCACGGGGCTCGATTCCATCTTCTCGTTATTTTTGTCCGATGTCTCGCCGGTTCAAGAGCGCCTGCCACCTTTGATAGTGCGGCGGGTGACCTGTGAAGGATCCTTGTTGCAGAGCATGTACTATTTGCAGATTTTACGTTTGATGGAGCTTGCGCAACGGGGCTCCGTCACCAACGAGCAAGTCAGCCTTCAATCGACATTTAATAAGGTGATGTTTGGGATAGAGGTGGTGGGGGCGCTGATGGATATGCTGCCGTGGGGCTGGCATTGGCTCTCTTCGATTCCAGGTTATTGGAGGCGTTTGTCGCACACGTCGCTGCTGGCTTTTCGTGAACGTGGGGAGGCTATTCCGGGGTTGCTCGTGCGTGAAGGGCTTGGGAAGCGTTGGCTGCGCATGCAATCGGCGACAGACAGCGTCGAGCTTCTTGGGGTCAAACCCTTGGCGTCACGGTCTTCGTCTCTCGAGCATTTGGCTGTGCGCACGCGGCCTCTGTTGCACTTGCCCACGCCGGAAACCCTGGACTCACTCATTCCACTCGCCTGGAAAGCTTCGGCTGTGCCTGAGAAGGAAGCGGCTGGATTGCTAAGAGGATTGGTGCCCAATAGCAGGGGTATTTATCGTACATCAGCGGGTGAATACCTGATTCGACCCGTAGATGCTCAAGGCAAGGCAGTGGTCTTTCGCATCAAGAGTGATTTCAAACTTTACGAGAGCGCAGGCTTGGCCGTGCAGGTCGTCGATGCGCATGGGCGCCGTGAGATCGGCTTTTTGTATGCTGCCGGTAATGGGCGGTGGCGACCGGTCGGAGTTAAGGGCGGGGGTAGGGGGGCTTCCCGTCAGGCCCTTGATCTGCCCGGTGAGGAGTATTTGCTCACCGGGGACTACTCAATGAATGCCCATGGTAGGGAGAGTTTATCTCAGGCATCAATCGAATATTATGACGCCTGGTTTGCCCGGGATTGGCGACGGTTCTTCAATTCGCGAGTGCTGCCTCCGCGCCCCGCCCCTCTCGCTTTACCCCCGTTGGCAACGGTGGATGACTTGCTTGACGCCTGGCCTGAACAGGTCGTGGGCTTGGTGCTGGGGGAAAACCACGACGAAATAGCCAGTATTGCGTTTTTCAAAGATAAGATGCAGGCGCTCTATGACCGGGGTTTTCGCACGCTCTATATTGAAGGCAGTCACGCCACTTGGCGCTCCCAGCTCCATATTGCGCCTGCGTCCACGACTGGTCGCAATACAGTAAAAAGGTTGGCTCGGTCTCGCGGAATGAACGTTCGGGGGCTGGACGATGATTGTTTGACGCTGCACAGGGATCGTTACACTTTACAGCCTTCTATAGACATGTCGGTCCGTCTGAACGAGATGAACTACTTTGCTGTGCGCCAGATTGAGAAATATCACCCGGTCGACGGAGGTAAGTGGATAGCATGGGTAGGGGCCAGGCACACGAACACCGCTGATGGCGTTCCCGGGATTGCCGAGCTTATGGGGGCGATTGGCGTAAGAATCAAAAATGCCAAAGCGGGTCAGCCCACGGTGGTCAGGGCACCTGGCCAGCGCAGTGGCCTGTGGGGTGGGTTTCGACCCGATGTGGAGATTGAATGGGACGTGAGCCTTTCCGCGCCGCGTCTGCCCGAGGGGCCTTCCGCGTAACGAAATGCTCGGAATTCGCGCCTGAATTTGTATGTCGTTAGCCTCAGAGCGCCTCTCGGCCCCATTAAGCCTGTCACTGGTCAACTAACTACTTACCTTGCGCATCAGGGGGATAGGTGCGTGGCGGCGATTGTGATAACATCCGGCGGTTTCCAGGGCCACCCCAAGGGGTGGCCCATAACGTGCAGATCCGTGTCATAACTCGTTGATTTGTCGTAAGTCGTCGTCAGGCACCGTGCCGGCAACGGCGAGCTTCGTTCGTCCCATATGGATGCGACGAGGTTTCACCCGAAAAAGGAATCAGGCTTCTCATGGGCGAACTGGCCAAAGAAATCCTCCCGGTCAATATCGAAGACGAGCTGAAACAGTCCTACCTCGACTACGCGATGAGCGTAATTGTCGGTCGGGCACTGCCTGATGCGCGCGATGGCTTGAAGCCCGTGCACCGGCGTGTGCTGTTCGCGATGAGCGAGCTGGGTAACGACTGGAACAAGCCGTACAAGAAATCTGCCCGTGTTGTCGGTGACGTGATCGGTAAGTATCACCCTCACGGCGACACTGCGGTGTACGACACCATCGTTCGGATGGCCCAGCCGTTTTCCCTGCGCTACCTGCTGGTAGACGGCCAGGGCAACTTCGGTTCGGTCGACGGCGACAACGCTGCGGCCATGCGATACACCGAAGTGCGCATGACCAAGCTGGCGCACGAGCTGCTGGCCGACCTGCACAAAGAAACCGTGGACTGGGTGCCGAACTACGACGGCACCGAAATGATCCCGGCCGTCATGCCTACCCGTATTCCCAACCTGCTGGTCAACGGCTCCAGCGGTATCGCCGTGGGCATGGCCACCAACATCCCGCCGCACAACCTCGGTGAAGTCATCGACGGTTGCCTGGCCCTCATCGACAACCCTGAGCTGACCGTCGACGAGCTGATGCAATACATCCCCGGTCCGGACTTCCCGACCGCCGCGATCATCAACGGTCGTGCCGGCATCATCGAAGCCTACCGCACCGGCCGTGGCCGCATTTATATGCGTGCCCGCTCGATGATCGAAGACATCGACAAGGTCGGTGGCCGCCAGCAGATCGTCATCACCGAACTGCCTTACCAGTTGAACAAGGCGCGTCTGATCGAGAAGATCGCCGAGCTGGTTAAAGAGAAGAAGCTGGAAGGCATCACCGAACTGCGCGACGAGTCTGACAAGGACGGTATGCGCGTGGTGATCGAGCTGCGTCGTGGCGAAGTGCCTGAGGTGATCCTCAACAACCTCTACGCCCAGACCCAGCTGCAAAGCGTGTTTGGTATCAACGTGGTGGCCCTGATCGACGGTCGCCCGCGCATCCTGAACCTCAAGGACCTGCTCGAAGCCTTCGTGCGTCACCGCCGCGAAGTGGTCACCCGCCGCACCGTGTTCGAACTGCGCAAGGCCCGCGAGCGCGGCCACATCCTGGAAGGCCAGGCGGTAGCGCTGTCGAACATCGACCCGGTGATCGCGCTGATCAAGGCTTCGCCGACGCCGTCGGAAGCCAAGGAAGCCCTGATCAAGATGCCGTGGGAATCCAGCGCCGTCGTGGCGATGGTTGAACGTGCCGGTGCCGATTCGTGCCGCCCGGAGACCCTGGACCCGCAATACGGCCTGCGTGACGGCAAGTACTTCCTGTCGCCGGAACAGGCCCAGGCCATCCTGGAACTGCGTCTGCACCGCTTGACCGGCCTGGAACACGAGAAACTGCTGGCCGAGTACCAGGAGATTCTCAACCAGATCGGCGAGCTGATCCGCATCCTCAACAGCGCTGTGCGCCTGATGGAAGTGATCCGCGAAGAACTGGAAGTGATCCGCGCCGAATACGGCGATGTGCGCCGCACCGAAATCCTCGATGCGCGCCTGGACCTGACCCTGGGTGACATGATCCCCGAAGAAGAACGTGTGGTGACCATCTCCCACGGTGGCTACGCCAAGACCCAGCCATTGGCGGCGTACCAGGCTCAGCGTCGTGGCGGTAAGGGTAAGTCGGCTACCGGCGTGAAGGATGAGGACTACATCGCTCACCTGCTGGTTGCCAACAGCCACACCACGCTGTTGCTGTTCTCCAGCAAAGGCAAGGTGTACTGGCTCAAGACCTACGAGATTCCGGAAGCCTCCCGCGCTGCCCGTGGTCGTCCGCTGGTCAACCTGCTGCCGCTGGACAGTGATGAGTACATCACCACCATGCTGCCAGTCGAGGAATACACCGAAGGTCACTTCATCTTCATGGCCACCGCCAAAGGCACCGTGAAGAAGACCCCGCTGGAATCCTTCAGCCGTCAGCGCAGCGTGGGCCTGATCGCCCTGGAGCTGGACGAAGGTGACGTACTGATCTCCGCTGCCATCACCGATGGCGAGCGTGAAGTCATGCTGTTCTCCGACGGCGGCAAAGTGACACGCTTCAAGGAATCCGACGTTCGCGCCATGGGCCGTACCGCCCGCGGTGTGCGCGGCATGCGTCTGCCTGAAGGGCAAAAGCTGATTTCGATGCTGATCCCGGAAGAAGGCAGCCAGATCCTCACCGCTTCGGCGCGTGGTTATGGCAAGCGCACCGCCATCAGCGAGTTCCCGGAGTACAAACGTGGCGGCCAGGGCGTGATCGCCATGGTCAGCAACGACCGCAACGGCCGTCTGGTTGGCGCGGTGCAAGTGCTTGATGGTGAGGAGATCATGCTGATTTCCGACCAGGGCACTCTGGTGCGTACCCGTGTGGCTGAAGTGTCGAGCCTGGGCCGTAACACCCAGGGCGTGACGCTGATCAAGCTGGCCAGCGACGAAACGCTGGTAGGCCTGGAGCGCGTCCAGGAGCCATCGGAAGTCGAAGGCGAAGAGCTTGAAGGCGAAGACGGTGCGGTATTCGATGGCGAGGTGATCGCAGCCGGCGATGACAACGTCGACGAGCCAACCCTCGATGCTGCCGCAGACGAAGAAGAACCGCAGGAATAAGCGGACACACAGGGGGCGGATGAAGATTCGCCCCCTTGTTGTTTGTCCGTATGGAAATATCGACAGCCATGGAGATCTAGTGTGGGAGCGGGCTTGCTCGCGAAAGCGGACTGACATTCACCAGAGATGTCGCCTGTTGGATCGCTTTCGCGAGCAAGCCCGCTCCCACATTGGATCGGGTGTCGGCTGATATGTTTGCGTGACTACCACCAGATCAGAGTGAGATTGGATGTGAGCAAGAGAGCCTATAACTTCTGTGCCGGTCCCGCGGCGCTTCCTGAAGCAGTCCTGCAGCGTGCGCAGGGTGAACTCCTCGACTGGCATGGAAAAGGCCTCTCCGTGATGGAAATGAGCCATCGCAGCGATGAGTTTGTGTCCATCGCCACCAAGGCCGAGCAGGATCTGCGCGACTTGCTGGGCATCCCTTCCAACTACAAAGTACTGTTCCTGCAAGGCGGCGCGAGCCAGCAGTTCGCCCAAATCCCGCTGAACCTGTTGCCCGAAGACGGCACTGCCGACTACATCGACACCGGTATCTGGGGCCAGAAGGCGATTGAAGAGGCTTCGCGCTACGGTCACGTCAATGTGGCCGGCACCGCCAAGCCTTACGATTACTTCGCCATTCCCGGCCAGAACGAGTGGAAGCTGTCGAAAGACGCGGCCTACGTTCACTACGTCGCCAACGAGACCATTGGCGGCCTGGAGTTTGACTGGGTGCCGGAAGTGGGCGACGTGCCGTTGGTGTGCGACATGTCTTCGGACATCCTCTCGCGCCCGATCGATGTGTCCAAATACGGCATGATCTACGCCGGTGCGCAGAAGAACATCGGCCCGAGCGGCATCCTGGTCAACATCATCCGCGAAGACCTGCTGGGTCGTGCGCGTTCGCTGTGCCCGACCATGCTCAACTACAAGGTCGCGGCCGATAACGGCTCGATGTACAACACGCCACCGGCTTTCGCCTGGTACCTCTCCGGCCTGGTGTTCGAGTGGCTGAAGGAGCAGGGCGGTGTGGCCGCCATGGGCAAGCTGAACGAAGAGAAGAAGCGCACCCTGTACGACTTCATCGACGCCAGCGGTTTGTACAGCAACCCGATCAACCTCACCGACCGCTCGTGGATGAACGTGCCGTTCCGTCTGGCTGATGACCGCCTGGACACGCCATTCCTGGCCGGTGCCGACGCACGCGGCCTGTTGAACCTCAAGGGTCACCGTTCGGTCGGTGGCATGCGCGCCTCCATCTACAACGCTGTCGACATCCACGCGATCAACGCGCTGGTTGCCTACATGGCAGAGTTCGAAAAGGAACACGGCTAATGTCTGAGCAAGAACTCAAGGCTCTGCGTGTACGCATCGACAGCCTGGACGAGAAAGTCCTTGAGCTGATCAGTGAGCGTGCGCGCTGCGCCCAGGAAGTCGCCCGCGTGAAGATGGCGTCCCTGGCCGAAGGCGAAGTGCCGGTGTTCTACCGGCCTGAGCGCGAGGCACAGGTACTCAAGCGTGTGATGGAACGCAACAAAGGCCCGTTGGGCAACGAAGAGATGGCGCGGTTGTTCCGTGAAATCATGTCGTCGTGCCTGGCGCTGGAGCAGCCGCTGAAAGTGGCCTACCTCGGCCCGGAAGGCACTTTCACCCAGGCGGCGGCCATGAAGCACTTCGGCCACGCGGTGATCAGCAAGCCGATGGCGGCCATCGACGAAGTGTTCCGCGAAGTAGCGGCCGGTGCGGTGAATTTTGGCGTGGTGCCGGTGGAAAACTCCACCGAAGGCGCGGTCAACCACACACTGGACAGCTTCCTTGAGCACGACATGGTGATCTGCGGCGAAGTTGAGCTGCGTATCCACCACCACCTGCTGGTGGGTGAGAACACCAAGACCGACAGCATCAGCCGTATCTACTCCCACGCCCAATCGCTGGCCCAGTGCCGCAAGTGGTTGGACGCACATTACCCGAATGTCGAGCGCGTGGCGGTGTCCAGCAACGCCGAAGCGGCCAAGCGGGTCAAGGGTGAGTGGAATTCGGCGGCCATCGCCGGTGACATGGCTGCGGGCCTGTATGGCCTGACACGCCTGGCCGAAAAAATCGAAGACCGCCCGGATAACTCCACGCGCTTCTTGATGATCGGCAGCCAGGAAGTGCCGCCCACCGGCGACGACAAGACCTCGATCATCGTCTCCATGAGCAACAAGCCCGGTGCGCTGCATGAGCTGCTGGTGCCGTTCCACGATAACGGGATTGACCTGACGCGCATCGAAACTCGCCCTTCGCGCAGCGGTAAATGGACGTATGTGTTCTTTATCGACTTCATCGGCCATCACCGCGACCCACTGGTCAAAGGTGTGCTGGAGAAAATCAGTCAGGAAGCCGTGGCACTCAAGGTGCTGGGCTCTTACCCGAAAGCGGTTTTGTGAGGCTTTAACATGAGTGGCAACTTCCTCGCCCTGGCTCAGCCGGGCGTGCAACAACTGTCGCCTTACGTTCCAGGCAAGCCTGTGGACGAGCTGGCGCGTGAGTTGAACCTGGACCCGTCGAAGATCGTAAAGCTGGCCAGTAACGAAAACCCGTTGGGCCCAAGCCCCAAGGTGCTGGCGGCAATTCGTGAAGAATTGACCGAACTGACCCGCTACCCGGACGGTAATGGCTTCGCCCTCAAGTCGTTGCTGGCCGAGAACTGCCGCGTCGAACTGAACCAAGTCACTTTGGGCAACGGTTCCAACGATATTCTTGAGCTGGTTGGCCGTGCGTACCTGGCGCCGGGCTTGAATGCGGTGTTCAGCGAGCACGCGTTCGCCGTCTACCCGATCGTGACCCAGGCTGTGGGCGCTGACGCCCGCATCATTCCTGCCAAGGATTGGGGCCATGACCTGCCGGCCATGCTGGCGGCCATCGACGCGCAAACACGCGTAGTGTTTATCGCCAACCCGAACAACCCGACCGGTACCTGGTTCGACGCCCAGGCGCTGAACGACTTCCTGCAAGACGTGCCCGAGCATGTGCTGGTGGTGCTGGACGAGGCCTACATCGAGTACGCCGAAGGCAGCGACCTGCCGGACGGCCTGGACTTCCTGGCGGCTTATCCGAACCTGCTGGTGTCGCGCACTTTCTCCAAGGCCTATGGCCTGGCATCGCTGCGCGTGGGCTACGGCTTGTCCACCGCGGTGGTTGCCGATGTGCTCAACCGTGTGCGCCAGCCGTTCAACGTCAATAGCCTGGCGTTGGCGGCGGCGTGTGCGGCGGTCAAGGATGTCGAATACCTGGAAGAAGGCCGGCGCATCAACGAAAGCGGCATGTTGCAGCTGCAGGAAGGTTTCCGTGAGCTGGGCCTGGGCTGGATTCCTTCCAAGGGCAACTTCATTTGTGTCGATCTGGGCCAGGTAGCAGCTCCTGTGTTCCAAGGGCTGCTGCGCGAAGGCGTGATCGTGCGCCCGGTGGCCAACTACGGCATGCCGAACCACCTGCGTATCACCATTGGCTTGCCGGCTGAAAACAGCCGCTTCCTGGAGGCGTTGGCCAAGGTTCTGGCTCGTGGTTGATGTCACTGCATTGCAACCTGCTGTGCCTATGATCGGTCGCCTGGTGGTGGTCGGCCTGGGGTTGATCGGCGGCTCCTTCGCCAAAGGCCTGCGTGAAAGCGGGCTGTGTGGCGAGGTGGTCGGTGTGGACCTGGACCCGCAATCGCGCAAGCTGGCGGTGGAGCTGGGCGTGGTGGACCGCTGTGAGGCAGATCTGGCGCTGGCGTGCCAGGGCGCGGATGTGATCCAGCTCGCGGTGCCGATCCTGGCGATGGAGAAGTTGCTGGCCTTGTTGGCCGACATGGACCTTGGGCAAGCGATCCTCACGGACGTCGGCAGTGCCAAAGGCAATGTGGTGCGCGCCGCCAAACTCGCGTTTGGTGGCATGCCGGCGCGTTTTGTCCCGGGCCATCCGATTGCCGGTTCCGAGCAGAGCGGCGTCGAGGCGTCCAATGCGCAGTTGTTCCGCCGCCATAAGGTGATTCTGACACCGCTTGAGCAGACCGAGCCGGCGGCCTTGGCGGTGGTGGATCGCCTGTGGCGCGAGTTGGGCGCGGATGTCGAGCACATGCAGGTTGAGCGCCACGACGAAGTGTTGGCGGCGACCAGCCATTTGCCGCACTTGCTGGCCTTTGGCTTGGTGGATTCTTTGGCCAAGCGCAACGAAAACCTTGAGATTTTCCGTTACGCCGCCGGCGGCTTCCGTGATTTCACGCGGATTGCCGGCAGTGACCCGGTGATGTGGCACGACATCTTCCTCGCCAATCGCGAAGCGGTGTTGCGCACCCTGGACACCTTCCGCAGTGACCTCGACGCCTTGCGCGATGCGGTGGATGCGGGGGATGGCCATCAATTATTGGGCGTGTTCACCCGTGCGCGAGTGGCGCGTGAGCATTTCAGCAAGATCCTGGCGCGCCGGGCCTACATGGAAACCGCTGTGAACGCCGATGAGCAGACTTTTCTCGCCAGCCCGGGTGGCCGCTTGAGCGGGCAGATCCGGGTGCCGGGCGACAAGTCGATCTCCCATCGGTCGATCATGCTGGGCTCATTGGCCGACGGCGTGACCGAAGTCGAAGGTTTCCTCGAAGGCGAAGATGCCTTGGCAACCTTGCAGGCGTTTCGTGACATGGGTGTGGTCATTGAAGGGCCGCACCATGGGCGCGTGACGATCCATGGTGTGGGTTTGCACGGTTTGCAGCCGGCGCCGGGGCCGATCTACCTGGGTAACTCCGGCACGTCGATGCGGTTGCTGTCCGGGTTGCTCGCGGCGCAGCGCTTTGACAGTGTGTTGACCGGTGATGCGTCGTTGTCCAAACGCCCGATGAACCGCGTGGCCAAGCCGCTGCGGGAAATGGGGGCAGTGATCGAAACCGGGCCGGAAGGGCGTCCACCGCTGACGATTCGAGGTGGCCAGGCGCTCAAGGGCCTGAATTATTCGATGCCGATGGCCAGTGCACAGGTGAAGTCCTGCCTGTTGCTGGCCGGGTTGTATGCCGAGGGCAAAACCTCAGTGACCGAGCCTGCGCCGACCCGTGACCATACCGAGCGGATGTTGCGCGGCTTTGGTTATCCGGTTGCCGTGGCGGGGGCTACCGCGTCTGTCGAATCGGGCCACGCATTGACGGCTACCCATATAGAAGTGCCGGGGGATATTTCCTCTTCGGCGTTCTTCCTGGTGGCGGCTTCCATTGCCGAAGGCTCCGAGTTGTTGCTGGAGCACGTGGGCGTCAACCCTACCCGCACCGGCGTGATCGATATACTGCGGCTGATGGGCGCGGATATTACCCTGGAAAACCCGCGTGAAGTGGGTGGTGAGCCGGTTGCCGACCTGCGCGTACGCGCCGCTGAGTTAAAAGGCATCGAGATTCCCGAAGCCTTGGTGCCGCTGGCGATCGACGAATTCCCGGTGTTGTTCGTGGCGGCGGCCTGTGCCGAAGGGCGCACCGTGCTGCGTGGCGCCGAAGAACTGCGGGTCAAGGAGTCCGACCGCATCCAGGTCATGGCCGACGGTCTGTTGGCCCTCGGCGTGAAGTGTGAACCGACACCTGATGGGATTATCATTGACGGCGGCCCAATGGGCGGTGGCGAAGTGCAATCTCATGGTGATCACCGCATCGCCATGGCGTTCAGCGTGGCTTCTCTACGGGCGACAGCGCCGATTCGTATCCGTGACTGCGCCAACGTAGCTACATCTTTTCCGAACTTTCTTACACTGTGTGCCAACGTCGGCATCCGTGTTGCCCAAGAGGCTCAATTGTGAATATCAAAGCACCGGTGATTACCATCGACGGGCCAAGCGGCTCGGGCAAAGGCACGATCGCCGGCATTCTGGCCAAGCGCCTGGGCTGGTGCCTGCTGGACTCCGGCGCGCTGTATCGCCTGCTGGCCTTTGCCGCGCGCAACCATGGCGTCGACCTGACCAACGAAGAGTCCCTGAAGTTGCTGGCGGCGCACCTTGATGTGCAGTTCGTCGGCGCGACGGAAGGTCATCCGCAGCGCATCATCCTCGAAGGTGATGACGTGACCGATGATCTGCGCAACGAACAAGTCGGTTCCTGGGCCTCCCAGGTTGCCGCGCTGCCGGCCGTGCGCGACGCATTGCTGCAGCGCCAGCGGGCGTTTCTGGAACCGCCGGGCCTGGTCGCCGATGGCCGTGACATGGGTACGGTGGTGTTTCCCGAGGCGCCGCTGAAGATTTTCCTGACCGCCAGCGCCGAGGAGCGTGCTCGCCGCCGTTACTTGCAGTTGAAGGGCAAAGTCGATGGTGTTAGTCTGTCGAGTCTGCTAGATGAGATCCGTGCACGCGATGAGCGTGATACCCAGCGTGCGGTAGCCCCGCTCAAGCCGGCGGCTGACGCCATACAGCTGGATTCCACGGAGTTGTCCATCGAGCAGGTGCTGGAACGCATCTTGAGTGAAATCGCCATTCGCGATATCGCCGGGTGATCAAGAAGGCCGCAGGGGACCAGTCATAGTCCTGCGGTGGCTTCTTTTAACTGAAACTGACCCACACCGTCTGGGGTGTGGAGATGGGCGTATTCTTCGCCCTTATCAACAGGAATTAAAATGAGCGAAAGCTTTGCGGAACTCTTTGAAGAAAGCCTAAAAACCCTGAACCTTCAGGCAGGCTCCATCATCACCGGTGTTATCGTTGATATCGATTACCAAGCTCGCTGGGTAACCGTTCACGCTGGTCTGAAGTCTGAAGCTCTGATCCCGCTGGAACAGTTCTACAACGATGCTGGCGATCTGACTATCAATGTCGGTGACGAAGTTCACGTTGCTCTGGACTCGGTTGAAGACGGTTTCGGTGAAACCAAGCTGTCCCGTGAAAAAGCCAAGCGCGCTGAATGCTGGATTGTTCTCGAAGCAGCCTTCGCAGCTGAAGAAGTGGTCAAGGGCGTTATCAACGGTAAGGTTAAAGGCGGCTTCACTGTCGACGTTAACGGCATCCGTGCGTTCCTGCCAGGTTCTTTGGTCGACGTTCGTCCTGTGCGCGACACCACGCACCTGGAAGGCAAAGAACTCGAATTCAAGGTCATCAAGCTCGACCAGAAGCGCAACAACGTTGTCGTTTCCCGTCGCAGCGTCCTGGAAGCAGAGAACTCCGCCGAGCGTGAAGCTCTGCTGGAATCCCTGCAGGAAGGCCAACAAGTCAAAGGTATCGTCAAGAACCTCACCGATTACGGCGCATTCGTCGATCTGGGTGGCGTCGATGGCCTGCTGCACATTACCGACATGGCTTGGAAGCGTATCAAGCATCCTTCCGAAATCGTCAACGTTGGCGACGAGATCGATGTCAAGGTTCTGAAGTACGATCGTGAGCGTAACCGCGTTTCCCTGGGCTTGAAGCAGCTGGGCGAAGATCCATGGGTTGCTATCAAAGCTCGTTACCCAGAAAGCACTCGCGTAACCGCGCGTGTTACCAACCTGACCGACTACGGCTGCTTCGCAGAGCTGGAAGAAGGCGTGGAAGGCCTGGTACACGTTTCCGAAATGGACTGGACCAACAAGAACATCCACCCTTCGAAAGTCGTACAAGTCGGCGACGAAGTGGAAGTTATGGTTCTGGACATCGACGAAGAGCGTCGTCGTATCTCCCTGGGCATCAAGCAGTGCAAATCTAACCCATGGGAAGATTTCTCTGGCCAGTTCAACAAGGGCGATAAAATCTCCGGCACCATCAAGTCGATCACCGATTTCGGTATCTTCATTGGTCTGGACGGCGGCATCGACGGCCTGGTTCACCTGTCCGACATCTCCTGGAACGAAGTTGGCGAAGAAGCTGTTCGTCGTTTCAAGAAGGGCGACGAGCTGGACACCGTTATCCTGTCGGTTGACCCAGAGCGCGAGCGCATCTCCCTGGGTATCAAGCAACTGGAAAGCGATCCGTTCTCCGAGTACGTTCAAGAGAACGACAAAGGCGCAATCGTTAAGGGCATCGTGAAAGAAGTTGACGCTAAAGGCGCCATCATCACTCTGGCCGACGATATCGAAGCGACTCTGAAAGCCTCCGAAATCAGCCGTGACCGCGTTGAAGACGCGCGCAACGTTCTGAAAGAAGGCCAGGAAGTAGAAGCCAAGATCATCAGCGTTGACCGCAAGAGCCGCGTAATCCAGCTCTCCATCAAGTCGAAAGACGAGATCGAAGAGAAAGAAGCCATTCAGAGCCTGCGCGACAAGCCAGCCTCCACTGAGCCTTCTGCTGGTCCTACCACTCTGGGCGACCTGCTGCGTGCACAAATGGAAAAACAGAACTAAGTTCTGTCAGACCATAGAAAAAGGGCGACTTCGGTCGCCCTTTTTTGTGCCTGAAATTCGTTGAATCAACAAGTTAGAACCAAGCTGTGCAGCCCAGTGTCAGAGCTGACTATAGTTCTTAACACAGGAGTTCTTAACACAGGCTCCGCCGTGTCGTTGTTTCAATAAGGATTTGAATGAACAGGCTCATCGTATTCTTCGCAGTAGCGCTGCTTGCAGGCTGCACCGCCACCAGTGCCATAACCCACGCCAAGCGCGGGGTCAGCGGCATCGAGATCGACTGTTCGGGGCTTGGCAGCAACTGGGACAAGTGTGAGAAGCGCGCCGCCCGTGAGTGCAAGATGCAGGGCTACAAGGTCATCACCCGTTCCAGTGACGCCAAGGACGAGGAGGGCGACTACCTGTTCGGCTGGAACCCTGCTGGCGCTGTCACTCGCACCATGCTGGTGATCTGTAAATGAGCGGGTCAGGCATGTGTTGCGGGTACCCATGGGTGCCGCAGATAAGTTGGCGGGTGGGCTGTTCAAATTCATCAAGTCATGCTAAAACCTTCGAAGCGCTTTTCCTAGCTGCTTGAAAAAGAAGGGAAAAATATGACGAAGTCGGAGTTGATCGAACGAATTGTCACCCATCAAGGGCTGCTTTCATCCAAGGATGTAGAGCTGGCTATCAAGACTATGCTTGAACAGATGTCCCAATGCCTGGCTACCGGAGACCGCATTGAGATCCGTGGTTTTGGCAGCTTCTCCCTGCACTACCGCGCGCCGCGCGTTGGTCGCAACCCGAAAACCGGGCAATCCGTCAGCCTTGACGGTAAGTTTGTGCCTCACTTCAAGCCGGGCAAGGAATTGCGCGATCGTGTGAACGAAGACGAGGAAGAAGGCGTCTGAGTCTTTTTGAGGTAGGAGTAAATTATGCGTGGGGTTAAGCGCGTTGTTCTGGTCTTATCGGTGCTGATTGTCGCGCTGGTGGTTTTGGGCTTTGTGCTGGAAAACCGGCAAGCGGTCTCTGTTTCGTTCCTGGGGTGGTCCACCATGCAGATGCCGATATCTGTGTTCATGGTGCTGTCCTTGATCGTAGGGATGGTCATCGGCCCTGTACTTGGTGTGTTGTTGCGCGTTAACGGTCGGCGTCGGTCGAAGTCGTTGGAGCGTTAGTCCTTCTGTTCTTATCTACACCCATCATGTGGGCCTCGCCCCAAGTGATATGTGGAGGGTGTAGGTTGATGGCTGTATATTCAAACTACTTGCATGGCAACCACGCAGTTCCTTCCTGGAGCGGATGCTTACAGCATCTATCAGCTTATGCACGATTCCTATACCTGTGCATAATCGATTCTTCCATATTCGCAATTCTTGATGATGGCACCTTGATGCTTACGGAGCAGGTTTAACCCTGTCTGGCGGGTATTGCTGCCCGTTTCTTTACACATTAGGCGCGGATACTCTGAATCGCCTGCTACACTCTTACCCTTCTGCCTACTTAACCGGAAGTCATGCTGGCTGCAGCAGCATGGGCTGAAGGGTATAATTGCGCGGCCAGTCGGAAATATCTTTTCAAGGAGTAGGCCGTTAAGCCGTTGAGTGGTTTCTTTGTACGCTTAATGCGTATAGGCAGCAGCTTTCAGCTTTTCCTGACAAAATGTTACCGAGGTTGGATGTTCTACTACTCCATCGAGTGCGGGGCTGCTCATTGGAGGCTTTGCCTGAGCTATGCCTGCTTAGACGGGAAAAATCTTTGTTTTAGTTGATTTCCGGTATAGGTTTCCTTCAGGCTTGACCCGGCGATTTCAGCAGCCTTGGGCGTTGAGTTGAAGGGGGCTTTGAGGTGGTTAAAACTTTGTGAGGTGTTGGTTGAATTTTGCTGCTATAAAAATACTACTACAGCAAAATATGAGAGTAATCAGTAATTATTCCCATATGACTATTTTGCAAGTCATGAACTCGTTCTTTTATATCCTGATCTACCCGTTTGTCATTAATACGGTGGGTGTTGATAATTATGGGTTGTTCGTGTTTGCCACAAGTATTGCAACCTATTTTATGGTGTTCATAAATTTTGGTTTTGATATGCATGCCGCCAAACTCGTCTCGTTGAGTCAGGACGACAGGCATTTACATGCCTCGTTGTTGTCCTCAGTGACGCTGGCGAAGGTGTTGTTGGAGGTGTTGGCGCTGATTGTGTTCGTCGCGTTGGTGTTGAATATTGATTTTTTAAGATCCAACAGCGCACTGTTTTTTTTATGTTTTGCCAATACCCTGTCGTGTATATTCTTGCCGACCTGGTACTTTCATGGTTTGCAGAAAATGAAAGTACTGACGTTGATCCAGCTATCTTTTAAATTGCTCTCTCTGCCGCTGATCTATTTTTCCATCAGCGGCGAGGGCGATATAGCAGTTTATACAGCCATTGTGGTCTTCACCAATGTGATTGCGTCGGCTGTGGCATTTGTTGTGGCTGTCCACATGAGCGGTCAAGCGTTGAGGTGGCCATTATTCTCACATCTGAAGCAGTTGCTTAAGCAGGTTCAGCCGTTTTTTTGGTCGACGGCGACAAATACACTTAAGCAGAAAAGTGTTGAGATTATTATTGGCTCTTTCTTTGGGATGAAAGAGCTGGCTATTTATGACCTGGCGAATAAAATATTTTCGGTGCCCAGTTTATTGGCCTCTAATATAAACGCTGCTCTGTTTCCCATCATGGTAAAGAAAGCCAAGAAAAATGTAGTCAGTCAGGTGATCAAGATAGAGTTCTTTGTCGGGCTGCTATGTATTCTTTCTGTGGTGGTCGGCGGTTACTGGGTGGTGGACCTCGTGTCGGTGCATGACATGCACGACGCCTATTACTTGTCGATCATGTTGAGTTTTAACATAATGACATTCTTGATTGTAGGCAGTCATATCTATTTTATTTATGTGCCGCACCAGCGCTACGACCTTGTCTTGCGGAACCAAGTGGTGTCGGTGATATCTTTCTATAGTTTTTGTGCCGCTTACCTGATGGTCAGCTGGAGCGTTTATTCCGTGGTGTTGGCGCTTGTCAGCTCGGCCCTGCTGGAAATTGTCTATAGTTACTCATTGGTTAAAAAAGTAGAGGGATATTAGTCTGTCAAGGCAGGTCGTCATGCGCTGTGTGGTCAGGCTGCCAGCCAGTGTGTTGCTGGATCATAAAACCCCTCTGTGAGAGTTGGAGTACGAGAAAATATGGACCCGTTTAATATTCCAGTGGTTTTGTTTCTGTTCAAGCGAATAGATAAGCCGCTTGAGGTCATCAAGCAGATCTCCAAGGTGGCGCCTGCCAGGCTCTACCTGTTGGCCGATGGTGGGCGTACCGAAGAGGAGAAGGCGCAGGCTGCGAAATGCAGGGAAGCTATCGAGGGTGCGATCACATGGGATTGTGAGGTCATAAAAAAATATGAGCACGAGAATATAGGGGTTTATGCAAACATCGCCGAAGGTGCAAAGTGGGTCTTTGAGCGCGAAAAGTTTGCTATTTTTCTCGAAGATGATAATTTGCCGGAGCTGTCGTTTTTCAAGTTTTGTGAAGAGGTATTGGCTAAGTATCAAGATGATACGCGAGTACTGTGGATTTGCGGTACAAATTATTTGAAAGAGTACGAGCCTGCCGACGGCTCCAGTTACGTGTTCAGCAAGAATATGATGCCGTGTGGTTGGGCGTCATGGGCGCACAAATTCAATAAGTTTTATGATGGTGAGCTCACGCTCTGGCAGAATAAGTACGTACAGGAGCGAATTAAAGGCGAGTACCTTTATAAGAAGCTGTACTACCAGGACAAGTACAACTTCGAATATGAGCTGGACGCCAAGGCGACGCGCGGAAAGTTTTACTCCTGGGATTACCAGATGAGCTTTTCGATGCGTGTGCATAACGTTTATGCCGTGGTGCCAAAGTATAACCAGATAAAGAACATTGGCGTTGATAATGATTCCACGCATGGCGGTAATAGCTTGGCAGACGTGATGGTGGAGCGGTTCTGCGGGATTCAGACCAAGGCAATGGAGTTTCCGTTGAAGCACCCACAGAGTGTGCTTCTTGACGTGGGTTTTGAAGTGCCTGTTGCGAAAATAATATTGAATCCTGGGTTCTTTTCGTTGCGCTCCAGAACCTCTCGGTTCATTCGGGAGCGCCTTGGAATCAAGAAAACCCAAAGTATAGTAAGCTTTCTAAAGAGTCGATTTTTCGGGAAGTGATGCGGATGTACAAAAAACGATCACTGTCGATCTTCCTGGCATTATTGGTGTTTTTGATAATGTGGGGGCTCTATGGCTGGAACTCCTGGAACGGCGACAGGGATGCGTATGAGCTGTACTACCATACGCGTGATACCTATGCCAGTTGGGGCGGTGAGGTAGGTTATGGTTATCTGAATATACTCGCCAGCCAGTCCGGCCTTTCATTTCAGTCGTTCCAGATCTTGATTTCACTGGTCACGCTGTTCCTGGTCTTTAGGTATATCGTCAAACGAACAGTGTCGCCGTTTCTGTCTATTCTTATTTACATGGTGTGCTTTTTCTCGCTCGACTTTGTGTTGATGCGAAACTTTCTGGCCTTTGCTATTTTCTTGCAGGCCATGATTGTCCTCTTTGAAGGGCATAAGTATTGCCGGGTTAAATACGCGCTGCTAATCATGCTGGCGACAGCGATGCATCAATCATCATTGATGTTCATGGTGTTTGTTTTTATGCCGCTGGACCGGGTGGTGCCGCTTGGGAGATTTTTCCTATGCTACCTGACATTCATAGCATGCTATGTAGTCGCCCGGTACGTGGTGCCCCTGCCGGACAGCGTGGCAAGCCATTTTAATTTTTATAATACGACCTGGAAGAGTATACTGGCGAACGTCCTTACTCATCTCGTATCGTTTGTCTTGTTCGTACTGGCGGTGATGGGGGAACGGAAGAGTCTCAGCAGAGTAGACTGTTCGATGGGGCGCGATAAAGAACTCGCCTTCATTCTGAATTTGAATATTTTTTCATTGTTCTTTCTTGTGCTGTATTTTGAGTCTGAGATTTTTATCCGGTTGTTGCGAGTGATTATTTTCTTCAATATTTTGCATTGTGCCAACTCGCTGTTTATAAAGCGCCGCAACTACCTGTTTTTGTTATCGTATGTGGTGGTGTTTGGTGGCTATCTGGTGCTGTTTTTCCTCGTGCCTGTTGCCCAAGGCACCTATATTGCCATGTGGAAAAACAATCTGTTTTTAAACTGAGGTATCAGCCAGAGCGCTGTAGAAGGTGTTTGCGTGCAGCCGTACATCTTTCGACGTTTTTTTAAGTGAGGTCTGTGTGAATATTTTGTTCTTGGGTGGGATTTTTACCGAGCTGGACAAGGGGCAAATCACCCGCAAGTCCAAGGGCACTATGCAATACGCCGCGGACACGCTACAAAAAAACTACCTCGATGGGTTTTGCCAGAATGAGAGCGTGCAGTCTGTATCTGTGATTAATTTGCCCTTCATTGGCGCTTACCCGAAGCGATACGGCGATGTGTATTTTCGGCCATTGCAAAGTACTGAGGTGCTGGGGCGCGCAACCGTCTTCAATGTAGGTTTCTTGAACCTTTCAGTGGTCAAGAATATTCATAAGGTTGTCCTCGCAATCACGCAGATTATTGCTCATGTCAATAAACATAATGGCAAAGACTGTGTGTTGGTCTGCTATTCAATGCACCTGCCGTTCTTGGTGGCGTGTCATGTCGTCAAGCGAATAAAAAAGGACGTTCATCTGTGTGTGATCGTCCCGGACTTGCCCGAATACATGAGTGTAAGAACCGGGCTCATGAAGTCGCTATTTAATGTGCTTTCAAAGGTCTCTTATTTTGTCGTTAATCGCGCAGATAGTATCGTAGCCATTACCGCTCAAATGCTGAATGTTTTTCACAGCGCCCCAAAAAAAGTGGTCATAGAAGGCATTGCGGATGAAAAATATCTATCGGCCGGTGAGCCTGAGTGTAAGCTGAATTACTTTCTTTATACGGGGACCTTGGACCGTCGTTATGGCATAAGGAATTTGCTTGACTCGTTTATTGCATCCGGTATTGATCAATACGAACTGCTAATTTGCGGTGATGGTGATGATCGTAAATATGTTGAAACAATTTCGGCTGCGCACCCTCAGGTGAAATTTCTCGGGCAGTTGGACCGTAGTGCGGTGCTGAATTATCAGCGTCAAGCGAAACTGCTGATCAACCCTCGGGATAACGAGTCTGCCTTTACGAAATTCTCATTCCCTTCGAAAGTCATCGAGTACATGTCATCAGGTACACCCGTGTTGATGTATAAGCTGGATGGCATTCCCGATGAGTATTACGAGTTTTGCTTTGTGGTCCCGCTGGGTGATAATGGCTTGAAGGACAAGCTGCTCGAGGTGTCAAGGCTTTCTGATCAGGCGCTTCTGGCAAAGGGGCGTTCTGCCAAAAGTTTTATCGTCGACAATAAAATGCCTGGCGTACAGGTACGTAAGTTATTAGAAAGGATTAAAGGAGAACGTTATGTTTGAAGGAAAAAAGCTGCTCATTACTGGTGGTACCGGCTCTTTCGGTAACGCTGTTCTTAAGCGCTTTCTGGATACCAATATTACCGAAATCCGAATTTTCAGTCGCGACGAAAAAAAACAGGATGACATGCGTAAGCGCTACGCAAATTCCAAACTAAAATTTTACATCGGTGACGTTCGAGATTATCAGAGCGTGCTGAACGCAACCCGTGGCGTCGATTACATTTTTCACGCCGCCGCGCTAAAACAAGTCCCGTCGTGCGAGTTCCACCCCATGGAGGCGGTCAAGACCAATGTGTTGGGGACCGAGAACCTGCTCGAGGCGGCGATCCAGAACGAAGTTCAGCGTGTCGTGTGCCTGAGTACCGACAAGGCTGTATACCCTATCAACGCCATGGGGATCTCCAAGGCGATGATGGAGAAAGTCATGGTCGCGAAGTCGCGCAACGTTGATGAAACGAAGACCGTCATTTGCGGTACACGTTACGGCAACGTCATGGCATCCCGTGGTTCGGTGATCCCGTTGTTCATTGAGCAGATCCGCGCTGGCCTGCCGTTGACCCTGACTGACCCGAACATGACGCGTTTCATGATGACGCTCGCCGACGCCGTGGACCTTGTGCTTTACGCGTTTAAACATGGCAACAACGGTGATCTGTTTGTGCAAAAAGCGCCAGCTGCCACTGTGGAAGTATTGGCCAAGACACTGACTGCCATGGTGGGTAAGCCTGAGCATGAGATTCAGGTGATCGGTACCCGCCATGGCGAGAAGCTGTTTGAAGCGCTGCTCAGCCGTGAAGAGATGGCGTGCGCTGAAGACATGGGCGAATACTTCCGCATTCCACCTGATTTGCGCGACCTCAATTACGCCAAGTTCGTAGAGCAGGGCGAGACCAGAATTTCCAGAACCGAAGACTACAATTCTCACAACACCGAGCGGCTGGACGTTGCCGGCATGGAAAAGCTTTTGTTGAAATTGGACTTCATGCGTGCCATTCAGCGCGGTGAGCACGCAACCCCTGAGGAATAAGCAATGAAGGTTTTGATCACGGGCGCCAATGGCTTTGTCGGCCAGAATCTCATCGCGCATCTGGGAGAACGGGCTGATATCGACGTCGTACGCTTTACTCGCGACGATGATCTCTCGAGCCTGCCTGGCCTGGTGGCGCAGGTAGATTTCGTTTTCCACCTTGCTGGTGTCAACCGGCCTGTTGACCCGCAGGAATTCAATACCGGGAATACGGACCTGACCGGTGCGCTTTGCAATGCGGTCATCAGCAGTGGTCGGCGTGTGCCGGTACTGTATACGTCATCCAGTCAGGCCGAACTGGATAACCCTTACGGCAGCAGCAAGCGCGGGGCTGAAGAGTTACTGCTTAATCTGCAGGCGTCTGCGGATGTTCCCGTCTACCTGTTCCGTTTGCCCAACGTGTTTGGTAAATGGGCACGCCCTAATTACAACTCTGCCGTAGCGACATTCTGCAATAACATCGCCCGAGATATCCCGATCAAGATCAATGATCCGCAGGCGATGATTAACCTTGTTTATATTGATGACGTGGTAACCCGGTTTATCCAGGTCATGGACGGCAAAGTCAGCACTCAGGGCTTTGTCAACGTTGAGCCTCAATACAGCATCAGTGTTGGCGGCCTGGTTGAGCAACTGTCGGCATTTCGAGACAGCCGTACCAATATGGTCAGTGAGCGTGTGGGAACTGGCCTGGTTCGCGCGCTGTACTCCACCTACCTGAGCTACCTGCCTCCCGAACGTTTTACCTACAAGGTTCCCAAATATGAGGACCCGCGGGGAATGTTTGTGGAGATGCTTAAAACCCCGGATGCGGGTCAGTTTTCGTTCTTTACCGCCCATCCAGGGATTACCCGGGGTGGCCATTACCATCACTCCAAGACTGAAAAATTTCTGGTTATCAAAGGCCACGCGTGCTTTAGGTTCCGACATATTGTCTCGGGTGAGTTTTACGAGTTGTTCACCACGGGAGAAGAGCCCGAGATTGTCGAGACGGTGCCGGGTTGGACTCACGACGTGACCAATGTGGGTGACAGCGAGTTGATCGTTATGCTCTGGGCTAATGAGATTTTTGACCGTGAGCATCCGGACACCTTCTCAATGGCGGTCGGCACTGAAGCCTAACTATAATCTTGAGCATCCAGTTATGAAAAAAATGAAAGTTGTGACGGTCGTGGGTACCCGCCCTGAAATCATTCGCTTGTCGCGCGTTATTGATGCGCTTGACAGGCATTGTGATCATGTCCTGGTGCACACCGGCCAAAACTACGATTACGAGCTCAATGAGATCTTTTTCCAGGATTTGGCCATTCGTAAACCGGACCACTTTTTGAACGCGGCCGGCGCCAGTGGGGCGGAGACGATTGGCAATGTCATCATTTCGGTCGACCGTGTGCTGGCGGAGATTCAACCCGAAGCGCTGCTGGTGCTGGGGGATACCAATAGCTGTATGGCGGTGATCCCTGCCAAGCGCCGCAAGATTCCGACGTTTCATATGGAGGCCGGCAATCGGTGCTTTGATATGCGGGTGCCGGAGGAGATTAACCGTCGCATCGTTGACCACACGGCGGATATAAACCTGACCTACAGCACCATTGCACGTGATTACCTGTTACGCGAAGGCCTGTCTCCAGACATGGTGATTAAAACCGGTAGCCCGATGTTTGAAGTGCTGACTCACTACCGTGAAGGTATTGAGGCTTCGGACGTACTGGAGCGACTGGGCCTGCAAAAAGGCAAGTTCTTCGTCGTCAGTGCTCATCGTGAAGAAAATATAGACTCGGATAAGAACTTTTTGAAGTTGGCGGATGTGCTCAATACCGTGGCTGCGCAGTATGACTTCCCGGTGATCGTGTCCACCCATCCTCGCACGCAAAAACGCGTAGATGCCATGGGTATCGTCTTCCATAAGAACGTCAAGTTGCTCAAGCCGTTGGGTTTCAAGGACTATAACAAATTGCAGTTGACCGCGAAGGCGGTGTTGTCTGATAGCGGAACGATTAACGAAGAGTCATCAATACTTAACTTTCCGGCACTGAACATTCGTGAAGCTCACGAGCGCCCGGAAGGGATGGAAGAAGCTGCAGTGATGATGGTTGGACTGGAAGTTAATCGAGTGCTTCAAGGACTGAGCGTATTGGAAGGGCAGGGGACCGAAGATAATAGGACCTTGCGTCAGGTGGCTGATTACAGCATGCCGAATGTTTCCGAAAAAGTAGCTCGGATTATTCACAGCTATACTGATTATGTGAATCGGATAGTCTGGAAACGCTACTAATCGAGTTTATGTCAATGCCTGATCGTAAACTCAATATACTCGTCGTTACGCAATATTTTTGGCCGGAAAATATGCGTATTAATGATCTTGTGCGTGATTTTTCCGAGAAGGGGCATAACGTTACGGTATTGACAGGGCTCCCCAACTACCCCGAAGGCAGTGTCTATAGCAGTTATCGTGCAGCGCCGCAGAAGTTTGCTGAATATGCAGGTGCGAAAGTAGTCCGTGTGCCTCTGGTGCCGCGTGGTAAGCGCAGCATTAGTCTGATGTTGAACTATGCCTCGTTTTTTATTTCGGCATCGCTGTTGGGGCCTTGGAAGTTACGCTCAGAGCGTTATGACGCCGTGTTCGTTTATGCCGTTTCACCGGTCATGGCTGCTATTCCTGCGGTGGTACTCGGCCGGATCAAACGCGCCCCTGTGTTCATCTGGGTATTGGATTTATGGCCTGAAACCCTGCGGGCGGTAGGTGTTGTACGCAACCCGATATTGCTGAAGACCGTTGGGCGAATGGTGTCCTGGATTTACAATCGTGCTGATTACTTGCTGCTGCAGTCCCATGGTTTCCTTGAAAACGTAAAGGGCTACTGCACCAAGCGCATTGCCCTTGATCGTCTGGTGTATTTCCCGAGTTGGGCTGAGGACGATTTCTCTGGCACGGCGCAACCGACCTCCGCGTTACTTGACCGAGATGACTCGGTTTTCACCGTGCTTTTTGCAGGTAACCTGGGAGAGGCGCAGGATTTCCCCGCGATCATTGAAGCTGCTCGCGCACTGGCAGGTACGGTCTCGGTCCGTTGGGTGATTGTGGGCGATGGCCGTATGAGTGAATGGCTCGCCAATGAAGTGCGTACGCGCGGTATGGATAATGTGCTTTTGTTGGGGCGCCATCCGCTGGAGGCAATGCCCAGCTTGTTTGCTTGCGCAGACGCACTGCTTGTTTCGCTCAAAACCAACGATGTATTTGAGAAAACCATCCCCGGCAAAGTGCAGGCCTACCTGGCGTCGGGCAAGCCGATCCTGGGCATGATCAATGGCGAAGCCGCGCGTGTTATCGAAGCTGCGTGCGCCGGGTTGTGTTGCCCGTCAGGTGATGCAACTGCCTTGGCTGAAATAACCGCGAAATTGGCTGTGCTCGATGGGGAGCAGCGCAAGGAAATGGGCGCATCAGGCCGGCGGTACTATCTTGAAAATTATTCCAAGCTAACGTTGTTGACTCGTCTGGAAACGCTGTTTCGCGAGGCAACATTACGTAAGGAACAGCAATGATGTCGCAATCTGTTTTGTTGACGGGCGCCAGCGGTTTCGTTGGCAGCGCGGTGTTGCGCCGTTTAGTGATGGATGGCGTCAGTGTCACCGCAGCCGTTCGGCATGGCGCCAATGCGCCTGAGAACGCGGCTCACACGGTTTGGTTTGACGCGTTTGACACCACTGACTGGCACGCAAACTGTGTTGGCATCGATGCGGTGGTTCATTGCGCGGCGCGTGTGCATGTCATGAACGATGTCGAAGCGGACCCATTGGCGGCCTTTCGCAAGGTCAATGTGCAGGGCACGTTGAATCTTGCGGAGCAGGCGGCACAGGCTGGCGTGCGGCGCTTTATCTTCATCAGTTCGATCAAGGTCAACGGCGAGGGCACCTTGCCCGGTAAGCCCTATACGGCGGATGACAAACCTGAGCCGAGTGATCCCTACGGTATTTCGAAAATGGAAGCGGAGCAGGGGTTGCTGGCCCTGGCTGAGCGTACCGGCATGGACGTGGTGATCATTCGCCCGGTGCTGGTCTACGGCCCAGGCGTCAAAGCCAACTTTTTGAACATGATGCGCTGGTTGGACAACGGCGTGCCGCTACCCTTTGGCGCTATCAATAACCGCCGCAGTTTGGTGGCGCTGGATAACCTGGTGGACTTGATTGTTACATCGATCAATCACCCTGCTGCTGCCAACCAGACTTTCCTGGTCAGCGACGGCGAGGACCTCTCCACCACGCAACTTTTGCGCAGGACCGCAGCAGCACTCGGCAGGCCTGCCCGCCTGCTGCCAATCCCCGCCTGGATGCTCAGTACAGCCGCCAGGCTTGTGGGCAAAAAGGCCTTGTCCCAGCGGTTATGTGGCTCACTGCAGGTTGATATCCAAAAGGCCGCAACCTTATTGCAATGGTCGCCTCCGGTCTCGGTGGATAACGCACTTGCCTCCGTCGCTGCGCAGTATATGAGTGATAAGAAACAATGACATATTGGTGGTTTGTAGTCGTCGTTGGGGTTTTTTCGTGGGTGTTGACCGCTGCGTTGCGACGCTACGCGTTGGCTCATAGCATCATTGATATTCCCATTGCGCGTAGCTCCCATACAGTCCCCACTCCCAGAGGGGGAGGCGTAGCGATCGTAGTCGCTTTCCTGTTGGCCTTGCCTTTGCTGGCATGGGGGCAGGTCGTTTCAATGCCTGTCCTGCTGGCCGTGGGTGGCGCGGGTGCCTTGATTGCAATCATCGGCTTTATGGATGACCACGGGCATATCGCCGCCCGGTGGCGTTTGGCCGGGCACTTTGTGGCTTCCGCATGGGCGCTATACTGGTTAGGCGGTTTGCCTGAGGTAAGCGTATTTGGCTTCGCGGCAAACCTGGGATGGGTGGGGAGCGTACTCGCTGCCTTTTACCTGGTTTGGATGCTGAACTTATACAACTTCATGGATGGTATCGACGGTATTGCCAGTGTTGAAGCTATCTGCGCGTGCCTGGGCATGTGCCTGCTGTACGGTGTGAGCGGACACGCAGGCTTGGTGTGGCTGCCAATGACCCTGACGATGGCGGTGGCGGGGTTTCTATTCTGGAACTTTCCGCCTGCGCGGATATTCATGGGCGATGCCGGCAGCGGTTTTCTAGGGATTGTCCTGGGGGTTTTATCGCTCCAGGCGGCCTGGGTGTCCTCGCCGCTGCTGTGGGCATGGCTGATCCTGCTGGGGGTATTCATCGTGGACGCCACGTTCACGTTGATACGTCGTCTGGTGCGTGGAGACAAGGTATACGAGGCACATCGCAGCCACGCTTATCAGTTTGCTTCGCGGCGATTTGGCCGGCATTTGCCAGTGACACTCGCTGTCGCCGGGCTGAACCTGTTCTGGTTACTGCCGGTAGCGCTGTGCGTGGTCCTGCTGGGGCTGGACGGCGCGCTGGGGGCGGTTATCGCTTATGTGCCCCTGGTGTTGCTGGCGATCAAATACCATGCAGGCGAACTGGAAAAAGCTGACACTGCAAAGGAAGGCGCCTGACGATTCAAAAGGTTTTGAATCAGTCGGATGTGTCGTACGGCCACGTGGTCATCAACGAGAGGAATTGCCTGAGGTGGACGAAGGGATGATGGAAAGGTTACGGGCCTGTTTGGTGGGGTTGCCGCGTCGTAAAAAACGCCTGATTCAGGTGTCTACGGACGTCGTCGTGGTCTGGACCGCTCTGTGGCTGGCATTTGTCGTGCGGCTCGGCATTGATGAGATGGCCAACCCATTTCGGGACCACCTCTGGCTGTTCGTCGCAGCACCTGTCGTCGCCATCCCGCTGTTTGTTCGCTTTGGGATGTACCGCGCCGTCATGCGCTATTTCGGTAACGATGCGCTGATCGCCATCATCAAGGCCGTCAGCTTGTCCGCCTTGATCCTGGGTTTGGTGGTCTACTGGAACAGTAACCACCAGCATGTCGTCCCACGCTCGATCATCTTCAACTACTGGTGGCTCAGCCTGATCATGGTCGGCGGGCTGCGCCTGGCTATGCGCCAGTACTTTCTCGGCGACTGGTTTTCCGCCTCCCAGCACGTGCCCTTCACCAACCGCGACGATGGGCTGCCGCGTGTTGCCGTGTACGGTGCGGGAGCGGCCGGCAACCAACTGGTGGCAGCCTTGCGTATAGGGCGGCTGATGCGCCCGGTTGCGTTCATCGATGACGATGCCAGTATCGCCGATCGCGTCATATCCGGCCTCCAGGTCTACAAGCCCAAGCATATACAACGCATGATCGATGCCACCGGCGCCCAAGAGATCCTGTTGGCGATTCCATCCTCCAATCGAGGTCGGCGCCGTGAAATCCTTGGCTTCCTGGAAGGCTTCCCGTTGCATGTGCGCAGTGTGCCCGGGTTTATGGATCTGGCCAGCGGTCGGGTAAAGGTCGATGACATCCAGGAGGTCGATATTGCCGACCTGTTGGGACGTGACTCCGTGCCTGCCCAGGGCGAATTGCTGGAGCACTGTATCAAGGGTCAATGCGTGATGGTGACGGGCGCCGGCGGCTCCATCGGTTCTGAGCTTTGCCGTCAGATCCTGTCGCTGCGCCCCACCACCTTGTTGCTGTTCGAACACAGTGAATTCAACCTCTACAGCATCCTTTCGGAACTTGAGCAGCGCGTCACCCGCGAATCATTGCCGATAAAGTTGCTGCCGATCCTCGGTTCTGTGCGTAACCCGGCCAAGTTGCTGGACGTCATGAAAGCCTGGCACGTCGATACGGTGTACCACGCGGCGGCCTATAAACATGTGCCGATGGTCGAACACAATATTGCCGAAGGCGTGCTCAATAATGTGATCGGTACGCTCAACACCGCCCAGGCGGCGCTTCAGGTGGGGGTTGCCAACTTCGTCCTGATCTCCACAGACAAAGCGGTGCGTCCCACCAACGTGATGGGCAGCTCCAAACGCCTGGCTGAACTGACGCTGCAAGCCCTCAGCCGCGAGTTGGCTCCGGTCATGTTTGGCGACAAATTCAACATCTCCTGCGTCAACAAAACCCGTTTTACCATGGTGCGTTTTGGCAATGTGCTGGGCTCTTCGGGATCGGTTATTCCGCTGTTTCACAAGCAGATCAAATGGGGCGGGCCGATCACCGTCACCCACCCCAAAATCACCCGTTATTTCATGACCATCCCTGAAGCGGCACAGCTGGTTATCCAGGCTGGCTCCATGGGCCAGGGCGGTGATGTATTCGTGCTGGACATGGGCGAGCCGGTGAAAATTGTCGAGCTGGCAGAGAAGATGATTCATCTTTCCGGCTTGAGCGTACGCTCCGACAAAAATCCTCACGGTGATATCGCTATTGAATTCACCGGCCTGCGTCCGGGCGAAAAGCTTTACGAAGAGTTACTGATAGGTGACAACGTGGTTGCCACTCAGCACCCCATGATCATGAGTGCCAATGAAGATCACCTGTCCTGGGATACGCTCAAAGGCAAGCTCTCGGAGCTGCTGGCAGCAATAGATGCAGATGATTATTCGCGCGTTCGCCAACTGCTTCGCGACACCGTGAGCGGCTACTCGCCCGACGGCGAAATCGTCGATTGGATCTACCAGCAGCGCCGTTTGGAGCCGTGAGTTAACACCCTGTTACTCACCCGCTTTTGACTCTCTCCCCACATCGCCTAAGTTAGAAAAGCAGCTTTTGGAAAGCTGCTTTTCTTTTACCGATGTCATGGAGTGTCACCAATGCAAAACGCCTATATCTCTTCCCTGATCTTTGCCTTTCTCACCAGCCTCTCTGTAGCGACTACCGCAGCCCCATCCGCAAAACCCGAAGCCCCAGCGCCGATTACGGCCCAGATGGCCAACGCCGAACAATCCACCAAGGTCAATCTCAACACCGCCGACGCGGAGGCACTGCGCCGTGACCTGTTCGGAATTGGCGCCGCCAAGGCCAAGGCGATCATCGCCTATCGCGACAGCAATGGCCCTTTCACCGCGGTAGACGAATTGCTGGAGGTCAAAGGTATCGGCAAGGCGTTGCTGGAGAAAAACCGCGACAGGCTGGTAATCAACTAAGGGTGTAAACCCTGTGCAGAAGGCCGGTCATTGACCGGCCTTTTGATTATCCGCGACCTGTTCTTTCAAACTTACGCGTACCACTTCCAGGATGCGGGCTGCCAGCTCCGGGCTTTCGACGCTTCTGGCCAACACCAATGCGCCCACCAACGTTGACATCAGTACCAGGCTCTCGTGATCACCCTTTGGGTGCTCCAATGCTGAATCGATCTGAGTCAGCCTGGCTTCAAGTACCGCATCCGTTACCGGACTATGCTGGCCTCGCAGGCCCAACTCCGACGACATCGTGGGCAGCGGGCAGCCTTCACCCGGTGAGGTCTGGTGCCATGGCGACAGGTAGCTGTCGATGAACGCATCCAGCGGCCGTTCCTGGCTGAACAACATTGCGCAGTGTGCATCCAGTTCTGCGGCGGCGGCCAGAAGGGCCTTGTCCACCAGTTCATCCTTGGAGTTGAAATGCGCATAGAACCCGCCGTGTGTCAGGTTCAACGCTTTCATCAAGGGCTGCAGGCCGGTAGCACCAATGCCGTCGCGGCGAAATCGGACGGAGGCTTCCTTGATGATGCGTTGGTGAGTCTGGGCTTTGTGGTCTGTTGAATAACGCATAGGACGGCCTCGAGAACGAGTGCGCATTTTAGCGGAGTTGCGCCCGTTTACCCATAGAGACAGGGTTCAGCGGGCTTGGCATGAAAAGTGATTACATCTGCTGCATGAATTGTTCAACAATCGAGGCGCAATGATGACGCTCAACTTGTCTCTCGCCGATCAGATTGCCCTTGAACTGCGCGCCGACATCATGGGTGGGCGGCTGTTACCGGGGATGGCGCTGGTCGAAGTGGACCTGGTCAAGCGCTACAACGCCTCGCGCAATACCATTCGCGAAGCGCTGCACCGTTTGGGGCAGGAAGGGCTCACCCGCTATGTGCGCAACAAAGGCGTGATGGTCCGGCGTGTGGCGCGCGACGAAGTGCGAGACCTGTTCGTGGTCCGCCGTACCCTTGAGCTGCAGGCCATCGCCCAGAGTGGCACGCTGACGGGCGACCACGAGGTGCGCATGCAAAATGCCATTGAAGCCACCACGCTGGCGCGCGAGCGTGAAGATTGGCGCGCCGTTGCTACTCATAGCCTGGTGTTCCACCAGCAGATTGTCGGGTTGATGCGCAGCCCATTATTCGACGAGTTCTTCGCCCAGGTGATCGCTCAATTGCGCCTGGTGTTTTGCGCGGCGCCCGATGAGCAACGTTTTCAGTCGCCCTGGCTGGAGCGTGATCGTGAGATCTACACCTTGCTGATAAACGGCAATAAATCAGCTGCGCAGGAGGCGATGAGCCTTTACCTGCACGACTCTGAACGCCTGTCCCTGGCGCTGTTTGATTACCCTTGATGGAGGATTGCACCTATGTACAAAGACTACCCGGCCGCCTATCAGGTCAGTAAAGGCTCGGCGCTGCAAGTGGACACGGCCTTCTATGCGCGCATTCGCGACCAGGCGGATAAACGCACATTGATCGAGCAGTTCGAAGTGCCGATTCGCACGGGCAGGGCGTGGAAAGTGCCGGCCGGGCATGTGTTTCGCGTGACGACGCCGGTCGGCCCACAGGTCGGCGATTTCAACGTGTGGAACGCCAATGACCCGCGCGAACGCCTATGGGCGGCACGCACGCGGCAGCTGCAGGGCGCCCATGTCAGTACCCATGATCGGCTTTGGTCGAACCTGCCGTTCCTGCGGCCCTTGGTGACCATCACCGATGACAGCCTGGCGAGCTATGGCATCGATGAACACGGTGGGCGCCTGCACGATCTGCTCGGCACCCGTTGTGACCCGTATGTGAACCGCATGCTCACCGGCGAAGACTTCCATCACCACTGCCATTCCAATTTGACCCGCGCCGTGCTGCCCCATGGCCTGACCGAGTTTGACGTGCACGACGTGCTGAACATTTTCCAGTGCACCGGCCTTAATCACGACGATATGTACTTCATGAAAGCCTGCCCGGCGCAGAAGGGCGATTACCTGGAGTTTTTTGCCGAGATTGATTTGCTCTGTGCATTGTCGACTTGCCCGGGCGGGGACCTGTCGCTGCCGATGTGGGGGCCGGACGCACAAGACCCATTGACCGTGTGTCGGCCGCTGGGCGTAGAGATCTATCGCTTGGAGGATGAGTTGCTCAACGGCTGGAGCCAGCCAGAGCGTGCTGCCTACAAGGGGCAGCACGGCTTGCATATTGCCAAGGCAGACTGGGAGTAACCCGCTTCAGCGGTCCTGCGCGTCCTTGGCGTCCGCCTGGGCGTTGCGCTCGGCCACGCGTTTGCGTTGTTCGTCGGTGAGTTCCACCTTGTTGGCGCTGTCACGCAGCATCAGCAGCCCACCGACGATCGACCCGATCGCTACCACTAAAATCAACCACGCATACCACGGCATAAGGCTCTCCTTGAGGCGGACCAGCGTTGGAGGATGTTCCCACGCTAATAACGGCTTTGAGTAACAGGCTTTCTGAGTAGTTCATTGTAGGCCTGTTCCGCCTCGTTAACCTTAGAGCCCGGTCAACATCGCGTCAGCTGGTGCATCGGCACGGTCTTGGGCGGTCAGCTGGAAGTAGATGAACCCCGCCAGCATAAAACCGAGGAATATCAGGCCGATCAGCGCATTGAACCAGGCCATGGCCACCAGGCACACCAGCGCCAATACCAGCGCAACAGCCGGCACGATCGGGTAGCCCGGCGCACGGAAGGTGCGTTCCAGCAGCGGTTCGGTCTTACGCAGCTTGAACAGGCTGAGCATGCTCATGATGTACATCACAATGGCACCGAACACCGCCATGGTGATCATCGCTGCGGTCAGCGTCATGCCACCCAGGTTGATCAGGCCATCACTGTAGATCGCGGCGATGCCGACCACACCGCCGGCAATGATTGCCCGATGTGGTGTTTGAAAACGCGAGAGTTTGGCCAGGAACGGCGGCAAGTAACCGGCGCGGGCCAGGGCAAAGAACTGGCGCGAATAGCCGAGGATGATGCCGTGAAAGCTCGCCACCAGGCCAAACAGGCCGATCCACACCAGCATGTGCAGCCAGCCGGAACCAGTGCCCACCACGCTTTTCATCGCTTGCGGCAACGGATCGTTGATGTTCGACAGGGTGCGCCAGTCGCCCACGCCACCGGCGAAGAACATCACGCCCATGGCCAGGATCACCAAGGTCAGGATGCCGCTGATGTAGGCTTTTGGAATGGTGCGCTTGGGATCTTTCGCCTCTTCAGCCGCCATGGCCGCGCCTTCGATGGCGAGAAAGAACCAGATGGCGAAAGGGATCGCGGCGAACATCCCGGCAATAGCCGGCGCGCCAAAGGTGTCGGAGCCGGCCCAGCCGTTCAGGGCGAAGTTGCTGAAGCTGAACGCCGGCGCAACCACGCCCATAAACACCAGCAGTTCAGCGACAGCGAGCACGCACACCACCAGTTCAAAGGTGGCGGCAAGCTTCACCCCCAGAATATTCAGGCCCATGAACACGATGTAGGCCCCCACCGCCGCATGTTTCGGGTCGAGTGCCGGGAACTGCACGTTCAGGTAAGCGCCGATGGCCAAGGCAATTGCGGGCGGTGCGAAGACAAATTCGATCAATGTCGCCAGGCCTGCGATCAAGCCGCCTTTTTCGCCAAAGGCACGACGGCTGTAGGCAAACGGCCCGCCTGCGTGGGGAATCGCAGTGGTCAGCTCGGTGAAACTGAATATAAAGCAGGTGTACATGGCGGCGACCATCAACGAGGTCACCAGAAAACCCAGCGTACCGGCCACGCCCCAGCCATAGCTCCAGCCAAAGTATTCGCCGGAAATCACCAGCCCCACGGCAATGCCCCACAAATGCAGGGTGCCCAAGGTGGGTTTGAGTTGTGTGTTCATCGTGTCGCGCTCCCTGAACTGGTTGGAATGGTTGTGGGTGTTGCAGTGGCCATGCCAGCCCATAGAAGCGTGTCGTAAAGCGCAGACAGTGTCGTGAGGGGAACGGTTTTGCGTTTGTATGCTTCATTTGGTGCACCAGAATAAAGCGGCGGTGCCCGGCCTGACGCTTTCGCGAGCAAGCCCGCTCCCACACTCGACCGCGTTTGAGCAGGAGGTACGCAGTTAAGTGTGGGAGCCGGGCTTGCCCGCGATGAGGCCCGCCCAGGCGCTGAAAATCCCCCTGTAAACCCCGCATAAACCCACTCTTTACGCCGTCTTTACGCCCCACCCATACCCTCGCTCTCGTTCCTTTACGCCACTCCTGTGGACAATTGCCTCACACGCGGCAATCGCCGCAAAACGGAGAGACTTCCATGAGCGTTCTGGACGGGGTGTCACTGCTATTGGCCGTGGCGCTGTTCATTTATCTGCTGGTTGCGCTGTTACGCGCGGATCGGAACTAGGAGCAGGCTATGCACAGTTATGACTATTGGCTGATCATCGCCTTCTTTGCCGTGGTGCTGGTGCCGGCACCGTTCCTGGGGCGGTTCTACTACAAGGTGATGGAAGGCCAGCGCACCTGGCTCTCGCCGGTAATCGGCCCGGTTGAGCGCGCGTGTTATCGCCTGTCCGGCGTGGACGAGCACCAGGAGCAAAGCTGGCAGAAATACACGCTGGCGCTGCTGGCGTTCAACCTGGCCGGTTTCGTGTTGTTGTTCGCCGTACTGTTGTTCCAGGAGTATCTGCCGCTCAACCCGCAGAAATTGCCGGGTCAGGAATGGACGCTGGCGTTCAACACGGCGGTCAGTTTCATGACCAACACCAACTGGCAGAACTACAGCGGTGAAGCCTCCCTGAGCTACCTCAGCCAGATGATCGGCCTCACCGTGCAGAACTTCGTCAGCGCCGCCACCGGCCTGGCTGTGCTGGTCGCGCTGTGCCGTGGTATCGGGCGCAAGTCCACCAAAACCCTGGGCAACTTCTGGGTCGACATGACCCGCGCCACCCTCTACGGCTTGCTGCCGCTGTGCCTGGTGTTTGCGCTGTTCCTGGTGTGGCAGGGCGTGCCGCAAACCTTCGCGCATTACGTGAATGCCGTGACGATGCAGGGCGTGGACCAAGTGATCCCACTCGGCCCGGCCGCCAGCCAGATTGCGATCAAACAACTGGGCACCAATGGCGGCGGCTTCTTTGGCGTCAACTCGGCGCACCCGTTCGAAGACCCGACGGCCTGGGCCAACCTGTTCGAGCTGTCGGCAATCATCCTGATCCCGGTAGCGCTGGTGTTCACCTTTGGCCACTACGTGAAGGACCTGCGTCAGAGCCGCGCAATTCTTGGCTGCATGCTGGCGCTGTTCCTGATCGGTGGCGCGACGTCGATGTGGGCCGAATACCAGCCCAACCCGACGCTGAACAACCCGGCGGTTGAACAAACCGCACCGCTGGAAGGCAAAGAAGCGCGCTTTGGCACCACTGGCACGGTGTTGTGGTCGGTGGCCACCACAGCGGCGTCCAACGGTTCAGTCAATGGCATGCAAGACAGCCTCAACCCGCTGAGCGGGATGGTGTCGCTGGTCAACATGATGGTCGGCGAAGTGATCTTCGGCGGCGTCGGCGCCGGCATGTACGGCATGTTGCTCAACGTGTTGATCGCGGTGTTCCTCGCCGGCCTGATGATCGGCCGCACCCCGGAATACCTGGGCAAGAAGCTGCAGGCCAAGGAAGTGCAACTGCTGGTGGTGACCTTGCTGGTGATGCCGCTCGGCACCCTGGTACTGGGCGCCATCGCTGCCAGCCTGCCTGGCCCGGCCGGTGCCATCAGTAACCCTGGCCCGCACGGTTTCAGCCAGTTGCTGTACGCCTACACCTCGGCCAGTGCCAACAACGGTTCGGCGTTCGGCGGCTTCAGCGCCAACACCGCGTTCCACAACCTGATGTTGAGCCTGTCGATGTTGCTCGGCCGCTTCGGCTACATCCTGCCGGTACTGGCTCTGGCCGGCAGCCTGGCGATGAAGAAAACCGCACCGATTGGCCAGAACAGCTTCCCCACCCATGGCCCGCTGTTCGTAACCCTGTTGACTGTGACCATTTTGCTGGTGGGCGGCCTGACTTTCCTGCCAACGCTGGCGCTGGGCCCAATCGCTGAACACCTGAGCATGGCTGCTCCTAAATAAAGAGCTAGAGGGGATATGAAAATGAATATGCCTGCAAAAAATGCGGCCCCTGTGACTACTCAGGAACCGGCCAAAACCGCCATTTCCGCTCTTTGGCGTCCGGCGCTGGTCCAGGCTTTCGTCAAGCTGGACCCACGCCAATTGCAACGCTCGCCGGTGATGCTGGTGGTCGAACTGACCGCCATCCTCACCACCGTGCTGTGCTTTGTGCCGGACACTACGGTACCGACCTTTGTCGCCGTACAGATCGCCGTGTGGCTGTGGTTCACCGTGCTGTTCGCCAACTTCGCCGAAGCCTTGGCTGAAGGTCGCGGCAAGGCCCGCGCCGACAGCCTCAAAGCCGGCAGCGAAGGCCTCAGCGCACGCCGCAAAGAGGCCGATGGCAGCTTCAAAGTCGTGCCGGCCACCAGCCTGCGCAAAGGTGATGTGGTGCGCGTTGCCGCCGGGGAGATGATCCCCGGTGACGGCGAGGTCATCGAAGGTATTGCGGCGGTCAACGAGGCGGCGATCACCGGCGAATCCGCGCCGGTCATCCGTGAATCCGGCGGCGACCGTTCGGCCGTCACCGGCAACACGCGGCTGGTGTCGGACTGGTTGCTGGTGCGCATCACTGTCAACCCCGGTGAGTCCACCCTGGACCGCATGATCGCATTGGTGGAAGGCGCCAAACGCCAGAAAACCCCCAACGAAGTGGCGCTGGATATCCTGCTGATCGGCCTTACGCTGATCTTCCTGCTGGTGGTGGTCACCCTGCAGCCGTTCGCCCACTTCGCCAATGGCAGCTTGCCGCTGGTGTTTCTGGTCGCTCTGCTGGTGACGCTGATTCCGACCACCATCGGCGGCCTGTTGTCGGCCATCGGTATTGCCGGTATGGACCGCCTGGTACGCCTCAACGTCATCGCCAAATCCGGGCGCGCGGTGGAAGCGGCGGGTGACGTGCATGTGTTGCTGCTGGATAAAACCGGCACCATCACCTTCGGCAACCGTCGTTGTGCAGCCGTGATCGCGGCGCCGGGCGTCAGTGGTCGCGACCTGGCTGAAGGCGCGTTGCTGGCGTCCCTGGCGGACGACACGGCGGAAGGTAAATCCATCGTCGAATACCTGCGCGCGCTGCACCCTCAGGCCGAACCAACCGTGGATGAGCTGACGTCCGTGCCGTTCAGTGCTGAAACGCGCTTGTCGGGGGTCGACTATCAAGGCCGGGTGTTCCGTAAAGGCGCGGTCGATTCACTGCTGGCGTTTATCGGCCAACAACGCCTTGACCTGCAGCCGGCACTCTCGCGGGAAATCGACAAGATCGCCCAGAGCGGCGGCACGCCATTGCTGGTATGCGCCGATGGCAAACTGCTCGGCGCGATCCACCTCAAAGACGTGGTCAAGCCCGGCATCCGTGAACGTTTCGCCGAGCTGCGCAAGCTGGGGATTCGCACCGTGATGGTCACCGGTGACAACCCGCTGACCGCTGCCGCGATTGCCGCTGAAGCGGGTGTGGACGACGTGCTGGCCGAAGCCACGCCAGAGAAGAAACTCGCGCGCATCCGCCACGAGCAGAACGACGGTCGCCTGGTTGCGATGTGCGGCGACGGCGCCAACGACGCCCCGGCGCTGGCCCAGGCCGACGTCGGCATGGCGATGAACGACGGCACCCAGGCCGCGCGCGAGGCCGCCAACATGGTCGACCTCGACAGTGACCCCACCAAGCTGTTGGACGTGGTGCAGATCGGCAAGGAACTGTTGGTGACACGCGGCGCGTTGACGACCTTTTCCATCGCCAACGACGTGGCCAAATACTTCGCGATTTTGCCGGCGCTGTTCGCCTCGATCTACCCGCAACTGGGCGTGCTCAACGTAATGCATTTGCAGAGCCCGCAGAGCGCGATTCTGTCGGCCATCGTCTTCAACGCGCTGATTATCGTGGTGCTGATTCCCCTGGCACTGCGCGGCGTGCGCGTGCAGGCGGCGAGTGCGGCGGCGTTGCTGCGACGTAACCTGCTGATCTACGGGCTGGGCGGGATCCTGGTGCCGTTCGTGGGCATCAAGGCGATCGACATGCTCCTGACCGCGTTGCACCTGGTGTAACTGGATCGTTCCCACGCTCCGCGTGGGAATGCCGCCCCGGACGCTCCGCGTCCTGCGCTGATAAATGAATCGAGGAATTTGAAATGTCCACCCTGATCCGCCCGGCCCTGAGCCTGCTGGTCCTCATGACCCTGATCACCGGCGTTGCCTACCCGCTGGTGGTCACCGGCGTCGCCCAAGTTGCGTTTCCCGACCAGGCCAACGGCAGCCTGGTGCGTGACGCCGAGGGCAAAGTGCGCGGCTCCAGCCTGATCGCCCAGGATTTTACCGGTGACAGTTGGTTCCACCCACGGCCATCGGCCGGCGCGTTTGCCACGGTTTCCAGCAGCGCCAGCAACCTGGGCCCAAGCAACCCGGCATTGGCCACGCGTATTTTTGATGACGCCAATAAACAGTTGGTGCCCGGCCAGGGGCCGGTGCCTTTGGCCTCCCTGACGACCTCCGGCAGCGGCCTTGATCCACACTTGCCACCGGCGGCGATTGCCTATCAACTGGCGCGAGTGGCGGCGGCGCGAAATGTACCGGTGTCTACACTGCAGCGCTTGCTCGATGAGCACATCGAAAGCCCGCTGGTGGGGCCGCCGGTGGTGAACGTGCTGGCGCTGAACATGGCGCTGGAAAAACTCTGATCCCCTTGTGGGAGCGGGCTTGCTCGCGAATGCAGTGCATCAGTCAATTAATCTGTTACTGACAGACCGCATTCGCGAGCAAGCCCGCTCCCACATTGGATCTTCAGTGACCTGAATACCTGAAGGAACCCCAAAGCATGAGCGACTCCGGCCGCGCCGATGCCCTGTTAGCCGATCTGCCACGGGACGGCCGTGGCCGGCTCAAAGTCTTCCTCGGCGCCGCGCCCGGTGTGGGCAAGACCTACGCCATGCTCCAGGCCGCCCACACCCAACTGCGCCAGGGCGTGCGCCTGATCGCAGGCATGGTTGAAACCCACGGCCGCGCCGAGACCGAAGCCTTGCTCAGCGGCTTGCCGCAGCAACCCTTGTTGCGCAGCGAATACCGTGGCGTGATGCTCGAAGAAATGGACCTCGACGGCCTGCTCGCCGCCAAGCCCAAGCTGGTGCTGGTGGATGAACTGGCCCACAGCAATGCCCCCGGCAGCCGCCATGAAAAACGCTGGCAAGACATCCAGGAACTGCTTGCCGCCGGCATTAACGTGTTCACCACGGTCAACGTCCAGCACCTGGAAAGTTTGAACGATCAGGTGCGCGGCATCACCGGCGTGCAAGTGCGTGAAACCTTGCCCGACTGGGTGCTGCAAGAGGCCGACGAGCTGCTGCTGATCGACCTGCCATCCCGTGAATTGCTGGAGCGCCTGCGCGACGGCAAGGTGTATGTGCCGGAACAGGCCCGCGCCGCCATCGACGCATTCTTCACCCAGACCAACCTTATGGCTCTGCGCGAGCTGGCCATGCAAACCGCCGCTGCCCATGTCGATGACGATTTGGCCCAGGGCTACCGCCAGCTTGGCCAGGCTGCCCCGGCGGTGCGCGGACGTTTGCTGGTGGGCGTGGACGGTGATGCGCAGGCCGAACGCCTGGTGCGTCACGCCAGCCGCGTGGCCCAGCGCCGGCATTTGCCGTGGAGCCTGGTGCACATCGATAACGGCCGCGCACGCGATGAGCAATCGCGCCTGCGCCTGCAAAATGCCCAGCAACTGGCTGAGCGGCTCGGCGGCGAAGTGGTGTTGCTGCGCGCCGGCGAAGTGGCCAAAACGCTGATCCAGCATGCCGCCGAACGCCGCGCCAGCCTGGTATTGGTAGGACAGTCGCGGATGCGCTGGCGGCGCCGGTTGTTTGGGGGTGGCTTGGCAGCACGCTTGCTGCGCAATGCGCGGGGTTTGGAGATCAACGTCCTCGACAGCGGCGACATGCCCGCGCCGCCACGCCTGCCGGATGTACGCGGGCTGGTGTGGTTCGACTATGGGCTGGCGGTGGTTGCGACCATCGTCGCGGCGGCGTTGGCCTGGGCGGTGGCCAGTGTGTTGCCGCTGCCGAATATCTCGTTGGTGTTTCTCGCAGCGGTGCTGCTGGTCGGCGTGCGCAGCAGCCTGGGGCCGTCGCTGCTGTGTGCGGCGCTGTCGTTCCTGGCCTATGACTTTCTGTTTATCCCGCCGAATTTCTCCTTCGCTATCCAGCGTGAAGAAGACGTGCTGACGCTGTTGTTCTTCTTGCTGATGGCCGCGCTCACCGGCAACCTCGCGGCGCGCCAGCGTCGGCAGTTGCAGGCCTTGCGCGACACCCAGGAAGAAACCAGCGAACTGCTCGACCTGTCGCGCAAACTCACCGCAGCCACCGATCGCCAGGCGGTGATCAGTGCGGCGGCCCATCACCTGGAAGGCTGGAGCGACCTGGACCTGTGCCTGTTGAACCGTGACGGCCAGGGCGACTGGAAGGTTGAAACCGGCGCTGCGCTTAACCTCACCGAAGCCGAACGCGCTGCCGCCGACTGGGCCTGGCAGCATGATCAACCGGCCGGCATGGGCACCGGCACGTTGCCGTTTGGGCGTTGGTGGTGGTGGCCGCTGTCGGGCGAGGAGGGGCCGTTAGGCCTGCTCGGCGTAAGCCCGAAGCCGGGACTTGAATTGAGTGGCCAACGCCGACGTTTGCTCACCGCATTGAGCCAGCCATTGGCGCAGGCCCTGGCGCGCGCACAACTGGCGCAGGAGCTGGAGTCGGCGCGCCTGCACGGCGAAACCGAACAACTGCGCAGCGCTTTGCTGGCCTCGGTGTCCCACGATTTGCGCACGCCGTTGACCTCGATGCGCGGCAGCATCGACAGCCTGCTGGCGCTCGGCGAAGCCATCCCGCTGGAGGACCGCCGCGAATTGCTGGAAGGCACCCGCGATGAAGCCGAGCGCCTGGACCGCTATATCCAGAACCTGCTGGACATGACACGCCTGGGCCACGGTGCGCTGAAACTGGCGCGCGATTGGGTCTCGCCGGGTGATATCGTCGGCAGCGCCCTGGGCCGCTTGCGCGCGGTGCTGGCGCCGTTGCAGGTGCACACTGACGTGCCGGCGCAGTTGCCGCTGCTGTATGTACACGCTGCGTTGATCGAGCAGGCGCTGGTCAATGTGCTGGAAAACGCTGCGCGTTTCTCACCGCCACACGGCCGTTTGCAGGTGAGTGCCGGCGTGGCCGATGAGCAGCTGTTTTTTGCCGTGGCCGACGAGGGACCGGGGATTCCCGAGGACGAGCGTGCGAAGATCTTCGATATGTTCTACACCGCCGCCCGTGGCGATCGCGGCGGGCAGGGCACGGGCCTTGGCCTGGCGATCTGCCAGGGCATGGTGGGCGCTCACGGTGGGCATATCCGCGTCGATGACGGTATAGAAGGGCGCGGCACCTGCATCAGCTTGTTCCTGCCGTTACCGACGCAACCTGGCCCGGAGCGCGAGCCTTGAGCTACCCTCTTTTCTCCACGGATTTTGATTGGACACCATGAGCCAGACCGCGACGATTTTAGTCATTGATGACGAACCGCAGATCCGCAAATTCCTGCGTATCAGCCTGGCCTCCCAGGGCTACAAGGTGATCGAAGCCGGCACCGGCAATGAAGGCCTGGCCCAAGCGGCATTGAGCAAACCGGATCTGCTGGTGCTCGACCTTGGCTTGCCCGACATGGACGGCCAGCAAGTGTTGCGCGAGTTTCGCGAGTGGTCGACGGTGCCGGTATTGGTGCTGTCGGTGCGCGCCAGCGAAGTGCAAAAAGTTGAAGCCCTGGACAGCGGCGCCAATGACTATGTAACCAAACCCTTTGGCATCCAGGAATTTCTCGCCCGTGTGCGCGCTTTGTTGCGCCAGGCACCGGCGGGAGAGGCCCAGGAAGCGGCGTTGAGTTTCGGCCCGTTGACGGTGGACCTGGCCTATCGCCGGGTGCTGCTGGACGGTGCCGAGGTGGCCCTGACCCGCAAGGAGTATGCGGTGCTGGCGCAACTGGCGCGCCATCCTGGGCGGGTGATCACCCAGCAGCAATTGCTCAAGGATATCTGGGGGCCGACCCATACCGAAGACAGCCATTATTTGCGTATCGTGGTGGGCCATCTGCGGCAGAAACTGGCGGATGATCCGACCCAGCCACGGTTTATCGTGACCGAGGCGGGTGTGGGGTATCGATTGTTGAATGCCTGAATATTGCAGTGCCTGAACTGGCCTCATCGCAGGCAAGCCAGCTCCCACATTTTGATCTGTGAATACATTCAAAGGTGGGAGCTGGCTTGCCTGCGATAGGGCCATCAGCCACACCGCCTATTTCAGTGTTGCTCACTCTCATACCGATCCAACGTATCACTGGCAATTTCTCGCCCCAACGCGATCAACTCCGGCGCCTTGTAGAACTCGAAAAAACGGCACACCCGCTTCGGCACGTTGATCAGCACGTCCGGCGGGTAACCGGCAATCTTGTATTGCGCCAGCGAGGTCTGCATCACTTCGAAACTCTGGTTGATCAGGTCCAGCAGTGACGCCGGCCCGACGTTATCAATGATGAACGAGCCGGTCGCGGACTTCGGCGCACCTTGTTTTTCAGGCGCAGCCGCAGGTTGTTGGGCCTCGGGTTCGGCCGACTCCAGCCACGGGTTGATTTCGGCGGCCTGGGACTGCAAGGCTTCCTGCTCCAGCTTCATCAATTGCTCGGCCTGCTTGCGCCGAAACGGCAGGTGCGAACCCAGTGATTTGGCCAGGCTGTTGAAGCGACTCTTGAACGCCGGCGGGCGCTGGATCACCGGCAGGTGGTAGTGCTTCTGGTTGGTGGCGTTGAGGTTGACCGCGATGATCAAATCGCAATGGCTCGATACCACCGGCACGATCGGTAGCGGGTTAAGCAGGCCGCCGTCCACCAGCATGCGGTTGCCTTGCATCACCGGCGTGAACAGGCTCGGAATCGCCGCCGAAGCGCGCATGGCCTGATGCAGGCAGCCTTCCTGAAACCAGATTTCCTGTTGGTTGGTCAGGTCGGTGGCCACAGCGGTGTAGGGAATACGCAGCTCTTCGATATTGATCTCGCCGACGATCTTGCGGATTTGCCCGAAGACTTTTTCGCCACGAATCGCCCCCAGGCGAAAGCTCACGTCCACCAGGCGCAGCACGTCCAGGTAGTCGAGGCTCTCGATCCAATTGCGGTATTCGTCCAGCTTGCCGGCGGCATAGATCCCGCCGACCACGGCGCCCATGGAGCAGCCGGCGATACAGGCGATGTCGTAGCCGCGCCGTTCGATTTCCTCGATCACGCCAATATGGGCGTAACCACGGGCGCCGCCGGAGCCCAGCACCAAGGCAACACGTTTCTTCATGAGCTGATCCTTCGCAAAACTGTGGCCCACAATGCGCCTACCGGCAGAGGGCATCAAAATATTTTTCCAGAATAGCCATAACGCTCGGGTATGCTCTGGCAATCGGCGCTTCTGATTTCAGGCTGTAGACAAGGCACTTTTCCTTGTGGGCAACGTCTACAGCCTACGACTGTTTTTCTATATTTGAGGTGTCATTGATGAAAGCCTGGATGTGTGTGCCTGTGATCGTGTTGGCCCTGGCCGGTTGTGCCGGGAAAACCGCATACCGCGACAGCTGTGGCACGCAATTGGATGCGGCCTGGCACGAGTTGGATTTGGCCAAGGCCGAAGGCTTTGCCGGCACCGTGAGCTACTCTAAGGCTTTGTCGCTGTTGACCGGCGCCAAGACCCAGCAGCAATTCGAAGCGTTTGAAGGCTGTTCCAACAAGGCCGAGAAAGCGCGCTTCTATATTCGTGAGTCGCGCGCCGGGCGTTGATCCGTCAGCGGCGAATAAGGTTTCATGGTTAAGGGGGAAGGGATGTCAGTGCTGGTTGATCAGCTAGTCGCTCAGGTCATTGGCCTGGAAGTAGGGTTACTGAGCTGCCAGGCTCGCCTTGCCGCCGTCACCGACGATGAAGCCTTGCACGACCTGCGCACCACCGTGCGGCGCTTGCGCAGTTTGTTGCGCCCGTTGCGCGGGCTGCCGGGTGTCGAGCAGCTGGAATTGGCCGCCAGCACGGTTGGCCAATTGACTACGCCGCTGCGTGACCGCGAGGTACTGGCGGCGTACTTGCATCAGCACGGTCATCACGCGGCGGCCGACCGGCGCCTGCGTTTGCAAGCCGATGCCTATCGCCAGGTGGCGCAAAGCCCGGAACTCGCGCATTTGCTGCTGATTCTGGATGCCTTTCCGCGTTTTATCCGCGCCTCCCAACACCAGAAAATGCTCAAAGGCCTGCGCCCGCGCATCGAGAAGCGTCTGGGCAAACAATGGCAGAAACTTGATGACGCCCTTAAAGACCCTGATCACGACCGCCACCGTCTGCGCCTGCTGATCAAGCGCGTGCGCTACGCGGCCGAAGCCTACCCGGAACTGGACAAACTACCTGCCAAGGCGATGCAACGCCTCAAGCAAGCGCAAGGAGCACTGGGCGATTGGCACGATTGCTGGCAATGGCTGGCCCAGGCCGAACATCAACCCGACCTGCAGCCGTGCGTTGCGGTTTGGCAGCGCACTATGGCCACGGCTGAAGGCCAGGCGGATCGGGTGCTGGACAAGCTCAGCGCGGATTGTTTCTAGACCGGTCCGGTTTTTGGCCGGAATAGGCGCTGTGTCAGGCCTGCCCGCTGGTTAAGATCCCTGCATCGGTTTTCTGGATGTGAGGTTGCCATGCGCTTTTGTGATTTGCTCGACGCCGCCCGTAACAACCCGTTGGAAGTGACCATCCCCGCCGAGTGGGCGCAGGGCCGCGCAACCTTTGGTGGCCTGGTGGCTGCCTTGCAATACGAAGCCTTGCGTGCCCAAGTGCCGGCGGATCGCCCTTTGCGTTCGCTGGCCATCACCTTTGTTGGCCCGGTAGCGCCGGATGTGCCCGCCAGTTACCAGGTCGAAGTACTGCGCGAAGGCAAGGCGGTGAGCCAGTTGCTCGGCCGTGTGGTGCAGAACGGCGAAGTGGCGACCCTGGTACAAGCCAGCTTTGGCGCAGCCCGCGAGTCGGTCATTGAGGTGGCGAGCGAGCCGCCGCCGGTGTTCAAACACTGGGATGAGTGCCAGGAACTGCCCTATATCAAGGGTGTTACCCCCGAATTCATGCGCCACTTGGCGATGCGCTGGAGTGTCGGCGGCCTGCCGTTTACCGGTAATAAATCCCGCGACATGGGCGGCTGGGTGCGTTTGCGTGGGGACGTGAAGGAAGAACCGCTGACCGAATCGCATATTCTTGCCCTGGTCGACGCCTGGCCACCGGCCTTGTTGCCGCACCTGACCAAGCCGGCACCGGGCAGCACCCTGACCTGGACCATCGAGTTCATCCAGCCGCTGCAAAACCTGACCACCCTCGACTGGTGCCAGTACTACGTCAACATCGAGCACGCCCGCGACGGCTACGGCCATGCCGCTGCCGCGCTGTGGAGCCCGAGCGGCGAGTTGATCGCCATCAGCCGCCAGACCGTGGTGGTCTTCGCCTGAGCCTCAGAAGTGCTGGCTGCCCTGGGCTTCCAGCGTACGGCCGTGGCGTTGCAGCGCCACGCCCGCCAACAGGCCAACAACGCCGATGGCAACACTTGCCAGGCTGAAGCTGAACACGCCAGACACCATCAATAGAAAACCAATGATCAGCAAAGGCACGGCAAGCAGTTGCAGGCCCAGGTTGGTGGGGTGCTGATGAGCCTGTGGCTGAGTGCGCCATTGCCAGGCGGGGAAGTTGGGGTGACGTTTGCCCATGATCATGAATCCTCTGTCCGTTGAAACAACATGGACAAAGTTTAGGTCGCGGGCACGTGGGACGGCGAATCAAGACTCGCTATGGAAGCCATAGCCAGCCTTGTTTGGCTTATAGCTTCAATTGCCCGATCGCCTTGCTCAATTCCCCCGCCAAGGTCGCCAGTTCGTTGCTGGTGGTGGCCGACTCCACGGTCTGTTGCACGGTGTTCTCGGTCACATCGCGAATGCTCACCACCGCGCGGTTCATCTCTTCGGCAACATGGCTTTGCTGTTCGGCGGCCACGGCAATCTGGGTATTGCTTTCGCGCATCTGGGCCACGGCGCCGGTGATTTCGGCGAGTGCGGCGCCGGCTTCCTGGGCCTGTTGCACGCAATCATCAGCCTTGAACGAGCTTTCTTGCATGAAGTCCACCGCATCGCGGGTGCCGGCTTGCAGCGCCGAGACCATGCGGGTGATTTCGTCGGTGGAGCTTTGCACGCGCTTGGCCAAGTTGCGTACTTCGTCGGCGACCACGGCAAAACCACGGCCCATTTCGCCGGCGCGGGCGGCTTCGATGGCGGCGTTGAGGGCCAGCAGGTTGGTCTGTTCGGCGATGCTGTGGATCACGCCGACCACGCCGTTGATTTTCTGACTGTCTTCGGCGAGTTTCTGGATCATTTCGGCCGTCTGCTGCACGCCGGTGGACAAGCCGGCGATAGAGCGCTGCACCCGAGTGACCACTTCCTGGCCACTGCCGGCGAGGGTGTCGGCGGTCTGGGACAGGTCGCGGGTAGCGCCGGCATGCTGGGCGATATGGTAGACGGTGGCGGTCATCTCATTGATGGCGGTGGCGGCCTGGTCGGTTTCGCTTTGCTGGCCGAGCATGCCGTGCTGCACTTCGTTCATGCTGCTGGCCAGGCGCGCGGCGCCATCATCGAGTTGCTGGGCGGTGCGCGCCACGGTGCTGACCACGCGCTGATAGCCAGCCTGCATGGCGTTGAAGGCACTGGCCATCTGGCCAACTTCATCTTTGCACGCCAGCGGCACGCGGGCCGACAGGTCGCCGGTCTTCTCTACGTGCAGCATCACGTCCTTGAGGGTGTTGAGTTGGCTGAGCAGGAAGCGGATCAGCAACTGCGAGGCACCGAGCATCGCCAGCATCAGGATCAGCACGGCCACGGCGTAGTTGGCGAAGCGTTCGCCGAAGACCTGGCTGAGGCTACGGCCGTAGGCGAGTACGGCGATCTGTTGGCCATCGGTACGGGTGACCACTTCGGCACCGATCAGTGGGTTTTCCCCGAACAAGGGCATGTGATTGAGTTCGACCCAACCGGCGGCGGCACTCAGGGCTGAAAGATCTTGATCGGCCGACTGTGGGATTTGGCCGCGGGCAAAGGTCAGCCAATGTTCATTTTTGGGTAATGGAGTGTTGGCCGGCCAGGCGCCGAGTAGTCGTGCCTGCGCCTGGGCTGAGGCCCGTGACGCATCGCTGCGGGCCTGTTGTTCGAGCTGCACGGCATACAGCACCAGCAGCAGTGTGGTGATGAAAGCGACCGCATTGACGGCCCAGAATTTGTATTTCAGCGAGATATTGCTAAGCCAGGCACCCATGGAAGGTTTTCTCTGATAGCGGAAACAGCATTGGCAAGGTGCCATTATTGTGCCGCTACTCAGTAGACCGGTTTTGACATGGGTCAATGCGCCGCATCAATCCACTGAAGGCAGCCCAAAAAACGCACGGGAGCAGGCGGTGCTGTGTTCGGCCAGGTCCTCCAGCGACTCGTTACGATGCAACGCAACCTCACGCAGCACTTCCGGCAAATAAGCCGGTTCATTGCGGCCGTTTTTCGGCTTGGGCCGCAAGGTGCGCGGTAGCAAGTACGGCGCATCGCTTTCCAGCATCAAGCGGCCACGGGGAATTTCCTTGACCAGCGGATGCAGGTGCGTGCCACGGCGCTCGTCGCAGATCCAGCCGGTGATGCCGATGTGCAAGTCGAGGTCGAGGTAGCTGAACAGCGCCTGTTGCTCGCCGGTAAAGCAATGCACCACGGCGGCGCTCAGGTGATCGCGGTAGTCCTTGAGGATTTCCAGCAGGCGCTGGTTGGCATCACGTTCGTGCAGAAACACCGGCAGTTTCAGCTCGACCGCCAGGGCCAGATGCTCCTCGAGGACTTTTTCCTGCTGTGGGCGCGGGGAAAAGTCGCGGTTGAAGTCCAGCCCGCATTCTCCCACCGCACGTACGCGGCTTTCGTTGAGCAACCCGCGCAAACGCTGGGCGCTGTCGCCATTCCAGTCACTGGCCGAGTGCGGGTGGATGCCGGCGGTGCTGAACAGGCGTTGGCCGCTTTCATCGAGTTTTACGCACAGTTCCAGGGCCTGTTCGCTGCCGTCGACGCTGGTGCCGGTGAGTACCAATTGTTGCACGCCGGCGGCGTAGGCGCGGTCGAGAACGGCCTGGTGCCTCTCGTCGAAACTGGGGTTGGTCAGGTTGACGCCGATATCAATGAGTTGCATGGTGCTAGCTCCGCCTGCGGCCGGAAAGCATATCAGAGCTGTAGATTTATAAGAAAAACTAAGAACTACAACGCGTTATAGCTGTCTTTGAACGTCGCAAGTGACATTGTGGTTGGCTTACCGCCTGCCCCGACGCCACCGTTGCGTGCCTTGCCAGCGCTTGAAGCGCTCTGTTTCTGACCTCCAGCTTTTCGTCTTTCACGAAATGGCTGGCCAGTATTCTTTCCGGAGAGCGGATGATCCGACCCTCGGCGTTGCTTATGTTGTGCCTGACGTTACTGCTGCCCACGGCGGCGGTCGCGCGTCTGGACGGGCCGCTGGAAGTGACCAAGCCCGGCAAGGTCCGTGACCTGGCGCAGATCCGTTCCAGCCGCACCCTGCGTGTGCTGGTCAACCAGAGCCGTAACAGTTCCGGTGAGGTCCAGGGCCAGGCCATCGGAGTCGAATACCATCGTCTGCGCGCATTCGAGCAATACCTGAACGGCCACGCCCGGGACGGAGAAGAAATCAGCCTCAAGATCATTCCCAGGGCCAAGGACCAATTGCTTGGCGCATTGGCCCGTGGTGAAGGCGACCTGGTGGCGCCGGGTGAATTACTCGATGTGAAGGCCACGCACAAGATCAGCACCAGTGACCCGATTGCCAGCGGCGTGCCGCTATGGCTGGTGGGCGTGAAGGGTGAGCGACGGTTTACCAAGCTGGAGCAATTGTCCGGGCGCACCTTGGCGCTGACCACCGGCAGTGCGGCGGCGGATGCGATCAACCAGGTCAACCAGCAACTGGCGCTGCACAAGCGCCCTCCGGTAAAGGTGGAGTGGGTTGACCCGACGCTGGCCGTGGAGGATGTGTTGGAGATGGTTCAGGCCGGAATCTTCCACCTCACCATCGTCGAAAAACCGATTGCCGAGCGCTGGTCGAAAATCCTGCCCAAGTTACGCTTTGATCGGCAGGTGGCAATCAGCGAGCCGGGTGACGAGTACTGGTTCGTGCGCCAGGATGCCTCAATGCTGCGGGCCAGTATTGATCGCTTCCTCAAGACTTATCGCACGCCGTCCGACCAGGACGTAGCGTTTCAGCGTATCTATCGACGTCTCTATCAAGTGCGCAATCCGCTGGCCCGTGCCGACCGTCAGCGCCTTGAGAAACTGCGTCCGGTGCTGCAAAAGCATGCCCGAGAGCAGGGTATGGACTGGCTGAACCTGGCGGCGCTGGCCTTCAAGGAGTCGGCCCTGGACCCTGGCGCGCGCAACAGCGGCGGGCCGACCGGCCTGATGCAGATCACCCCATCGGCGGCGCAGCGGGTAGGTGTGAACAATATCGAGAGCCTGGACAGCAATGTGCAGGCCGGTGCGCGTTATCTGGCAATGATCCGCCGCAAGTTTTTCGCCAGCCCCAAACTCAACGAGCGCGAACGCATGGCCTTTGTGCTGGCGGCTTATAACATGGGGCCGGAGCGAGTCCAGGGTATGCGCGCAGAGGCTCGCCGGCGGGGCTTGAACCCCAATCAATGGTTCTTCCAGGTTGAACGCATTGCCATGGAACAGGTGGGAATGGGCGGCGTCAGCTATGTTAATAGCGTGAACAAGTATTACTTGGCGTTTGATCGGGAGCGGGAATCCCTGGAACCGTCGACGCCGAAAATTGCCTCACGAAAATAATCGGTTTTATCGATAAGTATTAGGCGATTTTTGCGCTTTTATCATAGTCTGATCCGATTAATATAGTGGCCAACCAACCCCTACTTTGAAAAGGATTCTCACCATGAGCCCACTGATCAACCGCATTCTGTCCACCCGCGCCGGTTACGGCCTGACCATCCTGCGAATTTTCGTCGGCATCGTTTTCGCCGCCCATGGTTCGCAAAAACTCTTCGGCTGGTTTGGCGGCGGCGGTTTGGCCGGCACGGCGCAGTACATGGAAAGCCTGGGCCTGACGCCGGGTACGCTGATGGCAGTGCTGTCAGGTGGGACTGAGTTCTTTGCCGGCCTGGCGTTGATCATTGGCTTGCTGGCACGCCCAGCGGCATTGGGCCTGGCCTTCCTGTCGCTGGTGGCGATCTTCTCGGTGCATATCCATAACGGCCTGTTCATGGCCAACAACGGTTATGAGTTCGCCTTGGCCTTGCTCGGCGGTGCACTGGCGGTGCTGTTCGAAGGCGCTGGCAAACTGTCCGTCGACCGCGCCATCGCCCACTGAAGATCCGCGTAACCCCCTGAAAAAGCCCGCCATGAGCGGGCTTTTTCATTGCTCGGGATTCTTGACAGCGCCCCACAGGCTTCTCTAGGATGCTGCTCATGCGCCGATTTAAACAGCTAATTGCGGGGCGCCACTGGGACTCAATGCAGCCCGACAGAAGCATGCACTCACCAAGAGTCAGGTTTCGAAATACCGCTAAAGCGCTGGTTCGGTGTTGCCTCTCACCTGCCCGCAGACTTTTGAGGCAGAGACACGACACGATGAATGCACTACGCCCCCTCATACGCCTGGCCCCGATCACCGCGGACCTGACTCAACGCAACCCCAAAATCCTGCTGGGCGGCAAGCATCAGCCGACCTTGCTGCGTTACCTGGACGGCTGGCCGCGCCGTACAGGGCGCCCCTCAGCGTTTCTGATCCAGTTTGTAGAAGATGGCGATTCCCTGGCGCGTTTTGCCAGCAACAGCTTTGACCTTGCCGTTATCCAGGCGCCCAGTGCGGGCGATGCCGATGAGGTGATCCGCCAACTGACGCGCATCGCCCGGCAAGGGCTGATTGCGCGTCGTTGACGGCTGATCAGTGAACGACAACCGCCGACCGGCGTCGCCGGTGGTAGAGGTACACTGCCCAGGCGATCAGGCATAACGACAGCGGTACTGCGCCAATCATCAGCAACTTGAGGTTGCGTTCCGCTTGATGCACCGGTGCATACGCCTGGACCTTGAGTGCCTGCAACTCCATGGGCAGCCGCAGGCGTTCCTTGTTGAGCGCCTGCAACTGGATATTGGTGCCCACCGCGCGGGTGCCGAAGCCAGTACTCGGTGGATTCAAGCGTTGCCATTCCTGCTCGGTCTGCTCAAGGCGTCTTTGCAGTTCCCCGGCTTGTTGCGCATAAGCCTGCTCGGCAGCCTCGCGCAGGTGCTCCAGTGCGTGGGGAGAACGGCTGACGCTGGTACGCGGTTGAATGTTTGCGAGCACGTCGGGCGCGGCAAGGTTATCCAAGGTATTCAAGACAAACATCACGTTGCTATTGGGCGCAGAGTTGATCACCGCGTCCGTCAGCAAATCGGTATCGGCGACCACCACCACATCGATATGTGCAGCCTTTTGCAGTCCGGGAGGTTGTCCGTCAATGCCATCTGGAAAGGCCGAGTAGGCGGGGCCTTCGAGGCGCGCTGCGATCACCTGGGGTTGCGCGGCAGCCGGTATCCCCTCAGCCAGTAAGTCGGCTGCAGGCGTTGCTGCAAAGCGGCCTGCATCCAGCAGAGTGGAGCGCTTGGAGCTTTGCAACAGAGGCGTGAGTGTGGTGCGGCTTTTTCTTACACGCGATAGCGCACCGCTGCTCGATACGATGACCGTATCCAGTTTCCAGGCACTCACATCGTTGGCCGTTATCGCTTGCCGTGGCAGGTTCAGCTTGGCCGGGTGCAGTATGGTTGGCGCGCCTGAGCCAAAAGCGTGATCGACCAACAGCTTGTCCGCCGGCATCTGAATGCCCCACGCCGCCAATAGCCCATCCAGCCTTGTGTCGGCGGGCTTGGCGTTGGTCTCGGCCTCGCTCACCGGGTCAATGAAGAGCATCAGTTTGCCACCCCTGAATACAAACTGTTCAATCGCATACAGGGTTTGTTCCGGCAGGGCGCGCGGGTGCACAACCATCAGGGTTTTGATCGATTCGGGCACTGTCGGGGTGCTTGATGCCAGGCCAATCAGATCAAAATGCTGATGCATCTGTGCCAGCAGCTGTTCGCCAGACGCGTTCAGTGCCAACCCCGTCAATACGCCGACGGTGGGAGGCTCGGGGTGCATCAGTTGGTGGATCAGATGGCTGATTTCGTACTCTAGCAAGGGCTCGTCATCCAGGCGCAGTACATCTATACGTTGTGCGGGCTGGCCTGCACGGGTGCCGATGAGGCCAAGAAAGCCTTGCTTGTCATCCAATCCGAACAGGCCGGCCTTGTAGGCATCCTCTGAATAAGGGGTAGGATCTATAACATGTAGGTTAATCATGCCCTTTGATGCTTTTTCGAACTCTTTGAGTAAATCTGCCACTCGTTCGCCATAGCGGTTTATTGCCTGGCTTCTTCTCGGGTCATTACTTGAGTTGAAGTAATACAAATCCAGTGGGTGTTCCAGAGTGGCGAGCAGTTGTCGCGCAGCGGGCGATAAAGTGTGGATTTTCTGCTGTGAGAAGTCCCAGCGGATATTCGGTAGTTTGCCAACCCACGCGAGATTGAATGCAAGGAAAAGCAGCAGTATGACCAGCAGTGTCATACCTGTACTCAGAGTGGAACGCATCATTTGCTTTCCTTCTCAACTGGTTTTGTAATTAAGCGTGACTGTGGATGCCGAGAGAAAGGCAAGGATCATGCTGATGTAGTACAAGGCGTCATGCAGTGTCAGTTTGCCGTTGTCGATGGCGCCGAAACGCGAAATCGGGTTAATCGAGGCCAGGCTGTCAACGACCCAGATTGGCGCCTGATGCTCAAGTGCGTCCAGCACCGATGACAGTCCGCTGGCTGCCAGTAACATCACCACCGTCACCAGAAATACAGCCAAACGTTGGTGGGTCAGGGCAGAAGTAAAACATCCGACAGAAAGATAGGCGCCGGCCAGCAACCAACTGGCTAGAAACTGTGAAGAGATAACACGGTTGTCGGCGGTGCCGAGGTAATTGGCGAGGATCACCAGTGGGAAAGTCAGCAACAATGCAATACCGCATACGACCCACGCCGCCATAAACTTTCCGATTACCCGCTCTGCGCTGGTGATGGGCAGGGTTTTCAGCATGTCGCGCATACTGGCGTGGTGTTCGTCCGACCACAATTGTGTCGACAGCATGGGAATCAGCAGCAGGTAGAGCCAAGGGTGCAATTGGAAAAACACCTGCAGGTCGCCGCTGTCCTGTTGCAGCCAATTGCTTGTATACAACCCCAGGGTGGCGCACAACACCAGAAACGCGGCAATACCCAGGTACGTGCTGGGAGTACAGGCATAACTGGCCAGTTGGCGCTTGAAAATGACAGGCAGCAGTTTCAAAGGGTGACCTCGTGGCTCAGATGCTGAACAACTTCGTTCAGGCGACCCGGCTCCAGATTCAGTGACGTTATGTTCCAGCCGCGGCTGGCGATTAGTGCGTTGATATGGGGGTAGATGGCGTGCCCGGGCATGGCCAGAACTGTCACGGTGCCGGGTGCATGCCGGTCCTCTTCTATACCTGCCACGCCAGGTAATACGGCAAGGGCGAGTAAATCCAGAGGGGTTTCTGCGGCCAGCGTGACGGCTCGGTAATGCCGGGAGTTGCGCTGCAGGTCGGGCAGCGGGGTGTCTGCCACAAGGTGCCCACCGGCGATAACCAGGGCGCGCGTGCAGAGGCCGGACAGGTGGTCGCAGTGCCGGGAGGCAATGATGACTGCCATGTCTTCGGTCAGCGCCTGGATAAGCGTCTTGAACCTGAGCAGTTGATCCGGTGTGAGCCCCTCGGTCGGCTCATCCAGCAACAGCAGGCCGGGCGCGTGCAGGATCGCCTGGGCGATGGCAACTCTGCGTTTCAGGCCGATCGAAAGCGTAGCAAGCGGTGCATCGAGCACCCGTGACAACTCCAGGCGCATGGCGGCCCGATCGACACGGCTGCGTTTTTCGGCACCGCTGAAGCCGCGAACGGCGGCAATGAAATTGAGCACGCCTTTAACCGACAGTGACTGATGGCTGAGGCCGCCCTGGAGTTGATAACCGAGGTTTTTTTGCGCCTGCAGTGGCTGCGCCTGAGTGTCGAAGCCCTGGACCGTCACATGCCCCGCAGAAGGTTTGGCGAGCCCGGCTATTACGTTCAGTAGTGTGGTCTTGCCTGCACCATTCTCCCCGAACAGGCCTATGCATTCCTGGCGTTGGGCACAAAATGAGACATTAGTGATGACGTTTCTTTTACCCAAACGCTTTGTCAGGCTGCTTATCTCGAGCATCTTTTTACCGAATAAGTTTTGCGAGGCGTAGGAACATTTACCGTCATATACGGTGAGCGCCAGGAAGGTTACGTTTAATCATTGGACTTGGAAACGTGGGGACATGTTTATCAGATAAGTCCTACGCCGCAGCGCCTAACTTGCTGAAACAATTGCGTTGTTCCGAGGCTTGTTAACGGCCGGGTGTTTATCTGGCGTTTATATAAGGTTTACTCTTTCGCAATAAGGCCTGAATATCATGATGCTTCTTCGCACGCTTGTTCTTGAACGCAGCGGTCAGGACACACCGATCAACGGTGCACTACTTTGCGGGTTTGCCGTTGCACAGACCGATTCAAACTTTCTGGTCTATAGCCTGGATGAAGAGACCGAACCTGGTAACTCCAGGGTCTATATCGCGGCGCTCCGCAAGAAACTCGATCGGTATTTCCTGGGTGGGGTCGAGTCCAAGGAAGATCTGCAAGTTGCCATGCAAGTGTTCAAGCAAATCCTGATGGCGGCTGCGGCCTCCGGAACCAAGAACGGCACTGTCAGCGAATCCTCGATCCCTTTCCATTTCATTGATTTGAAAGGCTGCAAGTTGCCGCCCGCCAGACCGGAAGATCATCATTCAATGATCATCAAGAAGGGCCTGGTGATGAAAGTCATTACCCTGGGCATGTCTGCGCCCGCACTGCCGGCCATCGAAAGTGCTTCGCTGATCGTGCCTTCGATTCGCTTCTCGTCGCAGATGATTGCCCCGCCCAGGCCCGCCAACCCAGCCAATTCGGCTGAGCCGCCGGTTTCCGAGCCGCTCAAGGCGCAACCGCTGGAGGCACCCGTCGCGATTGCTCAGGCGCAGGCATTGGAGCCAGCACCAGAACCAGAGTCGGAACCAGAGCCGCAACCGGAACCGGTCGAACTCAGTGCGCCGCCGGTTCAGGTTGAGCCGGCCGCGCCTGCACCGAGCCCACCTGCGCCGAAGATGGAACATGCCTCGTTGGTTGAGATGGACAGCACGTTGACCAGCCTGGCCAAGGTCGCCCAGGAGCTTACGCAACAGCAGCAAGCGGCAATCGAGCGCGAGGAAATGCTTGAGCAGTGGCAGGCACGACTCGAGCAGGAGCAGAGCGAACTGGAAGAAAAGAACCGGGCGTTGCAACAGCACTCAGCGCAGTTGCATGAGCGCGACCTTGAGGTTGGCAGGACGGCTGAGAAGTTGACGCAGGCACTGTCGCAGGTGGCGGGGATACGCCAGCGCTTGCAGGGTGTGCTCCTGGAGCTGGATCAAACCCTGGATGGTCAGGCTTGAAGCAGATGTGTTCTGCGGTCTGGCTACTTTTCAGGGTTCATTTATCATCAACCCCAGCCGGCCGGCGCCAGGGCGTGATGCCTTGGCGTATCGGCACCATTGGACATTGTCTGGGGATGCACGCGTTTGAGTACCAAGCTGATTACCAAAGAAGGTCATGAAGCGCTGAAAAAAGAGCTGGATTACCTGTGGCGTGAAAAACGTCCGGATACCACCCGCAAGGTGACCTGGGCGGCGTCCCTGGGCGATCGCAGCGAGAATGCGGATTACCAATACAACAAGAAACTGCTGCGTGAGATTGATCGGCGTGTGCGTTACCTGCGCAAGCGCCTGGAAGACATGCGGGTGGTGGAATACATGCCCGAGCAGGAGGGCAAGGTGTTTTTCGGCGCCTGGGTCGATATCGAAAACGAGCAGGGCGAGACCAAGCGGTTTCGGATCGTCGGCTATGACGAAATTTATGAACGCATGGATTACATCTCCATCGATTCACCGATGGCCCGGGCGCTGCTGCGCAAGGAAGTTGACGATGAGGCCATGGTGCAGACGCCGACCGGCGAGGTGTGCTGGTGGATTACCGGTATCGAGTATGTGAAGTAAACGCTGGCCGGCACGCCGTCGGGCGTACTGGCCAGCGCTGGTTTCAACCTTCGCGTAATACCGTCAATGGGCTGGCATTCAACGCGCGACGCGTACCGAATACACCCGCGCCGCCGATCAGCACGGCACCGATCACCGGCAGTAGCAACAACCACGGGTGTGGATGCCACGCCAGGTCAAAGGCGTAGCGGTACAGCACCCAGGTCACCAACTCGGTGCCCAGGGCTGCCAGCAGGCCACTGACCGCGCCGAGCAAGCCGAACTCAATCCGCCGCGCCTTGACCAGTAACTTGCGCTCGGCCCCCAGCGCCCGCAACAGCGCACCCTGGCGAATCCGCTCATCCAGGGTGGCCTGCAGGCCCGAGAACAACACGGCCATGCCCGCCGCCAGCACAAACAGCAATACGTACTCCACCGCCAGAGTCACTTGGGCGAGGATGCTGCGCAGTTGCTCCAGCAAGGCTTCGACCTGCAGGATGGTGACGGCCGGGAACGCACGGGACAGGTCGACGATCTGCTGGTCATGCCCGGGTGCCAGGTAGAAGCTGGTCAGGTAAGTGGCCGGCAGGTCCTTCAAGGTGCCGGGCTGGAAGATCATGAAGAAGTTGGGCTGGAAATTGTCCCAGTTGATGGTTCGCAGGCTCGTGACCCGTGCTTCGCGGTTCTCGCCACCGACGGTGAACACCAGGTGATCATCGAGCTTGAGCTTCAGGCTTTCAGCGACCTTGGCTTCCACCGATACGCCTGGGATGCCATCGCCCGGTTGCTGTGACCACCAAGCGCCTGCGGTGAGGACGTTGCCCGGTGGCAGGTCGGCTGCCCAGGTCAGGCTCAGGTCGCGCTGTACAGCGCGGTCACCACTGGAGTCCTTGCTGACAATCTCCTGCACCGGCTCGCCATTAATGCTGATCAAGCGGCCCGGCACCACCGGGTACAGCGGCGCCGCTTGTGCTTGCAGCTCCAGCAGGCGGGCGCCAAAGGCGTCTTTGTCGGCCGGCAGGATGTTCAGGGCGAAATAGTTGGGGGCGTCCTTGGGTAGCTGGTTTTGCCAGGTGTCGAGCAACTCACCGCGCAGCAGGGCGATCAAGCCCATGGACAACAGGATCAAGCCAAACGCCAGGGACTGGCCGGCCGCCGCCAAGGGGTGGCGCAGCAGTTGGCCCAAGCCCAGGCGCCAGGGCAGCGAGGCGCGGGCCAATAAACGACGCAGGCTTTGCAGCAACAACAACAGCAGGCCGCCGAGGATCAGCGCGGCCATCACGCCACCGCCGAGCAACGCGAAGGTCAGCACCAGGTCGAGGCTCAGGCGCCACATGATCAGGCCGAGGGCGAACAGCGCCGCGCCATAGACCATCCAGGTGCTGGAAGGGATCGGCAGCATGTCGCGCCGCAATACCCGCAGCGGCGGCACCCGGCCCAGCGCTGCCAGGGGCGGCAGCGCGAAGCCGGCGAGAGCGACCAGCCCGGTGCCGATACCCGCCACCGCCGGCAGCAGCCCGCCGGGCGGTACGTCGGCCGGCAGCAGGTCATGCAGGAAATAGAACAGGCCAAATTGCGCCAACCAGCCGAGCACGGCGCCGGTGAGGCTGGCCAGCAGGCCGAGTACGCTCAATTGCAGACTGAACAGCAGCATTGTTTCGCGGCGGGACAAACCCAGGCAGCGCAGCAGCGCGCTGGCGTCGAAACGGCGGCTGGCAAAGCGGTTGGCCGACAGCGCCACGGCCACGCCGGCCAGCAGCACGGCTACCAGGCTGGCCATGTTCAGGTAACGCTCGGCCTTGCCCAGGGCGCCGCCGATCTGCTGGTTGCCATCACGCGAATCCTGCAAGCGCTGGTTGGCGGCAAGGCCGGGCTTGACCAGGTCGCGATAGGTTTGCAGCGCCGTGCTGCCCTGGGGCGCACGCCACAGTTCGCGGTAGCTCACGCGGCTGCCGGGTTGCACCACGCCGGTGGCATCGAGGTCGGCGAGGTTGATCATCACCCGTGGCGTGAGGCTATAGAAGTTACCGGCGCGGTCGGGCTCGTAGGTCAGGATGTGCGTGAGCCGCAGGGTTTTCATGCCCACGTCGATGCTGTCACCGACTTTGAGGTCCAGCGCGGTCAGCAGCCGTGCTTCCACCCAGGCTTCGCCGGGTTTGGGGCCGCCTCCCGCGGTTTCTGCGCCGAAGGGCTCAGTGGCGCTCTTGAGTTCGCCGCGCAACGGGTACTGCTCGTTGACCGCCTTGATGCTGGAGAGTTGGATGCCGTTATCGGTCGCGATAACGCTGGAGAACTCAACAATGCGTGCGTGATCCAGGCCCAGTTCGGTCCCTGACCTTATTTGCTCGGAGCGGGCCGGTGAGCTGCCTTCGAGCACCAGGTCGGCACCGAGGAATTCGGTGGCACGCAACAGCATGGCGCCGTTGAGGCGTGCGCCGAAGTAGCCGATGGCGGTGCTGGCCGTGACGGCCACCAGAAGGGCGAAAAACAACACGCGCAACTCGCCGGCGCGGGCGTCGCGCAGCAATTGGCGCATGGCAAGGCTGAACAGGCGCAACAGCGGCAAACGTGCCATCAAGGCTCCAGGGGCGCGACCATCAGGCCGGCTTCAAGGCGGATCAGGCGTCGGCAACGGTGGGCCAGGCGCTCGTCATGGGTGACCAGCACCAGGGTCGTGCCGCTCTCTTTGTTGAGTTCGAACAGCAGGTCGCTGATGCGCTCGCCGGTGTGGCTGTCGAGGTTGCCGGTAGGTTCATCGGCAAACAGCACATCCGGTTCGGCGGCAAAGGCCCGGGCGATGGCAACGCGTTGCTGCTCGCCACCGGACAGCTGGCGCGGCGAGTGGGTCAGGCGTTGGCCCAGGCCCACCCGCTCCAGCAGGTGGGTGGCGCGCTCGCGGGCGTCTTTGCGGCCGTCCAGTTCCAGCGGCAGCATGACGTTTTCCAGTGCGTTGAGGCTGTCGAGCAGTTGGAATGATTGGAAGACAAACCCCACATGCTCGGCGCGTATGCGCGCACGCTGGTCTTCATCGAGGGTGCTCAAGGCTTGGCCTGCGAGCGTGACTTCACCACTGCTGGGCAGGTCGAGGCCGGCCAGCAGGCCGAGGAGGGTGGATTTGCCGGAACCGGAGCTGCCGACGATAGCCAGGCTATCGCCCTTGTTCAGTTCCAGGCTCAGTTCGTGCAGGATAGTCAGTTCACCTTCCGCGCTGGGAACCACTTTGCTAAGGTTTCGCGCGGTGAGAATGCTTGCGCCCATGGAGAATCCGATGCGAATGTGGTTTTTGAGTGCTGGCCTGGCCTTGATGTGCATGGCCCAGAACGCAGCGGCGGGTACAGTCCTGATCGTTGGCGATAGTATCAGTGCCGGTTTCGGGCTGGATACCAGCAAAGGGTGGGTAGCGTTGCTGGGACAACGGCTCAAGAGCGAAGGTTTCGACGATAAAGTGGTCAATGCCTCCATCAGTGGCGACACCAGTGCCGGAGGCCTGGCGCGGCTGCCGGCGGCGCTTGCAGAGCATAAACCGGATGTGGTTATTCTCGAGTTGGGCGGCAATGACGGCCTGCGTGGGCAGCCGCCAGCGCAATTGAAACAAAATCTTGCGTCGATGATTGATCAGTCCAAGGCCAAGGGCGCCAAGGTGCTGCTGCTGGGCATGCAGTTGCCGCCTAATTACGGCCCGAAATACACCACGGCGTTTGCCGAGGTTTACGGTGCGTTGGCCAAGGAAAAAAACATCCCTTTGGTGCCGTTTTTCCTTGAAGGCGTGGGCGGCCATCCCGAGTTGATGCAGGCCGATCAGCTTCACCCAGCCGTCGGCGCACAGGGCAAGTTGCTGGAAAATGTCTGGCCGACGCTAAAACCGCTGCTATGACGCTTTTCTACCGGCAGGCTTTCGGCTAAGGTGGCGCCCCCCCGATCTGGAGCCCCCGATGTCGCGCCCTGCCTGGTCCCTGTTCAACTACCAACTGATCGAGCCTGACGAGCAGCTGGATCTGTTCGCCTGCCAGGAAGTCCGGGTGCATCTGGTCGCGCGTCAACTGGAGTTGGGTGGCTCGATTGACCGCACGCTTTGCGGCACTTTATTGCCGGCACAACCACGCTGGTCATCGGTCGATCGTGCGATTTTCCAGGACCAGCGCCTGTGCCCGCTGTGCCGGGCAATTCTCGAATCGCAAAAGCGCGGTACGCCGCTGATCTGGCCGGAGCTGCGCTTCGAGTAGCCGCGGGCAGGGTGATGCCTGGATCGCGCTTCACGTATACAATCAGTATTTTCCTACCCGTCGTTCTGCGAAGGATTTTCCGGATGTTGTCGCGCCTTTCCGTCGTTACCTGCTGCCTGTCTCTTGCTGCCCTGTGTGCAGCCGGTTCGGCGTCAGCCTTGCAGTTGCCCTTGCCCCCGCCGGGTGAAGACATCGTCGGTCAGGTCCAGGTGATCAAGGCCAAGTACGAAGACACCTTTGCCGACCTGGGCACCACCTATGACCTGGGCTATTCGGAAATGGTCGCGGCCAACCCCGGTGTGGATGCCTGGTTGCCGGGCGCAGGCACCGAGATAGTGCTGCCTACGCGGTTCATCCTGCCGCCTGGCCCGCGCGAAGGTATCGTGATCAACCTGGCGGAATACCGGCTTTACTATTACCCCAAGGGCCAGAACGTGGTGTACACCTTCCCGTTGGGCATTGGCCGTGAAGGCTGGGGTTCGCCGGTCGCGCACACCACCATCACCGGCAAGATCCCCAACCCGACCTGGACCCCGCCGGCCTCGATCAAGGCCGAGCACGCCGCCAATGGCGACCCGCTGCCCAACGTAGTGCCGGCCGGGCCGGATAACCCGCTGGGGCCGTTCAAGTTCACTTTGGGCACGCCGGGTTATCTGATCCACGGTTCCAACATGAAATTTGGTATCGGCACGCGTACAAGCCATGGCTGCTTCCGCATGTTCAACAACAACGTGCTGCAGATGGCCGATATGGTGCCGGTCGGCACATCGGTGCGCATCATCAACGATGCCTACAAGTTCGGCAGCAGTGGCGGCAAGGTCTACCTTGAGGCGCATACGCCGTTGAACGACGATGGCACGCCTTCGGTGGTCGACAAGCACACCGCCGTCATCAATGCCCTGCTCAAGCGCGAGGACCTGGCCAACAACTTGCGCGTCAATTGGGACCAGGTGCGTGACGTAGTGGCCGCCGAAGATGGCTTGCCCACCGAGATTGGTGTACCGGGTGCCAATACCCCGGTGGTGTCCAGCACACCGATCGATCTGCAGCAATAAGCCTGTTGATCAAGAGCCCGCCAAAGCCTTGCGCTACGGCGGGCTTTTTATTGCGCGGGGGTTCAGGGCTGAATTTCAGGCAATAAAAAAGCCGACCCAAGAATGGATCGGCTTGATAACAACCCCGAAGGATTATTACTTGCGGCTTGCTTTTTCAAGCATGCGCAGAGCGCGCTCGTTAGCTTCGTCAGCAGTCTGTTGTGCTTTTTGAGCAGCAGCCAGAGCTTCATCAGCTTTACGGTAGGCTTCGTCTGCACGAGCCTGGGAGCGAGCTGCTGCGTCTTCAGTTGCAGTCAGACGAGCTTCGGTTTCTTTGGAGACGCTGCTGCAACCGGTAGCCAGAACTGCGGCCAGAGCCAGAGCAGAGAATTTCAGAACGTTGTTCATCGTGTTCCCCTTCAAGGACTTTCTATTAAATGGCTACTTTCTCAGGGTGAGCTGATAGCCGGCGTACATACTACTCATTACTTGTAGTAAGTAAACTGACGTAGCGCAAGAAGCAAAAAAAATTCTTGTGCCGTATCTATTTTGGCTAATCTTTTGGAGGTTTGTATAAAAACCGCTCAAGAATTTTCATTTTGTCGGGAACTGGATCCAAGCTGAGAGGTCCGGCCAGCCTGTGTCAGGCTGGGCAAGCAGGTGTAAATTTATATATCTACGATGACACTTTTTTTCACTTGGCCTTTGCCGTGCCCGGCATCTTTTGCGCATGTAGGCGCATCTAGAGGTGACTTTAAGAGCGGCAGTTCGTCTCAAGCTTCAACTGCCGGCAATGTTCAGGCTATCGATCATCGATTGATCGAAGCCCTTTCTGTAACCACCAGCGGCAGGGGATGACGAGTGCGCCTTGAGCTATTGCAGCATTGGTGCCTACTATTCCCTACGTGCTGGTTGTAAGCGCTATAGGTTTTCTCGTTGTCGAAACCGGCACGGGGTGGCGTAGATGTTCCTTCGCCGGAAAAACATCGGTAAGGTAGGGGTCGAGATCCAAGACCCGCGAGGAGTAGTGATGAGCGAGGCGTTGTCCATCCACCATGACCAGGCTGGTCATCAGTTCGAGACCAATGTGGACGGTCATCGTGCCTATCTGACCTATATGGACCTGGGCAAACAGACCCTGGACATCTATCGCACCTTCGTGCCCAACGCCTTGCGCGGGCGTGGCATTGCTGCTGCGCTGACCGAGGAAGCGTTGAAGTTCGCCGAAGAGGCCGGGTACACCGTGATCCCTTCGTGCTCTTACGTAGAGCGCTACATGGAGCGCCATCAGCGCCATGCCGCGAAGCTGTAACCGATCAGCCGCACCATAAAAAACGCCGGGCTAAGCCCGGCGTTTTTGTGTGCGCAGTTTAAGGTCAGGTGCGTTTGCGTTTAGGCAATACGTCCTTGAGCTTGGCATGCATGCTGCGCAGGGTGGTCTCGGTGGCGGACCAGTCGATGCAGGCATCGGTGATCGACACGCCGTATTGCAGGTCGGCCAGGTCTTTTGGAATCGACTGGCAGCCCCAGTTCAAGTGGCTCTCGACCATCAAGCCGATAATCGACTGGTTGCCTTCAAGAATCTGGTTGGCGACGTTTTCCATCACCAGCGGTTGCAGGGCCGGGTCTTTGTTGGAGTTGGCGTGGCTGCAATCGACCATGATGTTTGGCTTGATCCTGGCCTTGTTCAGCGCCTGCTCGCACAGTGCCACGCTGACCGAATCATAGTTGGGCTTGCCGTTGCCGCCGCGCAATACCACGTGGCCATAGGCGTTGCCCTTGGTGGTGACGATGGACACGCCACCTTCCTGGTTGATACCCAGGAAGCGGTGCGGGCTGGACACCGATTGCAGGGCGTTGATCGCAACCGTCAGGCCGCCATCGGTGCCGTTCTTGAAGCCCACGGCCGAGGACAGGCCGGACGCCATTTCGCGGTGAGTCTGGGACTCGGTGGTGCGTGCGCCGATGGCCGACCAACTGATCAGGTCCTGCAGGTACTGCGGGGAGATCGGGTCCAGCGCTTCGGTTGCGGTCGGCAGGCCCATTTCGGCCAGGTCCAGCAGCAGTTGACGACCGATATGCAAGCCGTCCTGAATCTTGAACGAGTCGTCCAGGTACGGGTCGTTGATCAAACCTTTCCAGCCGACGGTGGTGCGTGGTTTCTCGAAATAGACGCGCATCACCAGGTACAAGGTGTCGGACACTTCAGCCGCCAGCACTTTAAGGCGCTCGGCGTATTCGTGGGCAGCCTTGAGGTCGTGGATCGAGCAGGGGCCGATCACTACAAAGAGGCGGTGGTCGGTGCCGTCGAGAATCTCGCGGATGACTTCGCGGCCCTTGGTCACGGTCTGCAGGGCAGCATCGCTCAAAGGGATTTCGCGCTTGAGCTGATCGGGGGTGATCAGGGTCTCGTTGGATTCGACGTTAAGGTCATTGATCGGTAAATCAGCCATCGTGTTACTCGCCAGGGTCACGGGTGCCGGCCGCCAGCTATCCCCGTGCGGCGGGCACAGCATGATTTGAATGCAGGGGGGAGGAACCTTAGCGCGTAACACGGGGCCGCGACAATGGGCAAAGCCGGCTTTAATCCAGCACCGGCGCCACAAAGGTGTCGTGGGCGAACTCACTGGTATGGCGCGAAACCCACTCACGGGCCAGGGTCTCGAGCTGGGCAGGGGTTGGCTCGGTGGCTTCGTGCAGGCGGCAGTAGCGTTCGATCTGGCACACTTGTTCGCCCATGCGCGCACCAAACAAGGCATGTTCATCGGTAAAGGAGATGCCGATGCGGTAGCCATTGTCGACTTTGCGACACCAGGCCACATAGCCCGGATAACGGGCGCTGGCGCCCAGTGACGGGATGCGCAGATCAACCGCCGTGCCCTGGCGCCAGGCACGCGGGCAATTGCAGGCGACGCCGCCCAGGCCGATAGTGTGCAGGCGTTGGCGGGGAATAGCAGGGGCGGGACGTTGGATTAACTCGACAGCGACATCATCAGGGTGAGGTAAAAAACGACCCATGTACACGGACTCCGAGCACCGTCCAATTGACGGCAGTGGCAGCAGTATAGTGAAGGAACTGGAATTGACCGACCTGGATATTGACCAGCAATTGCTGGGATTGCCAGGTATTTCGCTGCTGGTGTTTACCAGCGTAGGCTGTTCCAGTTGCCGTTGGGCACGCCAGCAACTGCCGGGCTGGACGTTGCCGGTCGAGCGCGTGTGCTGGGTGGACGCCGGGCACAACGGCGGGGCGGTCGAACGCTACCAGATCTTTCATTTGCCCGCGTTGTTCCTCGTGTGCGAGGGTCAATTCCTTGGGCAGTTACAGGCGCGTCTCACCCAGCCCGACCTTACAGGCGCGATTAATCAAGCACTTACCCGTACTCCAGAGGATCTGCCATGACAGCACAGTCGCCCCGCATCGGCATTATCGGCACCGGTGCCATTGGTGGTTTCTATGGCCTGATGCTGGCGCGTGCCGGTTTCGATGTGCACTTTCTGTTGCGCAGTGAATATGCGGCGGTTGCCGAGCATGGCCTGCACCTCAACAGTACTTTGCACGGCAAGCTGCACCTGCACCCGGTGCAGGCCTATGCCCAGGCTGCCGATATGCCGGCGTGCGACTGGCTGCTGGTCGGCACCAAATCCACCGGCAATGTGGAACTGGCCCCAACCCTTGCCCAGGTCGCCGCACCGGGCGCCAAAGTAGTACTTCTGCAAAACGGCCTCGATGTCGAAGACAGCCTGCGCGAACACCTGCCAGCGTCGCTGCACCTGTTGGGTGGCCTGTGTTACATCGGCGTGCATCGTTCCGGGCCGGGCGTCGTCGAGCATCAGGCGTTGGGCCGGGTGAATCTTGGCTATCACAGTGGCACGGCGGCCAACGATGAGGCACGCCAGCAAGCCATTGTCGAAGAGGGCGCCGCGCTGTTTCACCAGGCCGGTATCGAATCCCAGGCGATGGCCAATGTACACCAGGCCCGCTGGCATAAACTGGTCTGGAATGTGCCGTTCAATGGCCTCTCGGTGTTGCTGGGCACCGGCACCAGCGCGATGATGGCCGATGAGTCCAGTCGCGAACTGATCCAGGCCTTGATGACTGAAGTGGTGAAGGGCGCCCACGCCTGTGGCCATGAAATTCCCGGCAGTTACGTCGAGCAAATGCTCACCATGACCGACACGATGGCTGACTACCTGCCCAGCATGTACCACGACCACGTGCACAAACGCCCGCTGGAACTGGCGGCGATCTACGCCCGGCCATTGGCCGCTGCCAAAGCCGCGGGCTGCGAATTGCCACGTATGCAGGCGCTCTACCAGGCCTTGAGTTTTATTGATCGGCGCAACCGCTGATTCGGGGAGAAACACCATGGCGAAAGGATTGGGTGACAAACTGGTGCTGGCGATTTCGTCGCGGGCACTGTTCGACCTGAGCGACAGCCACAAGGTCTACCTGACCGAAGGGGTCGAGGCCTATCGCAAGTACCAGATCGAACACGAGGAAGAAACCCTCGAACCTGGCGACGCCTTCCCGCTGGTCAAGAAGCTGCTGAGCCTCAACGCCAGCCTCGGGCGTGCCCGCGTCGAAGTGGTACTGGTGTCACGCAACAGTGCCGATACCGGTTTGCGCGTGTTCAATTCGATCCAGCATTACGGCCTGGATATTTCCCGCGCCGCTTTCGTCGGTGGGCGTAGCCCCTATCCTTATTTGGCCGCGTTTGGTTGTCATCTGTTTTTGTCCACCCATGCTGAAGACGTGCGCAGTGCCCTGGATGCAGGTTTTGCTGCGGCGACGATTCTGTCCGGCGGCGCGCGCCGGGCATCGAGCGAAGAACTGCGCATTGCGTTCGACGGCGATGCGGTGCTGTTTTCCGATGAGTCCGAGCGTGTGTATCAAACCGGTGGGATAGCAGCGTTTCATGCCAGCGAGCGCGAGTCGGCACGCGAGCCTTTGCACGGCGGCCCGTTCAAGGGCTTCCTGGCGGCGCTCAACCTGTTGCAGCGCGAGTTTGCGGACGAGGCCTGCCCGATCCGCACTGCCCTGGTCACGGCGCGTTCGGCGCCGTCCCATGAGCGGGTGATTCGCACCTTGCGCGAATGGGACATCCGCCTGGATGAGTCACTGTTCCTTGGCGGCCTGGAAAAATCCGCGTTTCTGGAAGCGTTCGCCGCCGATGTATTTTTCGATGACCAGGCCGGTCATTGTGAGAAAGCCAGGGAGGTGGTGACCACCGGGCATGTGCCCCATGGCATCAGCAATGAGTTGAGAATCCAGACCGAGAGCTAGCTGCTAAGCTCAATCAAACCCCGCCATCCTGGCAGTCCAGGAGGTTCTATGATTCGTTCGATGCTGTATGCCACGGACCTCGGTCTGTATGCGCCGTATGTCATGCAACATGCGCTGGCGCTGGCCCGAACGTTCAAGGCGGATTTGTATGTGATCCATGTGGTCGAGCCGATTGGCTTGTTCGCCGAATCGGTGTTGCAGAGCTACCTTGATGAGAAGGCCCTGAGCGAATGGCAGAGCCAGGGCCTGAATACGGTGATGGCGACCATCGAGCAACGGGTGCTCGACAGTTTTCGCGAGGAGTTGGGGGAGGGCGAGCAAGACTTGCAGTTGATTCGTTCGGTGCGCGTGATCCAGGGGGACCCGTGCGAGGTGATTCTCGACCAGCTGCGTAAACTTTCCGTTGACCTGTTGATCGTAGGTAGTCATAGCCACGCAACCGCGGCTGCCACCCCGCTTGGGCGTACGGCGGCGCGGGTGCTGCAGTTGGCAACAGTGCCGGTTTACATGGTGCCGTCATTGCAGCGTCGACGCAGTGATGATGTGTGATGGTAAAAAACGATAAAAAGTTCTAGATTTATCTGTCTGACCTTTAATATAGTTATATACCGTCGCTGATACCCGTGGCGTCTATCCGCTTTGAGGGACATATATGAAGCTTCAACAACTGCGCTACATCTGGGAAGTGGCGCACCACGACCTCAACGTTTCCGCTACCGCTCAAAGCCTTTACACCTCGCAACCCGGTATCAGCAAGCAGATCCGCCTGCTCGAAGACGAGCTGGGCGTTGAGGTGTTCGCGCGCAGCGGCAAGCACCTGACCCGCGTTACCCCGGCCGGTGAGCGCATCATCACCACCGCCGGCGAGATCCTGCGCAAAGTCGAAAGCATCAAGCAGATCGCCCAGGAATTCTCCAACGAGAAGAAAGGCACCCTGTCGATTGCCACCACCCACACCCAGGCGCGTTATGCCTTGCCGCCGGTGATCCGCGATTTCATCAAGCAATACCCCGATGTGGCCCTGCACATGCACCAGGGTTCGCCGATGCAGATCGCCGAGATGGCCGCTGACGGCACTGTCGATTTTGCCATCGCCACCGAAGCCCTTGAGCTGTTCGGCGACCTGGTGATGATGCCGTGCTACCGCTGGAACCGTTGCGTGGTCGTGCCCCAGGGCCACCCGTTGGCCAAGCTGCCGAAGCTGACCCTCGAAGCCCTGGCTGAATACCCGATCGTCACTTACGTGTTCGGTTTTACCGGCCGCTCCAAGCTCGATGAAGCCTTCAGCCATCGCGGCCTCACGCCGAAAGTGGTGTTCACCGCCGCCGACGCCGACGTGATCAAGACCTACGTGCGCCTGGGCCTGGGCGTGGGCATTGTCGCCAAGATGGCGGTCGATACCAACCTCGATAAAGACTTGGTGGTGCTCGACGCCAGCGAGTTGTTCGAGTCCAGCGTGACCAAGATCGGCTTCCGCCGTGGCACCTTCCTGCGGGGCTTCATGTGCGACTTCATCGAGAAGTTTGCGCCGCACCTGACCCGTGAAGTCATGGCCAAGGCGATCCAGTGCCATAACAAGCAGGAACTGGAAGAGCTGTTTGACGGCGTTGAATTGCCCGTGCACTGAGTGGTTTATCTGGCCTCGGTAACCGTGAAGTGTTGCCGAGCGCCCGCCACCAGAATCTCCACCTCATCGCCTTCGAATTTGCCCATCAGGCTTTTGCCCAAGGGCGAGCGCGGGGTGATGACGGTCACCGGCTGGCCCACCACATCCACTTTCAGCCCGGCTGCATCCGGCGCCAGGAACAGCCACTGCTGGCGGCCGTTCTCGTCTTCCAGGCCCAGTAGCGTGCCGACCTCTATCCCGCGTTGATCATCGTAGGCGCGTAGTGGCAGGTTCTGGCAGAGCGTCAGCGATTGCTTGATTTCCTCGACGCGTTTGGCTTGCCCGGCCGCCAGATAAGAGGCTTCCAACCCGAGGGTGTCGTACTTGTTTTCGGCGATATTTTCTTCGTGGGTCGCGGTTTCGTAGGCGGTCTGCGCGGCACGTTGGGCGATATCCAGGTCCAGGGCGAGTTTGTCCAGGATCAACTGGAGCACGGCGTGTTTATTCATGGTCATCAATCGCAGAATTGCAGGACATTCGCCTTGCTCTTTTCATTGGGCGCGTTCTGGTCTTGTTGCAGCCAGAACTGGCATTTGGGGTTGGACAGGTTGCGCGCATTGTTGCGCGCCTGGTCCAGGGTTTGTTGCTGTTCCTGCTTGCGCAGGTTCTCGGTGTACTGCTCAAACATTCGGTTGGGCGGCTCAGGCGCCACAGCGGCCGGTTTGCCTATTTGTTGAACCGCTTGAGCCACGGGGGCGAGGCTTTGCGGGAACAGGTAGCGCGAGGCCAGCCAGGCGGTCAGCACAATGGCGATAAACCCCAGCCACAGGCCAAAAGCCACGGCAGCACTGAGCTTGAACAGCGACAACGGACGTTCAGACATGATGGCCTCCTGGCAGGCATTAGTGGCGCAGCGGCGATTGTCGCACAGCCACTGTGCAGAATAATCGCGATCAAGCCTTCTGCATCGGCGCATTTATGCGGACAATCGAGCCTTTGAATGTTGGAGCCCGGAATGAAAGCCCGCTGGGATATTTTTTGCAGCGTCGTCGACAACTACGGCGACATCGGCGTGACCTGGCGCCTGGCCCGGCAATTGGTGGTGGAGCATGGCTGCGAAGTGCGTTTGTGGGTCGATGACCTGCGCGCCTTTGAGCGCATGTGCCCCGAGATCGATGTGCAGTTGGATCAGCAGTGGCAAGAGGGCGTTGAAGTGCGCTACTGGCCGGCTGAATGGCCGCAAACACCGTCAGCCGACGTGGTGATCGCCGCCTTCGCTTGCCAGTTGCCGCCCGATTACATGGAAGCCATGGCCGCGTGCGAACGCACGCCCCTGTGGATGAACCTCGATTACCTCAGCGCCGAAGACTGGGTGGTGGGCTGCCACCGCCTGCCGTCGGTGAAGTTCAAGGGCGTGCAAAAGTACTTCTTCTTCCCGGGGTTTCGTCCGGGCACGGGTGGGCTGTTACGCGAAGGCGGGTTATTGGAACAGCGTCAGGCATTTCAGCAAGACGGCGCCGCGCAGCAACAATTCCTCCAGTCTATAGGCGTAGTTCCGGTAGCGGGTGCGCGGCTGATGTCGTTGTTTGCCTATGAAAATGCCGGGCTTGCCAGCTGGCTGGACGTGTTGGCGACGGATGGGCATGCCACTCATCTGCTGGTGCCCGAAGGCCGCATCCTCGGCGATGTGCAGCGCTGGCTCGGGGTCGAGGCGCTGGCGGTGGGCGATGTGCACCAGCGCGGGGCCCTGACCGTGCAGGTGCTGCCGTTCGTGCGCCAGGAACAATATGACCGCCTGCTGTGGTGCTGCGACTTCAACGCCGTGCGTGGCGAAGACTCGTTTGTGCGTGCCCAATGGGCCGGGCGGCCGTTGTTGTGGCACATCTACCGCCAGGACGAAGACATCCATCTGGACAAGCTGGATGCTTTCCTGGCGCTCTACACCGCCGCCTTATCGCCCGCCGCCAAGGTCGCTGTTGTTACCCTGTGGCAAGCCTGGAACGCTGATGGCGATATGGCTCAAGCGTGGAAAATGCTCATGGAACACTGGCCGGAGGTACACCTGCACGCGCAAACCTGGTGTCTGGAACAGGGCTTGCAGGCCGATCTTGCGACGGCGCTGGTACAGTTTTATGAAAGTTGGATATGATACGCCACCTTGAATTTTGTAAATCCCATCCAAATTTCGGATATATGCAATGAAAACTGGTAAAGAACTGAAACCCGGTACAGTGATCCGTCTCGAAAACGACCCTTGGCTGGTTCAGAAAGCTGAGTTCACCAAGTCTGGTCGTAACAGCGCAATCATGAAGACCAAGCTGAAGAACCTGCTGACCGGTTACAAGACCGAGATCGTCTACAGCGCCGATGACAAACTGGACGACGTGATCCTCGACCGCAAAGAAGCGACCCTGTCCTTCATCAGCGGCGACACCTACACGTTCATGGACACCACCGACTACACCATGTACGAGCTGAACGCTGAAGATATCGAAGCCGTTCTGCCGTTCGTGGAAGAAGGCATGGAAGACGTCTGCGAAGCGATCTTCTTCGAAGACCGTCTGGTTTCCGTAGAGCTGCCGACCACCATCGTGCGTAAAGTTGCCTACACCGAGGGTTCCGCTCGCGGCGACACTTCGGGCAAGGTGATGAAGCCTGCCAAACTGGCTAACGGTACCGAGCTGCAAGTTGCTGATTTCATCGAAATCGACGACCTGATCGAGATCGACACCCGTGAAGGTGGTTCGTACAAAGGTCGCGCCAAGAAGTAATTCTGGCCAAACCGTACGACAAAAAAAGCCCGACCTAGCGTCGGGCTTTTTTGTGCACGTCTGTCAATCAGACCGTCACATGAAGGCGCACATCGACGTTGCCACGGGTGGCGTTGGAGTACGGGCACACCTGGTGCGCGGCGTCGACCAGGCTTTGCGCCTCGTCTTGTGCCAGGCCCGGCAGGCTGATGTGCAGGTCGATGTCCAGACCGAAACCGCCGGGGATTTGACCGATGCCGACGTGGGCGGTGATCGAAGCGTCATCCGGGATTTTGCGTTTTGTCTGGCTGGCGACGAATTTCAGCGCGCCGATAAAGCAGGCTGAGTAGCCGGCGGCAAACAGTTGCTCCGGGTTGGTGGCCTGGCCGCCAGCGCCGCCCAGTTCTTTAGGCGTGGAGAGTTTGACGTCGAGGATGTTGTCGCTGGAAACAGCGCGACCATCACGGCCGCCGGTGGCGGTGGCTACTGCGGTATAGAGCGTTTGCATGGTGTCGTCCTCTTTGATTGTTAGCGCTAAATGTTTGTGCGCTAAGTAGTTGGTGAGTCGAATATATAGCGCTAATATTTAGTGCGCAAGATAAATTTACAAAATATTTGGCTTAACAAAAAAACAGTGTGGGAGCGGGCTTGCTCGCGAATGCGGTGTGTCAGTCAGCACATCTGGCGACTGATACACCGCATTCGCGAGCAAGCCCGCTCCCACATTTTTATGCGATGTTGCCTTTAGACAGCGCCCTGCAAATTACTACGCAACGCCACCAGATCCGCCTGCAGCTTGCGCAACTGTTCAAGCTGCAAGCCGCTCGCCCCAAGGATGCACTGCGGAATCCCCATCGCCTTGTCCTGCAAGGCACGCCCCGCTTCAGTCAGTTCCACCACCACCACCCGCTCGTCTTCGCGCTTACGGGTGCGGCTGAGCAGGCCTTCGGCTTCCAGGCGCTTGAGCAATGGCGTGAGGGAGCCCGGGTCGGTGAGCAGGCGGTGACTGATTTCGCCGACGGTCAAACCATCCTCTTCCCACAGCACCATCATGGCCAGGTATTGCGGGTAGGTCAGGCCGAGGGCTTGCAGCAAGGGCTTGTACACCTTGGTCATCAGCAACGACGTGGAGTGCAGGGCGAAACACAGCTGGTTGTCCAGCATCAGGTGTTCGCACGGGTCGGGATTTTTGCTCATGGGGGTGCCTTAAAAAACGTGTATGCCCAGGAATCTAGCGGGCAAACCTTTAATGCGCCAGATAATTCTGACGCGCCGGTCAGACCAAGCCGCTTTGCAGCGCCAGATCCCATGGCGGCACCGGGCTGAAACGCGATTTGAGGTATTCCAGCAGCAAGCGGCTGCGCGCATTCGGTTGCTGTTCCAGGCGCAACGCGTAGATGCCGGCAGTTTCCGGGTTGGGCAGACCGTTTTCGCAAAACAGTGGCAACAGCTCGCCGCGCACCAGGTATTCGCTGGCCAGCCATGTGGGCAGGTGCGCAATGCCCAGCCCGGCGAGGGCGCCGGACAGCAGGGCTTCGGCATTGTTGGCGCTCATCCGGATACGGCGCGGCCGGTAGAGAGTACGGCGCCCATCCAGCTCGAAGCGCCAGGCGAACATCGGCGCCAGGCCGTCCCAGTCCAGACCATCATGCTCGCTCAGTTCGCGTGGGTGGCTCGGCGTGCCATGGCGTTTGAGGTAGGCCGGGCTGGCGCAGGCGATGCGCACAATGCTCGCCAGGGGCGTGGCCACCAGGCGCGTGTCAACGATATGCCCGGCGCGCAGCACCAGATCGACTTTGCCCAGGTGCGCGCCCTGCATATCGACAAAGCTGTCAATCAAGTGCAGGTGCACGTCCAGCCCTGGGTACACGTTCAAAAAGTCGGCAATCACCGGCGCCAAGTGGCGTCGACCAAAGGCGGCGGGGGCGTCCACCCGAATCAAACCTTCCGGAGCATGGCTCAAGGACACAGCCTCGGCGCGGGCCAGTTGCAACTCGTTGACGATCCGCCGCGCCCGCTCGGCGAAGGCCAGGCCCGCCGGCGTGGGCTTCACCGCGTGGGTGCTGCGCTGGAGCAGGCGGCTGCCCACCGAGCTTTCCAGGCTGTCGATGCGCCGCGCCACCGCCGAGGGTGTCAATGGATGGCGGCGCGCGGCGGCGGAAAAACTACCGGTTTCCAATACGTCCAGAAACAGACTGAGCTGATCGGTCAGGGTATTCGGGTTCATGGGCGTTTGCTTATGCGAGATTGGCACAGCCATTGTGCGTTGCTGTGCGTTTCCACGCTAGAGCCGACTGCGTAGCATGCAAGGCCTGGGTTTCTGGAGTGGTGAGCTGTGGTGGATTTGGCAATGTATCTGGTATTGGGCGCGGCGCTCGGTACGGTCGGCGGCTTGTTTGGCATTGGTGGCGGGCTGATCGCAATCCCGGTGCTGGGGGTGCTGTTTGGCCTGGATCAACAGATTGCCCAAGGCACGGCTTTGGTGATGGTCGTGCCCAACGTGATGCTGGCTTTGTGGCGTTATCACCAGCGCAACCGGATTGAATTGCGTCACGCGTTGCCGCTGGGGGTCATGGGTTTCAGCTTTGCCTGGCTCGGTTCGATCTGGGCGGTGGGCCTGGACGCCGGGGCCATGCGTATTGGCTTTATCGCGTTTTTGCTGGCGCTGGCGGCGTACAACCTGCTGCGCCTGTTCACCCGCAATGCACCGCCGACTGCGCAAATGCGTTATTCCTGGCCATGGCTTGGCGTGTTGGGTGCCGCGTCCGGTTCCATGGGGGGGTTGTTTGGCGTGGGCGGTGCGGTGGTTGCCACGCCGGTGCTGACCAGCGTGTTCGGCACCACCCAGGTGGTTGCGCAAGGCTTGTCGCTGGCCCTGGCACTGCCGAGCACTGGCGTGACGCTGGTTACCTACGCCTGGCACCATGAGGTGGACTGGATGATCGGTGTGCCGCTGGCGGTGGGCGGCCTGCTTAGCATCAGTTGGGGCGTGAAAGTCGCCCACGCGCTGCCGGAGCGCGTGTTGCGCGGGCTGTTCTGTGGCTTTCTGGCCGTGTGTGCGGTGATGTTGACCTTTAAAGTCTGAAGCCTTCGACGATGTATTGCGCCAGGCATTCGGTGATCGGCGAGGTCATCGCCGGGTTGCGCAACAAGTGCAGGTTCATCGAGGGCAGTGGCGGAAAGCCTTCGTCACTGCTCATGATTCGCAAGTCGTCGGTCACCAGGCTTTCCATGCACACCATCACTGCCAGGCCGGCGTTAACCACCGCCTGGATCGCCGCCACGTTAGAGCTGTGGTACGCCATACGATAGTCGCGCCCGGCTGCATCCAGCGCTGCTCGGGTCCACTGGTAGTAAAGGCAGTCCGTACCGGAACCCGCCAGGGGCAGTGCCTCGTGCTCGTCCACGCAGAAGCACGGTGAGGCAGCCCACACCATGCGCTCGGTGCGCAACAACTCGCCGATTTCCTTGCCGGGTTCACGGCTGATGACGGTCAGTGCCAAGTCCCTGCGCTGCATCAGTACCGATGACGACTCGCAGTGCATCTCGAGCTGGATCAGTGGGTAGGCCTTGGAAAACTGTTTGAGAATGCCCGGCAGAAAGCGCATCACGTAGTCATCCGGCGTGCCGATGCGCACTAATCCGACCATATGCGGCTCGCGCAGGGTGTTGAACACCTCGCTGTGCAGTTTCAGGATGCGCCGTGCATAACCCAGTAATACCTGACCTTCCGGCGTGAGCCTCACCTGTCGGCCATCACGCTCGAACAGCTTGCGCTGCAGCACGTCTTCTTCCAGGCGTTTCATCTGCATGCTCACCGCCGATTGTGTGCGGTTGATCAGTTCGCCTGCGCGGGTAAAGCCGCCCTGGTCGGCGATGGCGACGAAGGTGCGCAGCACTTCGGTGTCGATGCTGGGGTAGCCGGACAATTGATCAATCTCCGAGATGTGTTGCATAAAAAACATTCGTTGGATTGATCATAAGGCCAGGCACACACTTACGCCATCCCCACTGGAGGGCGAGAAGATGAAAGGTCAAAGAGGTTTTGTATTGTTGGGCAAGCGCCCGTTTTCCGGGCTGTTGCGCACGGTTGCCCGCTGGCAGGCGCTGCATGAAGAGCGCCACACCCTGGCAAGCTTGAGCGACGAAGCGCTTAAGGACATCGGGCTCAATCGCGGCGATGTCGAGCAGGAGCGTCACCTGCATTTCTGGCAAGACCCGCTGCGAAAATAAGCCGGGATGCAGTAGGGTGGTCGGTGAGCCCACACGGAGAGAACCATGCCCGCCGACCTGTCCTTTTCCCTCAAGCAAGCGCGTCGCATGGCACTGGCGGCCCAGGGTTTTTCCGGGCGCCAGGCGCCAGCCTTGATCAAGGCTGCGCACCTTAACCGTTTGATTGAGCGGTTGGGTGTATTGCAGATCGATTCGGTCAATGCCGTGGTGCGTTCGCATTACCTGCCGCTGTTTTCGCGGCTGGGCAATTACTCCCCGTTGATCCTTGAGCACGCTGCCTGGAGCCAGGGGCGGCGGCGTTCGTTGTTTGAGTATTGGGGCCATGAGGCCTCTTTGCTGCCCATGGCGCTGTACCCGTTGATGCGCTGGCGCATGGAGCGAGCGAAGTTGGGGCAGGGCATTTATTCGCAGATGGCACGCTTTGGGCGTGAGCAGCAGGCCACTATCCAGCGTGTGCTGCACACCGTTGAGCAGCAGGGCGCATTGGGCGCGGGCAGCTTGTCTACCCGCGAGGAACGTGCCGGCCCGTGGTGGGATTGGAGTGATGAAAAACACGCGCTGGAATGGTTGTTCGCTGCCGGTTTGGTCACCGTCGCGGGGCGGCGCGGTTTTGAGCGACTTTATGATTTGCCCGAACGGGTCATTCCCGCCGACATGCTTCAAGCGTCTGTGAATGAAGCCGAGGCTCAGCGCGGTTTGCTGCTGCACAGCGCGACTGCATTGGGCGTCGCCACCGAAAAAGATCTGCGCGACTATTTCCGCCTGGACCCCGCCGACAGCCGTGGCCGCCTCGCTGAGTTGGTCGAAGATGGGCAGTTGCAGGTGTGCCAGGTACACGGCTGGAAACAACCAGCGTACTGCCTGCCCGAACCTAAAGTGCCGCGCAAAGTACCGGCAAGCGCTTTGCTGTCGCCGTTCGATTCACTGATCTGGGAGCGCAGCCGCACCGAGCGTCTGTTCGATTTTCGCTACCGGCTGGAGATCTACACGCCGCAGGACAAGCGGGTGTATGGCTATTACGTGCTGCCGTTTTTGCACAACGAGCGGATCGCCGCCCGCGTTGACCTGCGTGCCGAGCGCGCGAATGGGCGCCTGGCAGTGCATGCGGTGCATGAGGAGGAGCCGGGGCTGGATGAGGAAGGGATGCAGGCGTTGGCACTGAATCTGCGGCAGATGGCGCACTGGCTTGGGCTGGAACAGGTGCAGCTCAACTGCCAGCGGCCGAGTGCGGCGCGGCTTCGGGTGGCGATGCTCAGCTTGGGTGTTGAACTTTAGGACGCCATCGCGGGCAAGCCCGCTCCCACATTTGGAATGCATTCCCTTGTGGGAGCTGGCTTGCCCGCGATGGCGTCGGCCCAGGCAACTAAATCCTCAGCGTTTGACCTGCTTCAATGTCTCAGCAATCAAAAACGCCAATTCCAGCGACTGGTCGGCATTCATCCGTGGGTCGCAATGGGTGTGATAACGGTCCGACAAGCCATCTTCCGTAATCGGCCGTGCGCCACCGATGCATTCGGTAACGTTCTGCCCGGTCATCTCGATATGAATCCCGCCGGCATAGCTGCCCTCGGCCTGGTGCACCTGGAAGAACTCCTTCACCTCGCCAAGAATCTGTGCAAAGTCGCGGGTCTTGTAGCCACTGCTGGCCTTGATCGTGTTGCCGTGCATCGGGTCCGAACTCCACAGCACCTGCTTGCCCTCGCGCTGTACCGCACGAATCAGGTTGGGCAGGTGGTCGCCGACCTTGCCAGCGCCCATGCGCGCAATCAGGTTGAGGCGGCCTGGGTCGTTGTCCGGGTTGAGGATGTCGATCAGGCGGATCAGGTCTTCAGGCTTCATGCTCGGGCCGACCTTGACCCCGATCGGGTTGTTGACCCCGCGCAGGAACTCGACGTGAGCGCCGTCCAACTGCCGCGTGCGGTCGCCGATCCAGAGCATATGGGCCGAGCAGTCGTAGTAGTCGTTGGTCAGGCTGTCGCGGCGCACGAAGGCCTGTTCATAGTTCAGCAGCAGCGCTTCGTGGGCGGTGAAAAAACTGGTTTCGCGCAATTGTGGCGAGCTGTCCATGCCGCAGGCACGCATGAACGCCAGGGTTTCGTCGATGCGGTCGGCCAATTGGCTGTACTTTTCGGCCAGCGCGGAGTTAGCAATAAAGTCCAGGTTCCATTTGTGCACCTGGTGCAGGTCGGCAAACCCGCCCTGGGCAAACGCGCGCAGCAAATTCAGGGTGGCAGTGGACTGATGGTAGGACTGCAGCAAGCGGTCCGGGTCCGGCACACGGCTTTTTTCGTCGAAGCCGATGCCGTTGACGATGTCGCCACGGTAGGCGGGCAGGGTGATGCCGTCGATGGTTTCATCGTTGGCCGAGCGTGGCTTGGCGAACTGGCCGGCCATGCGTCCGACCTTGACCACCGGGCAACCGGCGGCGAAGGTCATCACAATCGCCATCTGCAGCAGCACCTTGAAGGTGTCGCGGATTTTTGCGGCGGAGAACTCGGCAAAGCTCTCGGCGCAGTCGCCACCCTGCAACAGGAAGGCGCGGCCCTGGGTCACTTCGGCAAACTGACGGCGCAACTCGCGGGCTTCCCCGGCAAACACCAGCGGCGGGTAGCTGGCCAGGCTTTGTTCCACTTGCAGCAAGTGCGCAGCGTCCGGGTACTGCGGTTGTTGCTGGATCGGCAGGGCGCGCCAGCTGTCGGGGCTCCAGGGTTGGCTCATCATGAACTCGATAGGTTGATTGACGGTGGGGCGCCAATGTTAGCAGCAATTAGTGCGTGACCTGTTGCCGCCGCTTGGCCGACAATCGCGCCTTTGCCGTGCGGTAAACCCTTTAGGAGTAGTGATGAGCGAGGAGCGTGTCGAGCGCCTGCTGGCCGAAGTCCATGATGATTTCGGCATGATCCGTGTGCTCGAAGTGGCCGATTACCGTTTTCTCGAGTTTGGCGATGCCATTGAGCAAAGCTGCGTGTTTACCGCCGACCCGAGCTGGCTCGAGTACGACTACACCCGCGCGATGTTGATTGGCGCGTTGTGCCATGAGCAGCCGGAGAGCGCGCTGTTCCTCGGCCTGGGCGCCGGTACGCTGACCCAGGCGTGCCTCAAGTTCCTGCCGCTGGAAGACGTCGAGGCTATTGAGCTGCGCCCGGATGTGCCGCGCCTGGCCATCGAGTATCTGGGGCTGGATGACGACCCGCGCCTGTACATCCGCATCGGTGACGCGCTGCAATTGCTCGATACCGCCGAGTCGGCCGACCTGATCTTTGTCGACCTGTACACCGATGTCGGCCCTGGCGTGGGGCACCTGGCCTGGACTTTCCTGGAGAACTGCCAGAAGAAGCTCAACCCCGGCGGCTGGCTGGTGATCAACCAGTGGGCGACTGACGACGGCAAGCCGCTGGGTGCAGCGTTGCTGCGCGGGTTGTATCACCGGCATTACTGGGAACTGCCGGTGAAGGAGGGCAATGTGATTTTGCTGGTGCCTTCGGAGCTGGATCAAGAGCTTGATCTGGGTGCCCTCACGGCGCGCGCCGAGGCGTTGGCGCCGCGGTTGGGGTATTCGTTGCAGCAGCTCATCAAGGCTATTCGGCCGGCGACTTAGGCGCCTGTACCGACGCCTTCGCGAGCAAGCCCGCTCCCACATTTGTACGCGTACATCCTTTGGAATGCGGTCGAATGTGGGAGCGGGCTTGCTCGCGAAGAGGCCATCACTGCCGACGGCTAGTTCAAAGTGTTCAAATCCCCTTGAACACCCCCGGCCGCTTCTCAACCATTGCCCGCACACCTTCTTTGGCATCCTCACTGTTCAGCAATTTCTCCACCACCACCTGCAATCCGGCCGCCGCCACGGCTTCACCTTCCATGCGCGCCTGGCGCGCCGACATCAACGTCGCCTGCACGCCCAGCGGTGCCTGGCGGGCAATGCGGTTGGCCAACTCGATGGCGCGCGGCAGCAGGTCTTCACTGGCCATCACTTCCTGCACCAGCCCCAGGCGCAGCGCCTCATGGGCGTCGAACTCATCGCCGGTCAGCAGCCAGCGCATCGCGTTGCCCCAGCCGGCGATCTGATGAAAGCGCAGGGTCGCGCCGCCAAACGGGAAAATCCCGCGCTGCACTTCCATCTGCGCAAAGCGCGTGTTGCTGGCGCATAGGTTGATATCCGCCGCCAGCATCAACTCGATGCCGATGGTCAGGCAGTAACCCTGGGCCGCGACGATCACCGGTTTATTGACGCGAGGGCCGGCAAACACGCCCCACGGATCGCAGCCGCCCAATGGGGGTTGCCAGCCTCCCGACATCACGCCACTGACATTGGCCAGGTCAAGCCCGGCGGTAAAGTGCTCGCCGTGGGCGAATACCACGGCCACACGAGCGTCGTCGTTTCGATCAAATTCGCCATAGGCCAGGCTCAGCTCATTGAGCAGGTCCAGGTCAAAGGCATTGCGCTTGGCCACTCGATCCAGCCCCAACAGCAGGACATGACCCTGTAACTCACGGCTGACGCGACTGCTGCTGGCTTGATTCATCGGGTGTGGCCTCGGGGGCTTGGGTAGGTTTTTAGACCAATGGGTCTTGATGCACAGGTGAACCGTTTAAGTGTTGTGACCAACAGGGCCGGGCCTTTGAAAAATAGACCTTGGCGCGGGTATGCGCAAAGACTGTGACGCAGCGCGGTATATCGGCACTTTCGGATAAAAAAAGCTCCCTTTTTTAGCTATTTCCGGTATAGTGCGCGCCGGCCTTTAACCGGGCCGCGTTTAGGTAGCGCAATTCCCCGAAGTCAGCTTCGGCTGCACGTCCGTACAGCGGACTCTCCCTTGACGAATCTTTTTCATTCATTCGTTTTCGCAAATCCCCGCCGACAAAGCAGCCAGGGCGACTCTTGAGTCTCAACACGGCATGCGCAGCTTTGGAGCATGGGTCTTTGCGGATGCACTTAGAGGCAGACCCATGACCCAGGAAACCGGCGGCTTCGCCGCTTTTAATCTTAACCCGAACATTCTTGCTGCCGTCATTGCGACCGGCTACGAAGAACCTTCGGCTATTCAGCAGCAATCGATCCCGATCATCATGGCCGGCCAGGACATGATTGGCCAGGCGCAAACCGGTACCGGTAAAACCGCCGCGTTCGCCCTGCCTATCCTGCACTGCATCGATCCTGCCAAGCGCGAGCCGCAAGCCCTGATCCTGGCGCCAACCCGTGAGTTGGCGCTGCAAGTAGCAACCGCTTTTGAAACCTACGCCAAGCAAATGCCAGGCGTAACCGTTGTGGCCGTTTACGGCGGCGCGCCTATGGGCCCACAACTGAAAGCAATCCGTAACGGCGCACAGATCGTTGTCGCCACTCCGGGCCGTCTGTGCGACCACCTGCGTCGTGACGAGAAAGTGCTGTCGACCGTGAACCACCTGGTTCTGGACGAAGCTGACGAAATGTTGAAGCTGGGCTTCATGGATGACTTGGAAGTCATCTTTAAAGCGCTGCCACCGACCCGTCAGACCGTGCTGTTCTCGGCCACCCTGCCACAGTCGATCCGTGCCATTGCCGAGCGCCACCTGCGCGATCCGCAACACGTGAAGATCCAGACCAAGACTCAGACCGTTACCGCGATCGAACAGGCTCACCTGTTGGTTCACGCTGACCAGAAGACCTCGGCTGTATTGAGCCTGCTGGAAGTCGAAGACTTCGACGCCCTGATCATGTTCGTGCGCACCAAGCAAGCGACCCTGGACCTGGCCAGCGCCCTGGAAGCCAAAGGCTACAAAGCCGCTGCGCTGAACGGTGACATTGCTCAGAACCAACGTGAGCGCGTGATCGACTCCCTCAAGGATGGCCGTCTGGACATCGTTGTGGCGACCGACGTTGCCGCCCGTGGCCTCGACGTTCCACGTATCACCCACGTGTTCAACGTTGACATGCCTTACGATCCAGAGTCCTACGTTCACCGTATCGGCCGTACCGGCCGTGCGGGTCGCGAAGGTCGCGCACTGCTGCTGGTAACTCCACGTGAGCGCCGCATGCTGCAAGTGATCGAGCGTGTAACCGGTCAGAAAGTTGCCGAAGTCCGCCTGCCGGATGCCCAGGCCGTTCTCGATGCCCGCATCAAGAAACTGACCAACAGCCTGTCGCCGCTGGTGGCTGACGCTGAATCGACCCACGGCGACCTGCTGGACCGCCTGACTGCCGATATCGGTTGCACCCCCCGTGCCCTGGCTGCAGCCCTGCTGCGTAAAGCTACCAACGGTCAGGCCCTGACCCTGGCAGCGATCGAGAAAGAACGCCCACTGGTACCGAACAACGCGCCACGCGGTGATCGTCCAGAGCGTACTGGCGACCGTCCAGACCGTGGTGATCGTGAGCGTCGCGCTCCGGTTCCATTGGCTGAAGGTCGTGCTCGTTGCCGTACCGCGCTGGGCGCGCGTGATGGTATCGCCGCCAAGAACCTGCTGGGCGCTATCCTCAATGAGGGTGGCCTGGCACGTGAAGCCATCGGTCGCATCCAGGTGCGTGACAGCTTCTCCCTGGTGGAGCTGCCGGAAGACGGTCTGGAAAAACTGCTGACCAAGCTCAAAGACACTCGCGTTGCCGGTAAGCAGCTGAAGCTGCGTCGCTACCGCGAAGATTGATCCGCCCTTGGGCTGATTGATCGCAGATAAAAAAATCCCCGACTGGTTCGGGGATTTTTTTTGCCTGGCATTTCAGAACCAGCACTCGATCACTTGTGGGAGCAAGCCCGCTCCAACATTTAGATCCTCGTTAGCCAAAGCGATAGATGTCCATCCCCAGCGCGCCCAAGGTGAACCCCTGATGCGCCACGCTGAAATCACCCCCGGCACCCCGTGCAAAGTACAACGGCAACAGATGCTCATCGCTGGGATGGCTGCGCACGGCATGCGGCGCCTGGCGGCGGTAGTCGTGCAGGGCCGTCTCATCGTTGGCGGCAAGTTTATCCACCACCCAATCGCGAAAATCCCGGGCCCACGGCTCTATGCTCTCAGGTCCGGCACGCCAGTTCAGTTCACCCAGGTTATGGGTAATGCTGCCGGAGCCGATCAACAACACGCCCTGTTCACGCAGGCTGGCCAGGGCCTGTCCGACTCGGGTTTGCAGCGCTGGCCCCATGCGGCTAGGCAAGGAGACCTGCACCACCGGAATATCCGCCGCCGGGTACATCAGAGACAGCGGCACCCAAGTGCCGTGATCAAAAGGGCGGCGCTCATCAAGTTGCGCATCCAGCCCATCGGCTTGCAGCAGCTCGACGATCTGCGCGGCCAACTGCGGGCTACCCGGCGCCGGGTATTGCACGGCAAACAGCTCGGGGGGGAAACCGCCGAAGTCGTGCCAAGTTTCAGGCGCAGCGTTGCCAGTGACCAATAATTCGTGGCTTTCCCAGTGTGCCGATACCACCACAATCGCCTTTGGCCGTGGCAGTTCAGCCGCCAAGCGGCGCAGCGCCGGGCCACTGGCACCGGGTTGCAGGGCAAGCATGGGCGAGCCGTGGGAGATAAACAGGCTGGGGAGCATAAGTCGGGTCCTGAGGGTTAACATGTGGCCATCTTCAATCAGATCATTGATCTAAATCTAATATAAGTTTTAGCGCCTTTTGATCGAATTTTCAGGGTGATTTATGGAGCCTAAGTTTTGGCAAGAACGTTGGGCGCGCAATCAGATTGGCTTTCACCTGCCCGACGTCAACCCTTACCTGCAGCGGCATTGGTCGAAACTGGCATTGCCGGATGGCGCGAAAGTGCTGGTGCCGTTGTGTGGCAAAAGCCTGGATTTGATCTGGTTGGCTAGCATTGGGTATCGAGTGTTGGGCGTGGAGTTGTCGCAGCAGGCGGTGGAGTCTTTCTTCAGTGAACAGTCGTTGACGCCGCATATCCGCCAGCAGGGCGCGTTCAAGGTGTATACGTCCGGCCTGATCGAGGTGTGGTGCGGCGACTTCTTCGCCCTCGACGCCGATGCGGTGAGCGATTGCACTGCACTCTATGACCGCGCGGCGTTGATCGCTTTGCCGCCACTGATGCGGGCGCAATACGCTGCGCATCTCAATAGGCTTCTGCGTCCAGGTTGCAAGGGGCTGCTGATCACCCTGGACTATGATCAGACGCAGAAGGCTGGACCGCCGTTTGCGGTGACTGACGAAGAAGTCAGGGTATTGCTGGGCTTGCGTTGGAGCCTGACTGTACTTGAAGAGCAAGACATCCTGGGCGAGAGCTGGAAGTTTGTGCAGGACGGCGTGACGCGGCTGGAGGAGCGTGTGTATCAACTGACTCTGCGTTGACTATTGCATCGCCATCGCGGGCAAGCCCGGCTCCCACAGTGAACGCGTTCCAATGTGGGAGCCGGGCTTGCCCGCGATGGCGTTATCAGCAACCACAAAAAAGGGGCGATCAAATCGCCCCTTTCTGTGTCACATCAGCCCCGACGACGCAGCGCGTCGATGCGTTCCTCCAGCGGCGGGTGGCTCATGAAGAAGCGAGCAAAGCCTTGCTTGATGCCACCGTTGATGCCAAACGCGGTCAGGCTGTCCGGCATGTGCACCGGCAGGCCCTGTTCGGAGCGCAAGTGTTGCAGCGCTGCGATCATCGCCCCGGTGCCGGCCAGGCGGGCGCCGGCTTCGTCTGCGCGGAATTCGCGTTTGCGCGAGAACCACATGGTGATCGCGCTGGCCAGGAAGCCCAGCACCACTTCAGCGAAGATAGTCGCCACGAAGTAGGCGATACCGCGGCCGCCTTCGTTCTTGAAGATCACCTTGTCGACAAAGTTGCCGATGATCCGTGCGAAGAACATCACGAAGGTGTTCACCACGCCTTGTACCAGCGCCAGGGTGACCATGTCGCCATTGGCCACGTGGCCGATCTCATGGGCCAGCACGGCCTTCACTTCTTCATAGGAGAAGCGTTCGAGCATGCCCTGGCTCACCGCGACGAGCGCGTCGTTCTTGTTCCAGCCGGTGGCGAAGGCGTTGGCTTCATAGGCTGGGAAGATCCCGACCTCGGGCATCTTGATGCCGGCCTCGCGGGACAGCTCTTCAACGGTTTGCAGCAACCATTGCTCATGCCGGGTGCGTGGCTGGGTGATGACCTGGGTGCTGGTGCTCATCTTCGCCATCCATTTGGAGATGAACAGCGAAAACAGCGAGCCGGCAAAACCAAAGACCGCACAGAAAACCAACAGCTGATTGAGGTTCAGATCAACCCCGTTGGCCGCCATGAACCCGTTGAAGCCGAAAAGGCTCAGGGTGATGCTGGCAATCAGCACGACCGCCAGGTTAGTGGCCAAGAACAGCAGGATGCGCATCATGGTTGTAGAATTCTCCTCATGCTTAATATGTCGCGTACTGCGGGGTATATAAGGTGCGGCCTGGGGTGATTCAACCGAGCGACTATTTCAAACTGTGTCCTACAGCATCAATGTAGAGCCCTGAAGGGAATTTCTGACCTGAAAAGGCGTTCGTGATCACCACGCTCATGCCTTCGCGCCCTGTGGTTACAGGGGGCTGACCGGTCCGTGGTGTGCAGCGGCAAGCGAGGAGGGGAGGCAGGCTAGAGAAGTGTTGCCAGATACTCGCTGTACGACCGAATGGCGGTCGTACAGCGACTTTTACATTACTGGCGATAGGACTTGAGGAAGTTGCCGATGCGACCAATGGCCATGTCCAGGTCATCCACACGCGGCAAGGTCACCACGCGGAAGTGATCCGGCCACGGCCAGTTGAACGCCGTTCCCTGCACCACCAGCAGCTTTTCCGACAGCAGCAGGTCGAGCACGAATTTCTCGTCGTTGAGGATCGGGCAGACTTTCGGGTCGATGCGCGGGAAGGCATACAGCGCGCCCATGGGTTTCACGCAGCTGACGCCCGGGATTGCATTGAGCAGTTCCCAGGTGCGGTTGCGTTGTTCCAATAGACGGCCCTGGGGCAGGACCAGGTCGTTGATGCTCTGGTAGCCGCCGAGGGCGGTCTGGATAGCATGTTGGCTCGGCACGTTGGCGCACAGGCGCATATTGGCCAGCATGTCGATGCCTTCAATGTAGCTCTGGGCGTTGTGCTTGGGGCCGGAGATGGCGATCCAGCCGGAACGGAAGCCCGCCACCCGGTAGGACTTGGACAGGCCATTGAAGGTCAGGCACAGCAGGTCCGGCGCCAGGGAGCCGGTGCAGATGTGCACGGCGTCGTCGTAGAGGATCTTGTCGTAGATCTCGTCGGAGAACACCACCAGGTTGTGCTGACGCGCCAGTTCGAGCATGCCCAGCAGCACTTCCTTGGAATACACGGCGCCGGTGGGGTTGTTCGGGTTGATGATCACCAGGGCCTTGGTGTTCGGGGTGATCTTGGCCTTGATGTCGGCCAGGTCCGGGAACCAGTCGGCGCCTTCATCGCACAGGTAGTGCACCGGATGGCCGCCGGCCAGGGTCACGGCAGCGGTCCACAGCGGGTAGTCGGGCGCCGGTACCAGCACTTCGTCGCCGTTGTTGAGCAAGGCCTGCATGGACATCACGATCAGCTCGGACACGCCATTGCCCAGGTAGATGTCTTCGATGCCGACACCTTCAACCTGTTTTTGCTGGTAGTACTGCATCACCGCCTTGCGCGCGCTGAACAGGCCTTTGGAGTCGCTGTAGCCCTGGGCTGTCGGCAGGTTGCGGATCACGTCCTGGAGGATTTCGTCCGGCGCTTCGAAACCAAAGGGCGCCGGGTTGCCAATGTTCAGCTTGAGGATGCGATGGCCTTCCTCTTCCAGGCGTTTGGCGTGCTTGAGCACTGGGCCGCGAATGTCGTAGCAGACGTTGGCGAGCTTGTTCGATTTGCTGACCTGCATGGCGATGTGATCCTGAAAATGAACGATCCAGACGGCGTGGACACTACCGTACTGCGAAACCTGCGGGGCCCGCACCCATAAATACGTTTGAATGCCGGTAGCGCGGGTGCCAGACTGGCGTTTTGAAGAGGCGCAATCATACGTGCCGCCTGATCCATGGAAAAGACACAGATCAGGGTTTTTCAGTTGCCGAGGTGTATCGATGGAAAAGTTGCAGAAAACCGTTGAAGAATGGAAGGCGATGCTCGATCCGGAGCAGTACAACGTGTGCCGTCTCAAAGGCACCGAGCGACCTTTCAGCGGCAAATACAATGGCACCAAGACCGACGGCGTGTACCACTGCATCTGCTGCAATGAGCCGTTGTTCGATTCCACCACCAAGTTTGATTCCGGCTGCGGCTGGCCGAGTTTCTACGCGCCGATTGCCGACAGTGCGATGGTCGAGATCCGTGACGTCAGCCATGGCATGATCCGCACCGAAGTTACCTGCGCCAAGTGCGACGCGCACCTGGGGCATGTGTTCCCGGACGGCCCGCCGCCGACCGGCCTGCGTTACTGCATCAACTCGGTGTGCCTGGACCTCGTTCCACGCTAGGGCCGATAGCACCATCCAATGTGGGAGCGGGCAAGCCCGCTCCCACATTCGTATCAGGTGTTATGTTGGTCAATTAAATTGCACACAATTGAATTGCCTACTATCTTTGCAGTTCTTTCCCGTATCCGAGACGCTGCCATGAGCGACAACCTGCTAAGCATCCCGTGCACCACCATCAAGGGTGAGCAAAAGACCTTGGCCGACTTTGCCGGCAAGGCCATTTTGGTGGTCAATACCGCCAGCAAATGTGGCTTCACCCCGCAATACAAAGGCCTGGAGCAGGTGTGGCAGCAGTACAAGGACCAAGGTCTGGTGGTGCTGGGCTTTCCCTGCAATCAGTTCGGCAAGCAGGAGCCCGGCAACGAAGGGGCGATTGCCGAGTTCTGCGAGCTGAACTTCGGCGTCAGCTTCCCGCTGTTCAAAAAGATCGACGTGAATGGCGGCGACGCCCACCCACTGTTCGTGCAACTGAAAAAACAAGCGCCGGGGCTGCTGGGCTCCCAGCGCATCAAGTGGAATTTCACCAAATTCCTGATCGGCCGTGATGGCAAGGTGGTCAAGCGTTTTGCCCCGACCACCAAGCCCGAAGCCCTGACCCAAGAGATCGAAGCCCTGCTCAAATGACCGACTTGCCCCACGTGTCCCTGGCCCTGGACGACCAGCTGTGTTTCAAGCTTTATGCCGCGTCCCGCGCAGTGACGCGAGCTTACAGGCCGATGCTCGATCAGTTGGGCCTCACCTACCCGCAATACCTGGCGATGCTGGTGCTGTGGGAGTGGCACGCCACCCTCCCGCCACAACCCACGGTCAAAGCCCTGGGCGAGCGCCTGATGCTCGACTCTGGCACGCTGACGCCGCTGCTCAAGCGCCTGGAACAGCTGGCGCTGGTCAAGCGTCAGCGCAGCACTTTGGACGAGCGTGAGATGCACCTGAGTTTGAGCAAGGCGGGTTTGCAGCTGAGAGACCAGGCCCATGCGTTGAAAACCCGGCTGTTATGCGACAGCGGCGTCGACCTGAATCAGGCCGAGGCCTTGCGCGATGGCCTGGACCAGTTGCTGGCCCAGATCAAAGGCTTGTCGAGGTCGGCACCCACAGGTCCAGCAGAGCTTTGAGCTCTTCACGGCGAAACGGTTTGGCCAGGTAATCATCCATTCCCGCCGCCCGGCAGCGCTCGCGTTCTTCCGCCAGGGCGTTGGCGGTCAGGGCGACAATAGGCAGGTCCGGCCAGCGCCCGCTGCGGCGAATCTGCCGGCTGGCCTCGTAGCCGTCCATCACCGGCATATTGCAGTCCATCAGCACCATGTCGAAGCGCTGCTCCTCCAGCAACTTGAGCGCCTCGCCGCCATGGGCAGCCACAATCACTGCGCAGCCGAGCTTGCTGAGCATGCCCTTGGCGACCAGTTGATTGACCGGGTTGTCCTCCACTAAAAGGATGCGCGCGCGATGGGCGAGGGGCACGGCTTCCATCTGGACAGGGTCGAGGATCAGTTGCGCCTCGCTGCGCAGGTTACGTTGCAGAATCTGGTACAGCGCATTGCGGCTCAACGGGCGTGCCTGTTGCTGCAGCGGCATCAGGGCCGCGACTTCTTCGCTGGGCATGAAGTTGCCATAGGCGGTCACCAGCAGGATCGGCGCGCTGATCCCGGGGCGCAGGCGGAACAGGCACTCCGGGCAATCGGTGATCAGCAGGTCGGGGTTCAGCCCGGTCAGGTCGTCATCCTGGGAGTAACAGCGCAGCGCCAACCCCCAAGGCGGCAGCAAGGTGCCGAGCAATTCCGCCAGGCCACTGCCGGCGCTGGTGATAGCGATGACTTCGCCCTGCAGTGTGGCTTGTCGTGCGGCCGGTAAATGTGTGGGCAGCGGCAGGTCGGCGCAGAACTGGCTGCCAAAACCGACTTCCGAGCTGATGCTCAAGCGGCCCTTCATCGCTTCACACAGGTTATGCGTCAACGCCAGCCCCAGCCCGGTACCGCCGAACTGGCGGGTGATACCCGCACCGGCCTGGGTAAACGGCTGGAATATCTTCACCTGGGCTTCCTGGGCAATGCCGATGCCGGTGTCACAGACTTCGATTTTTACCCTGCCATCCTCGGCGCTGAGGCGCACATCCACGCGGCCGAAGCGGGTGAACTTCAACGCATTGGACAGCAGGTTGCTGACGATTTGCCGTACCCGTGTCGGGTCGCCGATCACCTGCGCAGGAAACAGCGGGTCGATCAGGCAGGTCAACTCGACACTCGGCGCCGCGTTCTGCGACAGCAGGTTGGCGGTGTCTTCCACCAATGAGCCGAGGTCGAACGGAATGCGTTCGAGCTCCAACTGGCCGGCGTCGAACTTCGACAGGTCGAGGATATCGTTGAGCAGTTCGACCAGCACCTTGCCTGAATCGTGGGCGATGGACAGCTGCTGGCGCTGTTCGGCGTTCAGCGGGCTGTCCAGCGACAGCGCGATCATGCCCAGCAAGCCATTGAGCGGCGTGCGGATCTCATGGCTCATATTGGCCAGGAACGCGGCGCGCGCCTGGGCCATGGCCAGGGCGGTCAATTTGGCGGCTTCGAGTTCATCGTTGGACTGGCTCAAGCGCTGGTTGCTGGCCTTGAGCTCCAGGGTGCGTGCCGAGACGATATCTTCCAGTTGACCCAGGTACTCGGTGAGGCGGTCTTCGGCATGCCGCCGTTGCTGGATTTCGGTCTCCATGTTTTCGAATTGCTGGTTGGCGACGTTCACCAGCACGCCGATTTCATCGTTTTCGTGGCCTGGTGGGCAATCCAGGCGGGCCTGCTTGCTGGTGCTGAGAGCACGGATAATGCGCACCAGCGGTTGCGTCAGCATCACGTAAAACAACCCCAGCAGAATGCCGGTCAGCAACAGGCTGCGGGCGAACCCGTTGAGCAAGGTGATCTCGGCGCGGTGCAGGAAACGGCTGCCAAACGCATAGGTGTCGACGTCCAGGCGCAGCACGCCGAGGGAATCATTGGGCATATGGCTCAGGAACAGTCGGTCTTCAAACAAACGGTTGGCGCCAAACAGAAAGTCACTGATGGGCCGGTAGGCGCTCTCTTTGCGCGGCCGGTTCACATCCGCCAGTACCACGCCATTGTTATCGACCAGTTGCGCATGGGTGATGGCCGGCGAGTGCAACAGGCCCAGGGTCAGTTCCTGGGCCAGTTCGGCATCAATGTTGTAGGCGATTCGTGAGGCAGGGTTATGGCTGATTTCGATCAGCGAGCGTATTTCACGGTTGATCGAGGCGTCTTCGCTGGCATAATCAATGCCGATCTGGATCAGGCTGAGCAAGGTTCCCAAGACGAAACCGACCAGCACAGTCAATCGAGCTTGTTTATAAGACAAGCGGTGGGCGAACTTGATATCCATCGGGTGTTGAACCACTTCACGTTTCCCTTCGCCCGGCAAGCATAGCTGAACATCCACAGGCTTTGGCTTGGCCGGCATGAATCGTTTTATACGCAGCCTCGTGGGTCTGCCACAGGGTTGCCAATACGCCATCTTTTGCAAGAACTTGCCAGAGGAATAATCGTGGATTCTCGATTGAATGCCTTTCTTGAGCGGGCCGATGCGGTTCTGGCTCGCCTGGAACCGCTGTTACCGGCACCGCGCCAAGCCATCGACTGGAATAATTGCCTCGCCGCCCGTTGGCAGCGCGAAGGCCGCAGCGGCTTTTTGCTGCCGTTGGAAGTGAGCCTGGACATGCGCCTGTCCGACCTTATCGGCGTGGACAAGCAACGTGAGCAACTGGCGCGCAACACTCAGCAGTTTCTCGATGGCCTGCCCGCCAACCACGCGTTGCTGTGGGGCTCGCGTGGCACCGGCAAATCCTCCATGGTGCGCGCTTTGCTGGCCCAGCATGCCAAGGCCGGTTTGCGCCTGATTGAAATCGAGCGCGATCACCTGGCTGATCTGCCGCGTGTGGTCGAGCAACTGCTCAAGCTGCCGCAGCGGTTTATCCTGTTCTGTGACGACCTGTCTTTCGAAGCGGGTGAGGGCGATTATCGCGTACTCAAGAGCGTACTGGACGGCTCCCTTGAGCAAGCGCCGGAAAACGTGTTGCTGTATGCCACCTCCAACCGTCGTCACCTGGTGCCGGAAAACCAGAGCGACAATGACAATTGGAAGCGCGTGGACGGTGAGTTGCACCCCAGTGAGGCAGTGGAAGACAAAATCGCCTTGTCCGACCGTTTTGGCCTGTGGTTGTCGTTCTACCCGTTCAGCCAGGAACATTTCCTGGATGTGGTTGAACACTGGATCGGCGAACTGGCCAGCAAGGCCGGCTTGCAGTGGCAGCGTGATGAAGCCCTCGACATCCTGGCCGTGCGCTGGGCCACCGGGCGTGGCAATCGCAACGGCCGTTGCGCGTATCAATTTGCCCGTTACTGGGTGGGTCTGAAGTTGTTGGAGCGTCAACCATGATCGATTTGCAACAGGCCGGCACCGGCCTCGATGGCTATGCCATGCTCTGCGCGCAGCTGGAATCGCTGCTCGCCGATGAGCGTGACTTTATCGCCAACAGTGCGCAGTTCTCGGCGTTCCTGTTCAACCAGTTGGACGACTTGAACTGGGCGGGCTTCTACCTCAATCGCAATGAAGAACTGGTGCTTGGCCCGTTCCAGGGCCAGATCGCTTGCGTGCGTATCCCCTTCGGGCGTGGCGTGTGCGGCGCGGCGGCGGCATCGCGGCAAACCCAGCGGGTGGAAGATGTGCATGCGTTCCCGGGCCATATTGCGTGCGACAGCGCTTCCAACAGTGAACTGGTGGTGCCCTTGGTCAAGGATGGCCTGCTGGTGGGTGTCCTTGATCTGGACAGCCCGTCGCTGGCCCGTTTCAGCGAGCAGGACCAGGCGGGCATCGAGCAGTTGGCCGCGATTTTCCTGCGGTTGACCGACTGCTGACCTTGCAGGAGAGGGCTGGCCACCGTTATTGGCTGTCCAGCTTATGGAGCTGCACTTGCAGGGTCCTCTCCAGCTCCAGCATGAGTTTTTCCAGGGCCTTGACCCCCGCGTCGAGCGTGGGGCGCTCTTCGTTGCGGGCACAGGCTTGCTCCAGCGCTTCGCATTGCGCGGCCAATGAACTTGCCTGGACGATGCGCGCGGCGCCCTTGATCTTGTGGGCTTGCTCAATGATGGCCTGGGGCGCCGCCTGGCGGGCCATCAAGGCCACCAGCTCCTCGCGGTCCTGACGGCTGCTGCTCAGCAGCTCCTCCAGCAGGCGGCGGCTCAGGTGTGGGTCGCCTCCGGTCAGTGCGTCCAGGCAATCGAGGTCCAGCCGCTGGCCGCTGGATTGCGGTTTGATTTGCGCCAGATGCTGCTCCAGTGCAGTGAGGCTGATGGGTTTGAACAGGCAGTCGTTCATGCCCGCCTGCGCACAGCGAAGTTTTTCCTCGGGTTGGGCATTCGCGGTAAAACCGAGGATCACGCAGGGCACCTGTTGCTCTCGCTGCTCGTATTCACGGATCGAACGGCTCAACTCATAGCCATTCATCACGGGCATGTTGCAGTCGGCAATCACCAGGTCGAAGTGTTCCTGGCGCCAGGCCTGAAACCCGGCGGCGCCATGCTGGGCTGCCGTGAACTGGTGCCCCAGGTAGCCCAATTGCTGGCACATCAGCAAGCGGTTCGCCGGATGATCGTCCACCACCAGTACATTGAGTACCGCCGCGGCGGTCGGCGCCTGAGACTTGAGCTCGTCCAACGCTTCAATGGGCTTGAGGCAGGTCATCCTTAAGCTGACCTGTACCTGAGTGCCCACCATCGGCACGCTGCTCAGGCTCAGTTGCCCGCCCATCATCTCGCACAGGCTGCGACAGATCACCAGCCCCAGGCCCGCTCCGCTCCTGGCCAGGTGCCCGGAGTTGTCCGCCTGGGCAAAGGGTTCGAACAGGCGCGATTGGTCCTCCCGGCTGATGCCGATGCCCGTGTCCTCGACCACCAGCTTCATTTGCACCTCTTGGGGGTGCTCGGTGGCTTGCACCTGCACCTTGATCTTGACCTGCCCGCGCTCGGTAAACTTGATCGCGTTGCTGACCAGGTTGGACAGCACCTGCTTGAAGCGCAGCGGGTCTATCAGCACGGCGGTGTTGTTGAAGTTGGGGTCGAATTCGAGCAACAGGCTGAGGGTCTTCTGGCGGGCGAGGCCGTCAAACACGCGCACCACCGATTCGATCACTTCGCGCAGGTTAACGCGCTCGGGAGCCAGGCTCAGGCGGCCGGATTCGATGCGTGCAATGTCGAGGATATCGCCGATCAGCTCCAGCAAGTCCTTGGCCGAGTTGTAGGCCACTTCGATCGCCGGGCGGTCGAGATGGCCCTGGTCGGCGCGCTTGAGGGTCAGCTCCAGCATCCCGATCACGGCATTCATCGGCGTGCGGATTTCATGGCTCATGGTGGCAAGGAAGGTGCTTTTGGCCCGGTTGGCTTCATCGGCGCGTTCCTTGGCGGTGCGCAGCTCGTCGAACAGTTGGCGCCGGTCACTGATATCGATCCAGCCACCGATGATGCCCTGGACTTCGCCGTCCGAGTCGCGATAAGGCAGGATCCAGTGGTAGATCGTGAGTTTTTTGCCATGAATGTGCAGGGTGCGATCAAGGATCAGCGGAGTGCCTTCCACCACTACCCGTTGGTAGTCGGCGTGGTACTGCGCGGCCTCGGGGGCCAGGGCCATGTCCATTTGCACCACACTCTTGCCGATGACCTCTTCGCGCTTGACCCCGAACACTTGCAGGTAGCTGTCATTACAGGTCTGCAACAGGCCCTTGCGATCACGCACATAGATCGGGTGCGGCGTTTCATTGACCAGTGCGCGCATGAACTCGAACTGGTCATTGAGGGCACGCTCGGCCATCTTGCGATGTTTGATCTGGCGACGCATGTAGGCGTTCCAGGTCAGGGAGATCAGCAACAATAAGCCGGTGCCAATGATGATCTGCGCAATCAGTTGGTGGTAATTGCGCCAGTAGCTGTCGGAGGCGGGCGTGTAACCGCGCCAGCGGCTGTTGATCACGCCCATTTCCTCAGGGGCGATGCTCAGCAGCGCTTTGTCCAGGATTGAGCTCAGCTCGACGGCGCTGCGTGGCGTCGCCATGGAGAAAGTGGCGGGCAGGGTGCCGATGCTGGCGCTGATCTGCAGTTTGTCCTGGAACACCTGGGAGGCAAGGAAATAGTTGGCAATGACCAGTGAGTTCACCGCGCCGTCCACACTCCCTTGAGCCAACATTTCCGAGGCCTTGAAGGTATCACTGACTTCCACCAGGCGAATCTGCGGGAAGTCCTCTTGCAAGGTTTTTTCCAGCGGGTTGCCCAGGGTGATTGCCAGGCGCTTGCCTGCCATCTGCTCCAGGTTCGCGGCTGCATCGGGCTCCTTGCGAGTCAGCAGGACATAGGAGTTTTCCAGATAGGGGCGGCTGAAACTGAGCTGAGTTTCGCGTTCGGCGCTGGGGACAATGGCCCCGATGACATCGGCTTTACCCTCGGTGAGCTGCTCGATCATCGTGCTGATTTCGCGACTGCGCTGCACTTCAAAACGCAGGCCGGTGCGCAGGCGGATCAGTTCCAGCAGGTCGGCGGTGATGCCGCGAAAATTGCCGTCGGCATCGAAGAACGTCAACGGCGCGAATGTCTCATTGACCACGACTTTGACCACCGGATGGTCTTTGAGCCAGCGCTCTTCACGTTGGGTCAGTTGCAGTTTCTTGTCGGTCAGCAAGATGTCGCTGCCGGCGCTCCAGCGCTTGGCGATGTTGTCCCGCTCATTGATAGGGACGGCGCTCAGCACCGCGTCGACGATGCTCAGTAAGACAGCTTGATCGTGGCGCAACGCGAAGGTGAAGCCATAGGCTTCATGCTTGCCGAAGTTGGCCATGTGGACATTTTTGAGGTAGCCCTTGTTGATCATGTAATGGGTGGAAATAGTGTCCCCCAGGAACACGTCCGCCTGCTCGAAAGCCACGGCATTCAGCGCGTTTTGATAAGAAGGGAACGCGCGGATGTCCGCCTGCGGGTACAACTTTTCGACTTCGCTCAGCGGCAGGTAGTGGTAGACAAGGCTCAGGCGCAGGCCAGCCAGGCCCTCGCTCAAGCTGCGTGTTTCGCCTTCGCGGGTCACCAGCACCGGCTGGTCTACCGCATAAGGTCGCGAGAGGATGAGTTCAGGGTTGGCCGCCTCAAAGCCATTGGAGGAGCCCAGCAGGTCGATTTCGCCGGCTTCCAGCGCGTTTATCGCAGCCTCACGTGTCGGGTAACGCAACACCTTGACGGGCAAGGCCATGGCTTTGGCCAGCAGCCCTGCATAATCGGCGGTCAGGCCCTCATAGTCGCGACCGCTGGAGGTGAGGTCGAAGGGCGGGTAGTCGGGTGCCGAAGTGCCCAGTACCAGCTCGCGCTTGGACTGTAGCCACTGGCGCTGGGTCTTATCCAGTTGAATATCGAGTTGAACGGTACCCGCGCGGCTCAATAAGGTGAAGTGTTCCGGTCCGATTTGAGGGGCCGCGGGCACGGTCGTGCTCAAGCACATGCCGGCCAATAATATAATCAGATAGTCCTTTATACGCCTGGGCATCCGCTTTCTCACACTAGCGCGTTTCGTTTTGCCATCTCGATAAGTTCTACCAAGGACTTGGCTTTAAGTTTTTGCATCAGCCTTTTTTTGTAAGTGCTTACTGTTTTGTTACTTAGAAACATACCTTTGGCGATTTCTTTGTTCGTGCGGCCTTGTGCAAACAGTTGCAATACCATCAGTTCCCGGTCGTTCACGGCCTTGAACAGTTCAAGTTCCTGTGCATCCTTGCTGTCGGCGCCATTGGAATTGAGTGCCTGGCTGGGGAAGTAATTGTAGCCAGACAGCACTGCACGAATGGCACTCAGCAATTCACTCAGGTCGCCTTCCTTGCACACATAACCGTCTGCGCCCGAGCGCATGCAGCGGGTGGCGAACAACGTCGGACTCTGGGCCGTCAGGATCAAGGTTTTCATCGAGGTGTTCATCGCGTTGAATCGGCAGAGCACTTCGAGGCCGTCGAGTTTCGGAATGCTGATGTCCAGGATGATCAGGTCGGGCAGGCATTCGCGAACCATTTGTATCGCGTCACAACCGTTGTCCGTTTCGCCAACGATTTTATAACCCTCGTGTTCCAGCAACATGCGAATCGCCAGCCGGATAACCGGGTGGTCATCAATGATAAAAACCGTGTTCATAATCATATTCCATGCAAGTGCAAATAAAGCGGGCACATTAGCTCAGAAGATGAGGGAGGAGGACGAGCGTTGGGGGGAGTAGATATAAAACAGGAGAATTCCTACATAATAAAAGGTAACGACCTACCGTTCGATAAGGCTTCGTGTCGTCGGATGTAAGCAGTAGTTGAATCAGTAAGCCCTGGAGCGGTGTCAGGGATCCAACCTTGTTCTTGCGGCGATTGTTTACCCGTGAACAGTGTTTATAGTCCTGCATTTATAACGAGAGCAGTGGCGCAATCAATTCTGCCAGTGCGTCTTTATTCAGGGGCTTCAATAAGTAACCCAGCAATGGCAGGCCGCGCTGCCGGGCCTGGAGTGTCAGGTTGGACAACTCTGTTGCGGGCAGCCCGCTCAACAGGATGGCGCCGGTGATGAAGTGTTGGCGGCTGGCAATGTCTATCAGTTCCAGCCCAGGCAGATCAGGCAGGCATTGATCGCACAACATCAAATCAAAGGGGCGGGTGGCGCAAGACATCCAGCGGATCGCCTGCTCGGCATTTTCCGCAAGGGTCAGTTGCTCGAAACCGAAGCTTTTGAGCAGGCACTGAGTGGCCAGGAGCTGAAAGGGATGATCCTCCACCAATAGGATTCGAAGACGGGGTATGGGCATAGAAGGCACATGGCTCAGTCAGAGGGACGTGACGTAGGAATTGCGTGTCAGGTTCGCAAGAAGCGTGCGCGATTATTCCTCGAGCGGATGTGCGAATTCGATCAGGCCGCTCTGTTCCCGTCGTAGGTAAAGTCTGTACGGGACGCAGGCGGCATGACCTGATGTTTCACTGGGGGCTGGAACGCCCGGTCATCTCCCTTGCCATTTCGGTGGCGTAGCTGTCGGTCATGCCGGCGATAAAGTCGATCATGCGCAGAAACGATGCGTGCAGGGGCCACGCAGGGTCGGGCGCACTGTTGCCCAGCAAGTCGAGAATGCGGCGGTTCTTGAACGACGGCGTGCGCCCGCCATGCTGCTCCAGGGCGGCGCCGCAAAAGGCGTTCAGCAGGATTTCCAGGGTGGTGTAGGCGCCGATTTCGTGCAGGGTCTTGCGCTTGTCCTGGAAGATTTTCTTGCGCGCCATGTCCTTGGCGTCCAGCACGCAGCGCTTGGCCGGGCCATGCATGTGTTCCACCAGGTCGCCTGGCAGCGTGCCGGCGAGCAAGGCGTCCTGCTGCTCGACAAAGGCGCGTGCCGCTGCATTGGTCAGGTGCTCGATGGCCTTGCCGCGCAGGATCGCCAGCTTGCGCCGGCGTGAGTCCGCCGGGCCCAGTTGCCGGTAGGTCTGGGGCAAATCGTCACCCACCAGGTCGAGCAGCAGCGACTCGACTTCGGCATAGTCGAGCAGCTCCATTTCCAGGCCGTCTTCGAGGTCGATCAAGGCGTAGCAGATATCGTCGGCCGCCTCCATCAGGTAGACCAGCGGGTGACGCGCCCAGCGTTGCTCTTCCAGTTGCGGCAGGCCGAGTTTATGGGCGATCTGCTCAAGGATCGGCAACTCGCTCTGATAACAGCCGAACTTGTGCTTCTTGTAGCCCAATGAATCCGCGTGGCGGGCAGTCCAAGGGTATTTGAGATAAGTGCCGAGGGTGGCGTAAGTCAGGCGTGTGCCGCCGTCGAACTGATGGTATTCCAGCTGGGTGAGCACCCGGAAACCTTGGGCATTACCTTCGAAATTCAGGAAGTCGTTGCGTTCGGCGCTGCTCATGTCGTCCAGCCAGCCGCGTCCCGCGGCCTGTTGGAACCAGTGGCGAATGGCATCTTCACCCGAGTGCCCGAACGGCGGGTTGCCGATGTCATGCGCCAGGCAAGCCGATTGCACTACCATGCCCAGATCGCTTGGCTCGCACCAGTCGGGCAGGGCGCTGCGCAGGGTTTCGCCGACGCGCATGCCAAGGGAGCGGCCGACGCAGCTGACTTCCAGGGAATGGGTGAGGCGCGTGTGGATATGGTCGTTACTGGACACCGGGTGCACCTGGGTCTTGCGGCCCAGGCGGCGGAAAGCGCCGGAGAAAATAATCCGATCGTGGTCTTTGTGAAACGGGCTACGGCCGAGTTCTTCCGGGCTGTGCAGGGGCTTTCCAAGACGTTCGCGGGTAAGCAGGGTGGGCCAATCCAAGGCGGGTACTCTCCGTGCGGTGAATGACCCTCCCAGCTTCCCGGTTCAGCGCGGCATCGGCAAGCAAAAATCTACAGGCCCGCCGCATCGATATCGATTAACAGCAACCGCTGACCGTTATCGAAGAACTGCCCGGCGGTGAGGCAGTACTGGTTGGTGGTGGCATCGCGGTAGGTCGACGACAGCGTCAGGCGCCGCTCCTCCCAGCCTTCGGCGAGCAGGTGATAGAAGTACGGCCGCCACGACCAGTTGTGGCCCAGGTAGCGGCTGTCGGCCTGCCAGGCATCCTGGCGCCACTCGAAGTTGGGCGTCAGCTGGGTACCATGGCGGTCGCACTGGTAAAAACGCAGCAGCCACGGGAAGTCCGGCAATTGGGGCAGCTGATCAAGCGGCGCGCGGCCCTGTGCCCAACTTTGCAGGATGTTCATCAGCTCGGCCAATTGCACCCGCAACTGCATCACACGGCCACGTTCGGCGAGTTTGTGCTGCACGTAAACGCTGCGCAGTTGGGCAAAACGCGCAACGAACGCATCAGTTGCAAACCAGTCCAGTTGGGCCTGGGCAAACAGATAGCCCTGCACATAACGCGCGCCGCACTCCAGGGCAAAATTCAGTTGCGCCTCGGTTTCCACGCCCTCGGCGATGATCCAGCACCCGGTTTTTTCGGCCATTTGCGCCAGTGCCCGTACCACTTCACTGCTCGGCCCGCCTTTAGCGGCTTCCTGGAACAGGCGCATGTCGAGCTTGAGAATGTCCGGCTGCAGCGCCAGTACGCGGTCGAGTTGCGAATAGCCGGCGCCGAAGTCATCGATGGCAATGCGTGCGCCAGCCTCGCGGTAGCGCGCGACCACGTCGGCCAGGCGCTGGATGTCGCCGCCCAGTTCGGTGATTTCAAACACAATGCGCCGGGGATCGACGTTGTGCGCCTGCACTTGTTTCAGGCTGGGCAAGGCTTGGCCAGGGCGCAGGCGGTTGATCCAGCGGGGGGAGATGTTCAGGCTCAGAAACCAGTCGACGGGTGCTTCATGCAGGCGGCTCAAGGCGTTTTCGCGGATCTGCCGGTCGAGGCGGCGCAGGGCCACGCCGGGTGTGCGCGGGTCGGCAAACAGCGGCCCCACCGATTGCAGGCGGCCATCGGCCTGACGTAAACGGCCCAGCGCCTCGACGCCGGCAATGCGCCCGGTGGCGGTATCGATGAAGGGCTGGAAACAGGCGAGCGGTTGCCCGTCGATCACGGGGCCTCCTTAAGAGAGCTGGCGAAAAAAAGCCCGGCCCTCAGTAACGAGGGCCGGGCCGATTCTGTTTGCAAGAATGCAGCCAGCCAGGTTCAGCCTTTACGCTGCATGGCCAATTTGATCAGCGGGATCAAACCAGCGCCCAGCCGCACCAGACGCGTCAGGCTGCTGATACCGCCGCCCTTGGCGCCCTTGCCGGTAAAAAAGCCCATCAGCGTCACCGCCGCCACGCCCCACAGCGGCGCGTGCTTGATGCCCAGGCTGTCTTGCCAGTTGTGGCGCATGTCGCGCATTTTGTTCAACGGCGCCATCAGTTGCTGGGATTCGTGACGAATCTCCTGGCGATGCATTTCCATGCGCAGGCGAATCAACGCCTTGCGCATTTCCCGGCGCGAGGTGTTTTGCGGGATTTCAGTCATGCTCATGGCAGCAGGCGCTCCCGATCATTGGCCAGCTCTTCAAGGGTGGCGTGGAAGGGCGTGGACTCATCGAACACCGCCGCTTTCAAGCGTACCCCGCAGAAGGCCGCAGCCAGGCTGTAGAACACGCAGAGGCAGATGATCCCGGTGAGACGATAGCCGGTGTCCCACACCAGAATCATCACCAAGGTCGACAACCCCACCAGCAATAACAGGGCAAACACCAGTGCCAGGCCTGCAAACAGCAGCAGGCTCACGGTGCGGGCCTTCTGTTCCTGCAACTCGATGCCAAATAATTCGACGTGGCTGTGCAGCAAGCCCAGAACGGCTGCGCCCAGGCGTCGTGAAGTGGAACTTGTGCCCGTGGACGAGCCGGTTTCGCCGATAGACATGATAGTTAGCGCCTTGTGGCCAGCAGACCGATCAGAAAGCCCACACCGGCGGCAATGCCGACCGACTGCCAAGGGTTGGCCTGCACGTAATCTTCGGTGGCCGTAACCGCCGCCTGGCCGCGTTCACGCAGGGAATCTTCGGTCAGTTGCAGGGTTTCGCGCGCCTTGAGCAGGCTCTCGTGGATCTTGCTGCGCAGCTCATCCGCCTGGTCACCCGCCAGCACGGCGGTGTCGTCGAGCAACTTCTCGGTGTCACTGACCAGGGTTTGGAAATCCGCCATCAGTATTTCTTGAGCAGTCTTTGCAGTTCTTCTGGCCATGGGTATCTCCGTGATTGGCTGATTCTGTATGTCTGAGTGTGCGTGGTTTGTGTAGATGAGTTTTCGAGTCACCGGCTTCGGTGAAGGTTCACTTCAATTGCCTGGTACAGCTTTTGCTTTGCCTTGGTGCGCAGGCCCCGGGGCTTGCGCCGAGTCAGGGCGGCCCGAGGCGAATGCCTGGAAAAACCTTACCCTAAATCACACAAACTCGCGGAAAAACCCTGTCGGCCACGGCCATTGTGTTGATCGCTGCGCTAAAACGGTTCATGCCCTCTGAAGAGGGGTGGGGCCGGTGGTGCCAATTTAGTGCGCGCAACCCTGGCTTGAACCGCTTTGGTGCTTTTTGCCTTGAATGCAGGCCTGCCAACCTCCATGGAAAATTTGCAAAGCGCAGTGGATACCCTCGTCCACAGCTCCAACACCCTGTTTATCCTGATTGGTGCGGTCATGGTCCTGGCCATGCACGCCGGCTTCGCGTTCCTCGAAGTTGGCACCGTGCGCCAGAAAAACCAGGTCAACGCCCTGTCGAAAATCCTCAGTGACTTCGCGATCTCAACCCTGGCTTATTTCTTTATAGGCTATTGGATCTCCTACGGCGTGAGCTTTATGCAACCGGCGGCGGTGATCAGCGCCGACCACGGCTATGGCCTGGTGAAGTTCTTTTTTCTGTTGACCTTCGCCGCCGCGATCCCGGCGATCATTTCCGGGGGCATTGCCGAACGGGCCAAGTTTGCCCCGCAGTTGTGTGCCACCGCGCTGATCGTAGCGTTTATCTATCCGTTTTTCGAAGGCATGGTGTGGAACGGCAATTTCGGCCTGCAAGCCTGGTTGCTCGCGCGCTTTGGCGCCAGCTTCCATGATTTTGCCGGCTCCGTGGTGGTGCACGCCATGGGCGGTTGGCTGGCGTTGGCGGCGGTGCTGCTGTTAGGCCCGCGTAACGGGCGCTACAGGGAAGGGCGGCTGGTCGCATTTGCGCCGTCGAGCATTCCGTTCCTGGCGTTGGGGTCGTGGATTCTGATCGTCGGCTGGTTCGGCTTTAACGTGATGAGCGCGCAAACCCTCAACGGTGTCAGCGGCCTCGTCGCCGTCAACTCGCTGATGGCGATGGTCGGCGGTACGGTCGCGGCCTTGGTGATCGGTCGCAATGACCCAGGCTTCCTGCACAACGGCCCGTTGGCCGGGCTGGTAGCAATCTGTGCCGGCTCCGACCTGATGCACCCTGTGGGCGCGTTGGTTACCGGTGTGGTCGCCGGTGGGCTGTTCGTGTGGTGCTTTATCGCCGCCCAGGATCGCTGGAAGATCGACGACGTGCTGGGCGTATGGCCGCTGCATGGCCTGTGTGGCGTGTGGGGCGGCATTGCCTGCGGCATTTTCGGCCAGACCGCACTCGGTGGCCTGGGCGGCGTGAGCCTGATCAGCCAGTTGATCGGCACCGCGCTGGGCGTGGCCGTGGCGCTGGTCGGTGGTTTGCTGGTGTACGGCGTGATCAAGCGTGTGTATGGGCTGCGCCTGAGTCAGGAGCAGGAGTATTACGGCGCAGACCTGTCGATTCACAAGATTGGTGCAGTCAGCCAGGATTGATCGGCTGCCTGGCAACCGGCTGGCCCGCTCGCCTCAGCCAGGTGGGTGGGCTTAGAATGATTGCCTGCTTTTGATCGGGTCGATTCGCCATGCTTCCTGAATGCCAGTTGTTCAGCACCCTGGGTTGCCATCTTTGTGAGCTTGCTGAAGCCGAAATCATGCCGCTCGTCGAGGGCGGGTTGCTGGTGGAGTTGGTGGATATCACCGACCCTGATGACCTCACTGAAGTTTACGGGCTGCGGATCCCAGTGCTTCGGCGCTTGGATACGGGGGCGGAGCTGGATTGGCCGTTCGAGACCAAACAGGTGGTCAACTTCCTTAAATAGCGTGAGCCCGGTGGCTTGCTGACCACCAGGCTTTGGTTGTTCAAGCTGTTTAAGTGTTCTCTAGACCGCATCGCTCATGCGCGATCAAGTCATCGTGGGATTCGCGCAGCCGTATCAATTTGGTGTGTGTTCCCTCCACCAGCACCTCTGGCGGGCGCCCGCGAGAGTTGTATTGGCTGGCCATGCTCATCCCATAAGCACCGCATGAGAAAATCGCCAATAAATTTCCGCCTTCCAGTACGGGCAAGGGGCGACCTAAAGCGAAGTAATCGCCGGTTTCACAAATGGGGCCGACAATGTCGATATCTTCCAAAGGCGCGGCGCCCGCCGTACGGGCGCTCTCGCTCAATGCTGCCCAATGGCCGGAAAACTCGCCAAATCGGGTTGGCCAGATGACGTGATTGGCGCCATACAAAGTGGGGCGCAGCAGGACGTTCATCCCCGCATCAACAATGGCAATCTTGCGATCCCAGCCTTGTTTGATGTATTCGACCGTGGTGATTAATACGCCCGCGTTCGCGCTGATCGAACGGCCCGGCTCAATGATGAAGTGCAGGCCACGGCTTTTCAGTTCTTGCAAGCGCGCACCAATAAGCGCTCCCGTTTCAGTGAGTGAACAGACGGGATTGCTTTCGGTGCCGTATTGCGCTGGAAACCCACCGCCGATGTTGATGAACTCAATCGGGCAGTCAGCGGCCTGGAGCTGGTTGACCATTGCTTCAATCTTGTCGATGGCAGACAAGTAGGTGTGGGCCGATGGGATCGGGGACCCGAGATGGATATGAATGCCAACGACATCGACGCTTGCGTAACGCGTTGGGGTAAACAGTTCATAGGCGCGTTCAATCGGTATGCCAAATTTTGTCTGACGGCCGCCGGTGGCCGTTTTCTCATGGGTACCTGCATCAGCCACATCCGGATTGACCCGAACGGCCACCTTTACCCGCTTGCCGGCCGCCGCTGCTATCGCATCCAGGCGCAGCAGCTCTGCCTCGGACTCCACATTAAAAAGGAATACGCCCACGTCAACGGCATAGCTGATTTCTTCGTGGGACTTGCCCACTCCCGCAAAAACTATCTTGTCTGCGGTCACGCCTGCCGTCAGTGCCCGGTAGAGTTCACCGCCACTGACCACATCGAGGCCGGAACCTTGATCGACCAACAGCTTGAGGATGCTGAGATTGCTGCAGCTTTTAACCGAGAAACAAATCAACGGCGACAGCGCAGAAAATGCGTTTTGCAGTACGGCATAGTGATCTTTCAGCGTCTGTGCTGAATAGAGATAAACAGGGCTGCCGTGCTCTTCGACAATGGTGCGTACATCCACTTGTTCTGCATGTAAATGGCCGTTGATGAAATTAAAGTGGTCCATCTGCCTACCTCGATTGGATGACTCCGAATAAACGCACTGACAACTTTCTCAGTGCAGACAATGGAAGTGTGCATGGCGAAAAAACAAACGAAAAATATCTAAACAATGGGGGTCTATTCATTTCTGATATGCTTTTTCCCATTCAATTCAGCATGTGGGTTGCCCATGAATTTCAGTTTTCGCCACGTGGAAGTGTTCTGGGCGGTCATGACCACCGGCAGCGCAACCGCTGCCGCAGCGCTCCTGCATACTTCGCAGCCGACGATCAGTCGCGAGCTCAGTCGCTTTGAAACCTTGACTCAGTTGACGCTGTTCAAACGCGCAGGCGCAAAACTGGTTCCCACTGAACATGGCCTGATGCTTTTCGATGAAGTTCAGCGCAGCTATGTGGGTCTGGCGCGCGTCAAGAACGCTGCTGAGGCGATCCGGCACTTTCGCCAGGGGCAAATTTCGCTGACCTGCCAGCCGGCGTTTTCGAATGCCTTGCTGCCGCAGGTGTGCCAGGATTTTTGTAATAAATTCCCGGGTGTCAGCATTAATGTCACGCCGCAGGAGTCTCCCGCGCTGGAAGAGTCGCTGACGGCTCAGCGTTATCATTTGGGGCTCACCGAGACCCTTGAAACGCCACCTGGAACCTACAGCGAAACCTTGTTAAACCTTGATGTGGTGTGTGTCTTGCCGTCTCACCACGTGCTCAATGCAAAAGCGGTCCTCACACCAGAGGATTTCAATGGGCAAAATTTTGTTTACCTGGCGGCGGATGACCCTTACAGGATCAAAACCGACGCGATTTTTCACCAGGCGGGCATTGAAAGACGGCTGGTGGTGGAAACGCATAGCGCCAGTGCTGTGTGCGCGACCGTAAACCTGGGTGTCGGCGTTGCAATCGTCAATCCACTCACCGCCCTGGACTATGTGGGCAGAGGTTTGCAGATCCGCCGTTTTTCCCATTCGATTTCTTACTGTGTGAGTGTTGTGCGGCCGCTGCACCGTCCGGAATCGTCCAACGTCGTTCACTTTGTGGAGGTGCTGCGCAGCAATTGTCAGCGCATCAGTGCTCAGTTGCAGAACCTCTGAGCAGGCTCGCCGGGTGTGCTCTGCCGAGCTTGATCGCACAGGCGCGTTTTCGCGATGGCGAGTTTCCAAATATTGCGTTACTGTATGTTTGTACAGCGATTGAATAGAGGGAACGCCCGTGGTGAATGTTGAACAACTGAAAAGCAGCGTCAATCGCATGTCCGCCGACGTCGTGCGCGACGCGGTGAACGAGCTGCGCCTCGACGGCCTGGTCACGGAAGGCAAGACGCCGTTTAACAAAGTGCATTTCAATACCTGCTTTGCTGAAATCGAGGCGTTGTTCCAGCGCGCCGGTTATCACAAGCAGCTGGATGTGGTGGGTTACCAGGGCTTGTTGTACGCGCTCTACGATCCTGGCCGCTGGGAAGCGGTGGATGTGTTGCGTTGGCTCAAGGAGTTCACCGAGGCGGCCAGTGCTTCGCCGGTATTGCGGGCGCAATTGGCCAAGGCCTGAGATCCGCCCTAGGCTCAATCGTGCTCCATGCGGGATAATGCCAGCCGGTTTATTCAGGTTTCGAGCATTGCATGTCCACATCCGGTTTCTCTGCGTCCCAGCATCAAGCCAGCACCTTGTACCTGCCGCCCGGCCCCTGGGCGACGGTGCTCGACTGCCTGTGCGAGCACTTCCCGGCGATTGGCCGCGAGCAGTGGCTGGACCGCATCGCCCGTGGCCGCGTCTTGGACATCAATGGCCAGCCAATCAGCCTGGACCTCGCCTACAAGGAAGGCCTGTGCATTTATTATTTCCGCGAAGTGCCGAATGAGAAGGTGATCCCGGTTCAGGAAACCATCCTGTACGCCGATGAGCACTTGGTGGTGGCCGACAAACCGCACTTTCTGCCGGTGACCCCGGCCGGTGAATACGTCGAGCAAACCTTGTTGCGCCGCCTGATACGCAGCCTGGACAACCCCGCGCTGGTGCCTTTGCATCGTATTGATCGGCACACGGCGGGGCTGGTGCTGTTCTCGGCCAACCCGCAAACCCGGTCGGCGTATCAACAGCTGTTCCCCACGCGGCGCATCGATAAATTCTACGAAGCCATTGCCCCGGCCTTGCCCAACTTGACCTTTCCGCTGGTGCATAAAAGCCGCCTGGTCGATGGCGAACCGTTCTTTCGCATGCAGGAACGGCCGGGCGTCAGCAACACCGAAACGGCGGTGCAAGTGCTCGAGAAAAATGGCGATCTGTGGCGCTATGGTCTGTTCCCCGTGACCGGCAAGAAGCACCAGTTGCGTGTACACATGACCGCGCTGGGGGCGAGTATCTGCAACGACCCGTTCTACCCCGACGTGCTCAAGGATGCCGAGGACGACTACGCCAACCCGCTCAAATTGCTGGCCCAGGGCGTGCGTTTTATCGACCCGGTGACCGGCGAACAACGCGATTTTCGCAGCCGCATCACCCTCGACTGGTAACCGCCAGAAACGACAAGGCCCGCACATGGCGGGCCTTGTGGGCAAGCGCTTAAGACTTACAGGTCTTTAACGGTGCGAACCTGATCCTTGTTGATGCGGGTCTGCTTGCCGTCAAGTTGTTCGAACTCGTAGAAGCCCGAAGCCTTGTCGTATTTAGGGGTGTCGACGGCCTGGATTTCGCGACCGTCATTCAGGGTGATCACTGTAGGCGAAGCGCAACCGGCAAGAGTGGCGAGGCCCAGTGCAAGCATGAGAGCGGCGATGGTCCGTTGAGTCATGAGTTTGTCTCCAAGAGAATTCTTTTAAATTGCTGACCTTGTGACGCGCATGGCGTCGACAAAGTTCCTTGTGCGAGGTTCATTTTGACACGCCGGACCCAGGGTGCAACAGCTCGGGTGTATTCAGGTTGGCCAGGCGTGGGTCGCCAGCTTGGCATTCCAGGCCCACACCGCCCAACTGCAGGAAGATCTTGCGCGGGCTGCGCTCACCGGCGTCCCATGCCTGTTCTACCTGGGTTTTGAGGTGGGTGGGGATGATGCAGATCAAGGGTTCCCAGAATTCACCATGGCGAACCATCACCGGCAGCTGCGGGTTGCGGCGTGCCGCCTCACACAAATCGCCCAACAGTCCTACATCGATGTTGGGGACGTCACACGGCAGTATCAGCAAATGCGCATGGTGCGCGGCGGCCAGGCCCGCGCGGATGCCCGCCAGCGGGCCGGGGAAATCCGGGCTGTCGTCGCTCACCAACTGGTCGGCATACGGCGCGTATTGCTCATGGTTGCGGTTGCACGAGATGATCAAGTCATCGGTCAGCGGGCGCGTCAGGCGCTGCAAATGTGCAACCAGCGGTTGGCCGTGCCAGGGCAGCAGGCCTTTGTCCTGGCCGCCCATACGTTGGCCACGACCACCGGCCAGCAGCAGGATCGAACAGGGCAGGGGCAAAGAATCAAGCGACATGGTGGTTCCGCTGCGGCAGGCAAATAGGGGCCTGTGATATAACATCGGGCTGTTCATTCGACAACCGGACCAAGCCATGAAAGCCAAGGCTGATGCGCCCTTCGTACCCCTCAATATCGCTGTGCTGACCGTCAGCGACACCCGCACCCTGGACACCGACACCTCCGGCCAGGTCTTCGTCGATCGCCTGACCGCTGCCGGCCACAACCTGGCCGAGCGTGTGCTGCTCAAGGACGACCTGTACAAAATCCGCGCCCAGGTCGCCCACTGGATCGCCGAAGACGTGGTGCAAGTGGTGCTGATCACTGGCGGCACCGGCTTCACCGGCCGCGACAGCACGCCCGAAGCCGTCAGTTGCCTGCTGGACAAGCTCGTCGATGGTTTTGGCGAACTGTTCCGCCAGATCTCCGTGGCCGATATCGGCACCTCCACCGTGCAATCACGCGCCCTGGCCGGCCTGGCGAATGGCACGCTGGTCTGCTGCCTGCCGGGTTCGACCAACGCCGTGCGCACGGGCTGGGATGGCATCCTCGCCGAACAGCTGGATAACCGTCACCGCCCGTGCAACTTTGTGCCGCACCTGAAGCAGGCCGAACCCTGCGAATCCCGTGGATAAGCCTGGCAAGTCCGGTGCACTGATGCCGGTGGAACAAGCGCTGCAGCAACTACTGGACATGGCTGAAGCAACGCCGATTCGCGAGCACGACGTGCAGCCCTTGGCCGAGTGTGATGGCCGCGTATTGGCGCAAGATTTGGTCTCCACCCTCGACCTGCCGCCCTGGCCGAATAGCGCCATGGACGGCTACGCCTTGCGCCTGTCGGACTGGACCGGCGAGCCGCTGCCCGTCAGCCAGCGCATCTTCGCCGGCCAGGCCCCGCAGCCACTGGCGGCCGGCACCTGCGCGCGCATCTTTACCGGCGCGCCTGTGCCCGAAGGCGCCGATTGCGTGGAGATGCAGGAAAACGCCGTGGTCCATGCCGACCACCGCGTGAGCTTCACCGAGCGCTTGCAGGCCGGCCAGAACATCCGTCCCCAAGGCCAGGAAACCACGGTTGGCGAGTTGGTGTTAAACGCAGGCACCCGGCTTGGCCCGATAGAGCTGGGCCTGGCCGCCTCCCTCGGGCATGCCTGTTTAAGTGTGGTGCGCCGGGTACGCGTGGCCGTGCTGTCCACCGGCGACGAACTCATTGAACCCGGCCTGCCGCTGGGGCCGGGGCAGATCTACAACAGCAACCGGCGTGTGTTGTGCAGTTGGCTTGTGCGCATGGGCTGTGAAGTGATCGATGCCGGGATTCTTCCGGATGACCTGGAAAAGACCCGCACACGCCTGGCCAGCCTTGGCAGTGTCGACCTGATCCTGTCCACCGGCGGTGTCTCGGTAGGCGAGGCGGACTTCCTCGGCATCGCCCTGCGCGAAGAGGGCGAACTGGCCCTGTGGAAGCTTGCGATCAAGCCAGGCAAACCGCTGACCTTCGGGCACTTTCGCGGTGTGCCGGTGATCGGCTTGCCCGGCAACCCGGCGTCGACCCTGGTGACCTTTGCACTGCTGGCCCGGCCTTATCTGCTGCGCCGCCAGGGCGTGCAAGATGTGGCGCCGCTGCGGTTTGAAGTGCCGGTGGGGTTTGTATGGCCCCGGCCGGGTAACCGTCGCGAGTACCTGCGTGGTCGTATCGAGCAGGGCCGGGCGATTATCTACCGCAACCAGAGCTCCGGCGTGCTGCGCAGCGCGGCGTGGGCCGAAGGGTTTGTGGAGGTGTTGGAGGGCACGACACTCGAGATTGGCGACCGCGTCAATTTCATTCCCTTGAGTGAAGTCCTGAACTGACAATAGAGACCGACTGTGGGAGCTGGCTTGCCTGCGATGCAGACACCTCGGTACATCAGGTACACCGAGTTGATGCTATCGCAGGCAAGCCAGCTCCCACATTTGGATTTGTGTGTAGCTAGTAATCATCCCCGCGCTCAGTCACATCCCGCTCCACCGGCTCGGCATTCGGGTCATAGCCCACCGGGAATTTACCCTTGAGCGTCCACGCAAACGCAATAATCTCGGCCACTGTGCGGTACAACTCCTCCGGGATGCTGTCGCCCAATTCCATACGCGCCAGCAGCTTCACCAGTTCGGCATTCTCATAGATCGGCACCTCATTTTCCCGCGCCAACTTCAAAATGGCTTCGGCCAAGGCATCGTCGCCTTTGGCCGTCAGGGTTGGCGCTTGCTGGCCGTCGTACTTGAGGGCAATCGCCTGGCGTGGCGGAAGGGAGTTTTTCATGCGGTTTCATCCACCCAGCGTTGCTCCAATCCGGTTCGTGGCCCGCGTGGCGGCGTGCCGAGGTGGCAGTCCAGGTCGCCGACATTGATACCCGAAGTCACCAGACGCTCGCGCAAACTGCCCAAATGGCTTTCGATCAGGCTGGCGGTAAACGGGCGCGAGGCCCACAGCTGGCTGGACAATTTGCCCTGGGTCAGTTGTGCCTGCACCTGCAACGGCCCCAGCGGCTCCATGTCGAAGGCCAGCTCGACGCGCCAGAGCATTTGCTTGGGGTCTTTCTTGTCCTTGCGCTCCGGTTGGTCCTTGTCCGGCGGCGGTTCTTCACGCTGGAACTTGACCTGCAACGGCACAATGTCCTGCAAGGTGCGCATGGGGATTTCCAGCTGCCAGGTGGTTTGCAGCCGGCCATCGGCGGTGGTGCCGGTTTGCTCCAGGCTCGATAGCTGGTGGCTTTGCAGCCGGGAAATGGCCCCGGCGGCCAGGCGCAGCAGGTTTTCCAGGTCGCCTTCGCCTGCCAGCTTGGCCATCAGCCGGTCCGGCAGCGGAAACCCTGCCGGGGCTTGCCGTGCGCCGATCTGGCCGAGGGTGCTGAGCGGGTTACGCACGAAATTGGGCAGTACCTGGGCCAGCGTATTGGCGGCGAGGATGGCATTCAGATTCGTCGCGGCGGGCAGGGTCGGCAGCAAATCGGCAACCAGGCGCAGCAGCGCGCCCTTCATGTCCAGAGGCGGAATCTGCGGATTTTGCCCGGCCAACAATTTGGCCTCAAGAAACACCCCGCTGTTTTGTACCAGCTGCGCCAGCACCTTGGGGTTGCTGACTTGCGCCAGGTCGGGCAGGGCGTTGAGCAAGCGCGCGGCGGCGGCGCGCAGGTCGCTGGTGGTGGTGTCGTCGGCAGGCAGGCTTTGCAGCGCGGTGAACAACACATCCAGCGAGCCTTGGCGACTTTGCTGGGTCGACAGCTGTTGCGCCACGGCCAACTGATCCTTGAGCCCGCTCAACGGCACGAAATTCAGGCTTTGCGCGTTCTGCACCACGGCGCTGAGCAAGCTGCCGACCCGCAGCGGCTGCGGGCTTTCCAGGCTCAACGTGGTACCGGCAAGGGCGTTATTGAGCACGCTGACCAGTGAGCGATAGATCGCCGGTTGCGCCGTGCCTTGCGGCAGCATCTGAGTGGTCAGCACCTTGGCCTGCAACAGCGTGCCCACCGGCATCTGTGTGATGTCGATGCGGGTGAGGGCGGCCACGTTGGCGCTCAAGGCTTGCTGCAAGCTGATGGTCAGGTTGCCGGTCGGTGTCTGGCTGACGGCCACGTTGCTGCCCAGCGGCAACGGCTGGGCACTGCTGGCCTGTACCAAGGTCTGGCGCCCGCCTTCGAGGGTCAACTTGAGCAACAGCTGAAACGCATCGCCGCCTTGTTTAAGTGCAATCACCTCGGCGTTGACGGTTTTCCCGGGGTCGATCAGGCCGGTCTGCGGCTCCAGCAGTTTCAACAACTCGCCGGTCGGCGGCAGCGGGGCAGGCCCGGGCGTCGGTGCTGGCGGCAGCGTAGGAAGGTTGATCTCACCGGTCATCGTGCGCGTCGTCTCTGGGGAAATTGCCCTCTTTAGAGTAGGGCATCACATGTATAATGCCGCCCGTCTGCAAAGAGAGCGGTAAAAACCTCACAACTATTTGATCCAGCTCTCTAAAATCGGTCGCCAAAGCCGTTATTGTGCATTTCTCTATAACGGCCGCTGCACCGCCGACTTGAACCGTAAAGGCCCGCGATCTTTTGACCAGCCCTCTTCTAGAAGCCGTAGCGCTTGCCTGTGAACGCGACCTGCGCCTGCTGTTCGAACATCTCGAACTGCGGCTGGCGGGCGGCGACATGGTGCAGATCAGCGGCCCCAACGGCAGCGGCAAGACCAGTTTGCTGCGCCTGCTGGCCGGGTTGATGCAACCGACGGCCGGTGAGGTTCGACTCAACGGCAAGCCCCTCAACGAACAACGCACCGAGCTTGCGCGCAACCTGATCTGGATCGGCCACGCCGCCGGCATCAAGGACGTGCTCACGCCGGAAGAAAACCTCAGCTGGCTCAGCGCCCTGCATCATCCGGCGCCCCGCGATGCCATCTGGCAGGCACTGGCCGCCGTCGGCCTCAAGGGTTTCGAAGACGTGCCTTGTCACACCTTGTCCGCCGGCCAGCAGCGCCGCGTGGCGCTGGCACGTTTGTATCTGCCTGGCCCGCCGCTGTGGATTCTCGACGAACCCTTCACCGCCCTCGACAAACAAGGCGTCGCCCAGCTCGAAGAGCACCTGGCCCAGCACTGTGAACAGGGCGGTTTAGTTGTGCTCACCACCCATCACAGCCTGGCCCGTATGCCCGCCGGTTACCGCGACCTGGATTTAGGGCGGTGGTCGGCATGAGTGTGTTCGCACTGTTAGTTGCCCGTGAAGCCCGCCTGTTGTGCCGTCGCCCGGCCGAATTGGCCAACCCATTGGTATTTTTCGCCATCGTCATCGCGCTGTTCCCGCTGGCAGTCGGCCCCGAGACTAAACTGTTGCAAACCTTGTCCCCAGGATTGGTGTGGGTAGCGGCGCTTTTATCGGTCCTGCTCTCGCTGGACGGGCTGTTTCGCAGTGATTTCGAAGACGGTTCCCTCGAACAGTGGGTCCTTTCGTCGCACCCCTTGCCACTTCTGGTACTGGCCAAGGTGCTGGCACACTGGGTTTTTTCCGGCTTGGCGCTAGTATTGCTCTCGCCGCTGCTGGCGATGATGCTCGGCTTGCCCGTCGAGTGCCTGCCGGTGTTGCTCCTGTCCTTGTTACTCGGTACGCCGGTGCTCAGCCTGTTGGGGGCGGTGGGCGCAGCGTTGACCGTCGGTTTGAAGCGGGGTGGCCTGTTGCTGGCCCTGCTGATTCTGCCTTTGTACATCCCGGTGTTGATCCTGGGCAGCGGTGCCTTGCAGGCCGCGCTCATGGGCATGCCGGCGACCGGTTACCTCCTGTGGCTTGGCAGCCTGACCGCCCTGGCGGTAACCCTGACACCCTTTGCTATAGCGGCTGGCCTGAAGATCAGCGTCGGCGAATAATGAGGTCTGGCCTAGTGTTATGTCTTGGCCAGTAAAGACCCTGAGCTTTGCGCAATGACGCACAGCCACCGTGATGGAAACAGCAATGAACTGGACCTGGTTTCACAAGCTCGGCTCGCCCAAATGGTTTTACGGCATCAGCGGCAAGCTGCTGCCGTGGTTGAGCGTCGCCGCCATTTTGCTGATCGGCATCGGCCTGGTCTGGGGCCTGGCCTTCGCGCCGCCGGACTACCAGCAAGGCAACAGCTTTCGCATCATCTATATCCACGTGCCCGCCGCCATGCTGGCCCAATCCTGCTATGTGATGCTGGCCGTGTGCGGCATCGTCGGCCTGGTGTGGAAGATGAAACTGGCCGACGTCGCCTTGCAATGCGCCGCGCCCATCGGCGCGTGGATGACCGCCGTGGCGCTGGTCACCGGCGCGATCTGGGGCAAACCGACCTGGGGTTCATGGTGGGTGTGGGACGCGCGGCTCACTTCCATGCTGATCCTGCTGTTCCTGTACTTCGGCCTCATCGCCCTGGGCAACGCGATCAGCAACCGCGACAGCGCGGCCAAGGCCTGCGCGGTGCTGGCCATCGTCGGCGTGATCAACATCCCGATCATCAAGTACTCGGTGGAGTGGTGGAACACCCTGCACCAGGGCGCCACCTTTACTCTCACCGAAAAACCGGCGATGCCCGTGGAAATGTGGGCGCCGCTGCTGCTGATGGTGCTGGGGTTCTACTGCTTCTTTGGCGCCGTATTGCTGATGCGCATGCGCCTCGAAGTGCTCAAGCGTGAAGCCCGCACCAGCTGGGTCAAGGCCGAAGTGCAAAGCAGCCTGGGAGCCCGCGCATGAACTTCAACTCGTTCAGTGAATTTCTCGCCATGGGCCATCACGGTCTGTATGTCTGGACGGCCTATGGCATCTGCCTGGCGGTGCTGGCCCTTAACGTCGCCGCGCCGATCCTGGCCCGCAAGCGTTACCTGCAACAAGAGGCGCGTCGTTTGCGCCGGGAGACCGATAAGTGAATCCGCTGCGTAGAAAGCGTCTGTTGATCATCCTCGCCATCATGGCCGGCGTCGGCATTGCCGTGACCCTGGCCCTGAGCGCCTTGCAGCAGAACATCAACCTGTTCTACACCCCGACCCAGATCGCCAATGGCGAAGCGCCTGTGGACACGCGCATCCGTGCCGGCGGCATGGTCGAGAAGGGCTCCTTGAAGCGTTCCGGTGATTCCCTCGACGTGACCTTTGTGGTCACCGACTTCAACAAAGCCGTGACCATCACCTATCGCGGCATCCTCCCGGACCTGTTCCGTGAAGGCCAAGGCATCGTCGCCCTGGGCAAACTCAACGCCGACGGCGTGGTGGTGGCCGATGAAGTGCTGGCCAAGCACGATGAGAAATACATGCCGCCGGAAGTGACCAAGGCGTTGAAAGACAGCGGCCAATCGGCCCCAGCACCTGCCAAGGAGGGCTAAGCCATGACGTCCGCACTGTTTATTCCGGAGTTGGGCCAGTTGGCGATGATCCTCGCCCTGTGCTTCGCCATCGTCCAGGCCGTGGTGCCATTACTCGGCGCCTGGCGCGGCGACCGCTTGTGGATGAGCCTGGCGCAGCCGGCCGCCTGGGGCCAGTTTGCCTTTTTGGTGTTCGCCTTTGGCTGCCTGACCTATGCCTTTATGACCGACGACTTTTCCGTCGCCTACGTCGCCAATAACTCCAACAGCGCGCTGCCTTGGTACTACAAGTTCAGCGCCGTGTGGGGCGCCCACGAAGGTTCATTGCTGCTGTGGGCGTTGATCCTCGGCGGCTGGACCTTTGCCGTGTCGGTGTTCTCGCGGCAACTGCCGCAAGTCATGCTGGCCCGCGTGTTGGCGGTGATGGGCATGATCAGCATCGGCTTCCTGCTGTTTTTGATCATGACCTCCAACCCGTTCACGCGCATCCTGCCGCAGATCCCGGCGAACGGGCATGACCTCAACCCGTTGCTGCAAGACATTGGCCTGATCGTGCACCCGCCGATGCTTTATATGGGCTACGTCGGTTTCTCCGTGGCCTTTGCGTTTGCCATCGCCGCCTTGCTCGGCGGGCGCCTCGATGCGGCCTGGGCGCGCTGGTCGCGGCCATGGACCATCGTCGCCTGGGCGTTTCTCGGTATCGGTATCACCCTCGGTTCGTGGTGGGCCTACTACGAACTTGGCTGGGGCGGCTGGTGGTTCTGGGACCCGGTAGAAAACGCCTCGTTCATGCCTTGGCTGGTCGGCACCGCGCTGATTCACTCGCTGGCGGTCACCGAAAAACGCGGCGTGTTCAAAAGCTGGACCGTGTTGCTGGCCATCGCCGCATTCTCCCTCAGCCTGCTGGGTACTTTCCTGGTGCGTTCGGGCGTGCTGACCTCGGTGCATGCGTTTGCGTCCGACCCGGAGCGCGGCGTGTTCATCCTGATCTTCCTGCTGTTTGTAGTCGGCGGCTCGCTGACCCTGTTTGCGTTGCGCGCGCCGGTGGTCAAGAGCCAGGTCGGCTTCAACCTGTGGTCGCGAGAAACCCTGCTGCTGGGCAATAACCTGGTGTTGGTGGTGGCCGCGTCGATGATCCTGCTCGGCACCCTGTACCCCTTGGTGCTGGACGCGCTGAGCGGCGCCAAGCTGTCCGTCGGCCCGCCGTACTTCAACGCGTTGTTTATCCCGTTGATGGGCCTGTTGATGGTGGTGATGGCGGTCGGCGTGCTGGTGCGCTGGAAAGACACACCGGTCAAATGGCTGGCTGGCATGTTGATGCCTGTGCTGCTCGGCAGTGTGGCGTTGGCGGTGATCGCTGGTTTCGCTTATGGCGACTTCAACTGGGCGGTGCTCGCCACTTTCCTGCTGGCTGCATGGGTATTGCTGGCCGGCGTGCGCGATATTGTCGACAAGACCCGTCACAAAGGCCTGATCAAAGGCTTGCCGACATTGACCCGCAGCTACTGGGGTATGCAGGTCGCCCACATCGGCATCGCCGTGTGCGCCCTCGGCGTGGTGCTGTCCAGCCAGAACAGCGCCGAGCGCGACCTGCGCCTGGCGCCGGGTGAGTCCATGGACCTGGCCGGTTACCACTTCATCTTCGAAGGCGCCAAGCACTTCGAAGGCCCGAACTTCACGTCCGACAAAGGCACGGTGCGTGTGGTGCGCAACGGCAAGGAAGTGGCAGTGCTGCACCCGGAAAAACGCCTGTACACCGTGCAAAGTTCGATGATGACCGAAGCCGGTATCGACGCCGGTTTCACCCGCGACCTGTATGTGGCGCTGGGTGAGCCGTTGGGCGACGGCGCCTGGGCGGTGCGCGTGCATGTAAAACCGTTCGTGCGCTGGATCTGGTTCGGCGGTTTGCTCACCGGTTTCGGCGGGTTACTCGCCGCGCTGGACCGGCGTTATCGGGTCAAGGTCAAAAGCCGGGTGCGTGAAGCCCTCGGCCTGCAAGGAGCGGCGGCATGAAGCGTTGGTTGATGGTGTTACCGCTGGCGGCCTTTCTGGTGATGGCAGTGTTTTTATACCGTGGTTTGTACCTGGACCCAGCCGAGTTGCCTTCGGCGATGATCGGCAAACAATTCCCGGCGTTCAGCCTGCCGACGGTACAGGGCGATAAAACCCTGACCCAGGCCGACCTGCTGGGCAAACCGGCGCTGGTCAACGTGTGGGGCACCTGGTGCATCTCCTGCCGCGTCGAGCACCCGGTGCTCAACAAGTTGGCCGAGCAGGGCGTGGTGATCTACGGCATCAACTACAAGGACGACAATGCGGCAGCCTTGAAGTGGCTGGCCGAATTTCACAACCCGTACCAACTGGATATTCGCGATGAGGACGGCAACCTCGGCCTTAACCTCGGCGTGTACGGCGCGCCGGAAACCTTCTTTATCGATGCCAAGGGCGTGATCCGCGACAAGTACGTCGGCGTGATCGACGAAGTGGTGTGGCGCGAGCAACTGGCCGCCAAGTACCAGGCATTGGTCGATGAGGCCAAGCCATGAAGCGTCTGTTAGCCGCCGCTGTTTTGGCACTTGGATTGGTCGGCGTCGCCCATGCGGCCATCGACACCTACGAGTTCGCCAAGGACGGTGATCGCGAGCGTTTTCGCGAACTGACCAAGGAACTGCGCTGCCCCAAGTGCCAGAACCAGGACATTGCCGACTCCAACGCCCCGATCGCCGCCGACTTGCGCAAAGAAATCTTCCGCATGTTGGGGGAGGGCAAGGACAACCAGCAGATCATCGACTTCATGGTCGACCGCTACGGTGATTTCGTGCGCTACAAACCGGCCCTCACCGGTAAGACCGCGCTGCTCTGGTTCGGCCCCGCCGGGCTGTTGCTGGCCGGTGTGGTGGTGATGGCCGTGATCGTGCGCCGCCGCCGCGCCGCGCCGACTGATGGTTCCGATGCGCTCTCCCCGGATGAACGCAAACGCCTCGACCAATTGCTGGACACCAAGACTGATGATTGATTTTTGGCTCGCAGCAGGGTTGCTGCTCCTGATTGCCCTGAGTTTCCTGTTGATCCCTGTGTTGCGCGGCCGCCGTGCCCAGCGTGAAGAGGACCGCACCGCACTGAACGTGGCGCTCTACCAGGAACGCGTGGCCGAGCTGCAAGTGCAGCAGGACGAAGGCGTACTGAATGCCGCGCAACTCGACACCGGCCGTGCCGAGGCTGCGCGTGAGTTGCTGGCCGACACCGAAGGCGTAGAAAAGCCTCGCGAATCGCGCCTGGGCAAACCGCTGCCGTTGTTGGCGGCGTTTCTCGTGCCGGTCCTGGGCGTTGCGCTGTACCTGCATTACGGGGCGAGCGACAAGGTCGAACTGACCCGCGAATTTTCCCAGCCGCCCGTGTCGATGCAAGACATGACCCAGCGCCTGGAGCGCGCCGCCGCCGCCCAGCCGGACTCGGCGGAAGGCTTGTACTTCCTCGGCCGCGCCTACATGGCTCAGGACCGTTCCGCGGATGCCGCGAAAATCTTCGAACGCACCGTCGCACTCGCCGGTCGCCAGCCCGAACTGCTCGGCCAGTGGGCGCAGGCGCAGTACTTTGCCGACAACAAACAATGGTCGCCCAAGGTGCAGGCGCTGACCGATGAAGCCTTGAAGCTGGACCCCAAAGAAGTCACCAGCCTCGGCCTGCTGGGTATCGCCGCCTTTGAAGGCCAGCGTTATCAGGAAGCCATCGATTACTGGAACCGGCTGTTGGCGCAGTTGCCAGCGGAAGACAACTCCCGAGTCGCGCTGCAAGGCGGTATCGACCGCGCGGCCGAGAAACTCAAGGAAAGCGGTGGCACGGTTGCGGCAAAAACCGTGATGAAAGTGCGTGTGGACCTGGCACCCGAGGTGAAGGCCAAAGCCCTGCCCACCGACAGTGTGTTTATCTTCGCCCGTGCGGTAAACGGCCCGCCGGCGCCGTTGGCGGCCAAGCGCGTCACCGTGGCTGAACTGCCGGTCACCGTCGAACTGGGCGATGCGGACGCAATGATGCCGCAGTTGAAACTGTCGAACTTCCCCGAAGTCCAACTGGTTGCGCGCATATCCCGGGCCGGTCAACCTACCACTGGCGAGTGGATCGGCCGCAGCCAACCTTTGGCCAGCAGCACCACTGCGCTGCAGCAGCTGACCATCGACACTCCGGACAAATAATTCGAGGAAACGCCTATGACCGCATTTGCACGCATCACCCTGCTCAGCCTGGTACTCGGCTTGAGCGCTTGTGCGGTCCACCGGCCTCCCGCGCCCACCGGCCCGACCATCCCGCCGTCTGGCCCGGCGACCCAGCCAAGCACCCAGCCTTCCGGCCCGGTAACGCCGCCGCCGAAACCGGTGCCAAGCAAATCGCCCACCTTCGCCCCACCACCGGGTGCCGCCAGCCACTGGGACGGCAAGATGCAGGTGTATGTGCTGGACGAGCAGCCTGACACCTTCTACCGCCAGCGCACCTACTACCGCTGGAGCAACGGCTGGAGCCGCTCCATCAGCCCGAACGGGCCGTGGGAAGACACCGACGTACACGGCGTGCCGCCGGGCTTGAGCAAGCAGTACGCGCAATAACAAAAGGCGACCTTTGAAAGGTCGCCTTTTTCTTACCTTTGAAATACATCCCTCCAAACACTGAAGATCAACTGTGGGAGCGGGCTTGCTCGCGAAAGCGGTGTGTCAGTCACTGAAAATGTTGGCTGATGCACCGCATTCGCGAGCAAGCCCGCTCCCACATTTTGATCTTCATTCGGCCTGATGCTTACGCCAGTTCATGAATGCGGCGCGGCGCACCGAGCCAGTGAATCACCCCAGCCAACACCCCCAACACCACCCCAAACTCCACAATCCCCACCCAACCAAACTGCGCCATCAGCCAGCCACTCACCGTTGCCCCAACCGCTCCACCCACAAAAGTCGCGGTCATATACAAACTGTTAATCCGCCCCTGGGCCTTGGGGTCCACCGCAAACGCTCGCGTCTGATTCGCCACCAACCCGGCCTGCACACCGATATCCAGCACAATCACCCCCATCACCAGCAAGATCAATGACGTCTGCGCTCCCGCCAGCAGCAAGAACGCCAAGGTCACAATCCCCACGCTGGCGCCAATCACCTTGCGACAACCCAGCTTGTCCGCCGCCCGCCCGCCATACGACGCCGCAAACGCACCCACCGCGCCGATAATCCCGAAACCACCGGCCCAGGCACTGCCCAGCTGCCACGGCCCATTGGCCAGCAACCCGGCCAAATTCACCCAAAACGCGTTGAAGCACGCCCACAACAACGCCTGCACCATCATCGATTGCCGAATCGGGCTGTTATCGCGCATCAACGGCCACAGCGAAGCCAGCAGGCGAGGGTAGGACAAATTGGTACTCGGCACGCCCGGCGGCAGCAGCCTGGCTGCGATGAACCACACCGGGATCATGAACGCTGCCTCCATGGCATACACCGCCCGCCAGCCATACGCTTCACCGACCACACCGCTGATGGTGCGCCCAAGCAAAATCCCTAACATGATCCCGCTGACCACCGTGCCCACATTGCGCCCGCGTTCGTGGGGCTGCGACATCACCGCCGCAAAGGGCACCAACTGCTGCGGCACGCAACACACCACGCCCAGGCCGAACGAGGCGCCGATCAACGCCCAAATGCTTGGCGCAAAGGCCGCGGTCAAGGCAAAGCAGAACGCCAGCGCAATCTGTCCGAGTACCAGCTTGCGCCGGTCAAAGCGGTCGCCCATGGGCAGTAAAAATGCCAACCCAGTGGCGAACCCCAGCAAGGCCGCGCCCGCCACCAGGTTGACCGTCGACACCGCCACGCCCATGTCCGAGGCAATCAACGGCAGCACCGGCTGGGTGCAGTAAATGTTGGTGACCACCGCGCCGGCGATCACCGCCATCATGATGATCTTGCCTCGCGGCGGTGCATTCTCGGATGTCATGGCGTTTGCCTCATGTCGCTGGGGATGAGTCGCCAACCTTACGCAGTCGCGTTTATGTCGATAATCCCCTAGGATCGGGAATCATCCTTCCATAATTTGATAGGGCGTTATGAACCGTCTTGAATCGATGTCGGTGTTTGTCGCGGTGGTGGAGGCGGGCAGCCTGTCGGCGGCTGCGCGCCAGTTGGGCATGCCGCTGGCCACCGTCAGCCGTAAAGTCGCGGAACTGGAAGCTCACCTCAAATCTCGACTGCTGCACCGCACCACGCGCCAGCTGTCGCTCACGGACGTGGGCGCTTCCTATCTGGCGGCGTGCCGGCGGATTCTCGAAGAGATAGGCGAAGCCGAACGGGCCGCCACCGGTGAATATGCCGTGCCCAAAGGCGAGCTCACGGTGACCGCGCCCATCGTGTTCGGGCGCCTGCATATCGTGCCGGTGGTGGCTGAGTTTCTGGCGCAATACCCCGAGATCAGCGTCAACCTGATGCTCACCGACCGCGTAGTGCACCTGATGGAAGAACAGCGCGATGTGGCCGTGCGCATTGGCGAACTGCCGGACAGTTCGCTCAAGGCGGTGCGGGTTGGCACGGTGCGGCGGGTGGTGTGTGCCAGTCCCCACTATCTGCAAACCCATGGCGAACCGACCACGCCGCAGGCGCTGACGGACCACAGTTGCATCACCTTTGAAGTGCTGTCCTCGGTGGGCGCGTGGGTGTTTGGGGCGGGTAAAGTGCAACAGAACGTGCCCGTGCATTCGCGGCTGTCGGTGAACACCGCGGAAGCGGCGATCACGGCGGCAACGCTGGATGTTGGCGTGATTCGGGTGCTGTCGTATCAAGTGGCGGACGCAGTGCAAAAGGGTGATTTACAGGTGGTGCTGCAGCCCTACGAATCAGCGGCGTTGCCGATCAGCCTGGTGCACAAAGGGCAGGCGCCATTGCCGCTGAAGGTGCGCGCCTTCCTGGATTTCGTCACCCCGCGACTGCGTGCGCGTGACGCAAATATCCCCTGATGTACGCGGACGCAATGTGGGAGCTGGCTTGCCTGCGATAGCGGTGTATCAGCTACCCATCTGCCAACTGACCCACCGCCATCGCAGGCAAGCCAGCTCCCACACTAAATCGCCTCAGCCATCAGGCCACGGGGCACTCCCGATTCAGCGCTTGATCCACCAGCAGCTGCGCAATCTCAACCATTTGCACCACCGCCAGCACCTGCTTGCGGCTTGAGCCGTCCAAATGCTCGGCACAGTCGTAGGCACACACCGTCGCCGATTCCAGCATCTCGCTGGCATTGCTCAAGGCTACTTCAGTGCTGAGGCCGGGGCGGACGGTGAAGATGAGGTTGGGTGGGGTTTGTGGGGTGTCATCCGAGGTGGATGGCGGAGGGTTAGGCGTGACTTTTTTCATGGTGTTACTCCTGGAGTTAAAGGAGTCGCCACGATCACTTCCACATGATTGGGTGGCGACTGTACGCAGGTGTGGAAGACCGGACTCCAGGACCCCGGCGCACCCGAAGGTGCCCCGCGCACAGCCGCCATAACACTTTATAGCGGGCATGAAAAAAGCGCCCGCTAGAGGCTATGGGCGCTTATACGCCTGGAGAGTTCGGGCTTCCACACCCGTTCGCTGATTTTGCAGCGACCCGCGAAGGTTAGCGGTGAGGTTGATCGGACGCAACCCGAAATATGTGTAGGGCAGATCTTCACTTACATTTGCCGGTAGCTATCACACGACCGGGGGAGGCGACTGTACACGGGGTGGTAGGCCGGTCATAGGAACCCGGCAGGCCGAAAAGCCTCCCATGCACAGCCGCCACTGAGCAGGTTGGAAAGGGTGAACCATACGCAGGTTGGTCGACCGGGGAATGGGAAACCCGGCAGGGCTTGGCCCTCCTGCGTATGGCTCGGTCAACATAATGCAGAGCGGTTAACTGACTGGGCGTAGGGAAAGTCTTGTTCAGCTTTATCGATCGTTCCCACACAGAGCGTGGGAACGATCGGTCAGACAGCATTCCAACCTTTCACAAAACCTTCATCAAACCGCCCCCCGCCAGTCATGTGCAAGTAATAGCACTGACACCTCCCGCGCCTACTGTCGTTTGAACTCAACCGCAGCCCTTGTGTGGCTGTTCAAACCAGACAGAGAAGCCCATGACTCACGCTATCCATGTCGATCACTTGAACAAGACCTTTGCGAAGAAATCCGCATTGGTCGACCTCGAACTCACCATTGCCGCCGGTGAGATGGTCGCGCTGATTGGCGCTTCCGGTTCCGGCAAGTCCACCTTGTTGCGCCATTTGGCCGGCCTGGCCTGTTGCGACAAGAGCAACGGTGGCAGCGTCAAGGTGTTGGGCCGGGAGGTGCAGGCCAGTGGGCGTTTGAATGGCAAGGTGCGGCGGTTGCGCGCAGACATCGGCTACATCTTCCAGCAGTTCAACCTGGTCAACCGCCTGAGCGTGCTCGACAACGTATTGCTCGGCTGCCTGGGCCGCATGCCGCGCTGGCGCGGCAACCTGGGTTTGTTCAATGCCGAGGAGAAAGCGTTTGCCCTCGAATCCCTCGCCCGCGTGGGCTTGGCTGACCTGGCCGGGCAGCGTGCTTCGACCTTGTCCGGCGGCCAGCAGCAGCGTGTGGCGATTGCCCGTGCATTGACCCAGCGCGCCGAAGTCATCCTCGCCGATGAGCCTATTGCCTCGCTGGACCCGGAGTCGGCGCGCAAGGTCATGGAGATCCTCGCCGACATCAACCGCCGCGACGGCAAGACCGTGGTGGTGACCCTGCATCAAGTTGATTACGCCATGCGTTATTGCCCGCGTGCCGTGGCCCTTAAAGGCGGGCGGATTCATTTCGACGGGCAGGGCAGCGCCATGAGCAGCCAGTTCCTCAACGATTTGTACGGTGCCGACGTCGACACCAGCCTGATGTTTTCCGACCAGACCCGCACAGCCGTCGCCACGCCTCGGCTGGCCATGGCGCGCGCTTGAAACCCTACTCACGACCCACAGGAATCCCGTCCATGTTGAACCGTATCGGCCAAGTGTTTCTGTCTGCGGTGTTGCTGGCCGGCGCCGCCATGGGCACAGCCCAGGCCGCCGACAAAGCCATCAACTTCGGCATCATGTCCACCGAGTCTTCGCAGAACCTCAAAAGTGTGTGGCAGCCGTTTCTGGATGACATGCACAAGAAGACCGGCCTGACCATCAACGCCACCTTCGCCTCCGACTACGCCGGGTTGATCCAGGGCATGCGCTTTAACAAAGTCGACGTGGCCTGGCTGGGCAACAAGGCCGCGATGGAAGCGGTGGACCGTTCCAACGGCGAAATCTTCGCCCAGACCGCCGCCGCCAACGGCGCCGCCGGTTACTGGAGCGTGCTGATCGTGCGCAAGGACAGCCCGATCAACAACGTCGACGACATGCTCAAGAACGCCAAGAACCTGACCTTCGGCAACGGTGACCCGAACTCCACCTCGGGCTACCTGGTGCCGGGCTACTACGTGTTCGCCAAGAACCATGTGGATGCCGCCACCGCGTTCAAACGCACGCTCAACTCCAGCCATGAGGTCAACGCACTCAGCGTGGCCAAGGGGCAGTTGGACGTGGCCACCTTCAACACCGAAAGCTGGGACCGCCTGGAAGTCACCCAGCCGGACAAAGCCGCGATGCTCAAGGTGATCTGGAAGTCGCCACTGATCCCGGCCGACCCGATGGTGTGGAGCAAGGCGCTGACGGACAGCGAGAAAACCAAGATCCGCGACTTCTTCGCCCACTACGGCGACACCGATGAAGAGAAGGCGGTGCTGAAGAACATGCAACTGGGCAAGTTCCTCGCCTCCAACGACGACCAGCTGCTGCCGATCCGCCAGCTGGAGCTGTTCAAGCAGCGCACCACCATCAGTGCAGACGACAAGCTTGAGGCAGCCGACAAGGCCAAGAAGCTGGCGGATATCGATGCTGACCTGGCCAAGCTGCAACAGCGCATCTCCGAGCTGGACAAGAAGACCGCAGCCAACGGCTAACCCCCAGTAGTAACCGGGTCAATGTGGGAGCGGGCTTGCTCGCGAAAGCGGTGTGTCATTCAACACATCCAGTGACTGATACACCGCATTCGCGAGCAAGCCCGCTCCCACACAAGCCCGCTCCCACATTAGGTCCAGTTCCAACCTTTACCGAGAGTGACCCATGACTACCTTGCATGCCGAAGCAGTGGGTAAAAGAACCTGGCCGCAATACCTCGGCTGGGGCCTGTTCCTGGTCCTGCTGGCCTGGGCCTGGCACGGCGCGGAGATGAACCCGCTGGCGCTGTACCGCGATTCCGGAAACATGGCGACCTTCGCCGCCGACTTCTTCCCACCCGACTTCCACGATTGGCGCTCCTACCTCAAGGAGATGATCGTCACCGTACAAATCGCCCTGTGGGGCACGGTGCTGGCCATCGTCTGCTCGGTGCCGCTGGGCATTCTGTGCGCCGACAACATCACCCCATGGTGGGTCCATCAACCGCTGCGCCGCGTGATGGATGCGTTCCGCTCCATCAATGAAATGGTGTTCGCGATGCTGTTTGTGGTCGCCGTCGGCCTCGGTCCGTTTGCCGGTGTTTTGGCCTTGTGGATCAGCACCACCGGCGTGCTCGCCAAGCTGTTTGCCGAAGCCGTCGAAGCCATCGACCCAGGCCCGGTAGAAGGCGTGCGAGCCACCGGCGCAAGTGCCCTGCAGGAAGTGATCTACGGCGTGATCCCGCAAGTGATGCCGCTGTGGGTGAGCTACGCGTTGTATCGCTTCGAAGCCAATGTGCGCTCAGCCACCGTGGTGGGCATGGTCGGCGCCGGCGGAATCGGCGTGATCCTCTGGGAAAACATTCGCGCCTTCCAGTTCGTACAAACCTGCGCGGTGCTGCTGGTGATCATCGTGGTGGTGAGCTGTATCGACGTGCTGTCCCAACGCCTGCGCAAGCAGTTTATCTGACGCCGGAGGGGTGCCCGCGCGGCGCTTTTTTTTAGCATGCAGTTGTCTAGACAAGATGAGCCGGTGTACCGCGAACTCGCGGATATCCTGCGCCGTGAATTGAGCAGCTACCAGGCCGGTGACTTCCTGCCCGGCGAGGTGCACATGGCCGAGCGCTTTGGCGTCAATCGCCACACCTTGCGCCGCGCCATCGACGAACTGGTGTTTGAAGGCAGCCTGTTGCGCCGTCAGGGCAAGGGCACCCAGGTGCTCGACCGCCCGCTGATTTACTCGATGGGCGCCGAGACCTCCTACAGCCAATCGCTGTCGGCCCAGGGCGTCGGTGTGCAGGCGGTATTGCTCAAGCGCCGCTACTGCTACGCCAGCCGTGACGAAGCCGAGCATTTGGGCATCGCCGAGATGGCGCCGATGATCGAGCTGCAAACCCTGCGCAAGCTCGACCACCAGCCCGTCAGCCTGATCCGCCATCGCTACTGCGCCAGCCGTGCGCCGTTGCTGGCTGATTACACCGGCGGCTCCCTGCGCCAGTACCTGCGTGAACGAGAACTGCCGCTGACCCGCACCCAAAGCCTGATCGGTGCGCGTCTGCCCAACCGTGATGAAGCCGCGCTGCTGATGATGCCTCGGCACTTGCCGGCCCTCACGGTGTTTACCCTTTCCTGCGATCGCGACGGCCGCCCGGTGGAGCTGGCGCAGTCCACCAGCCGTTCGGATCGCTTTCAGTACCAAGTGGTGACTTGAATGATGAGTGTGTCCCCGCGACAACATTGGATCGGCGTATTAGCCCGCGCCCAGCTCAATGAATTGCAACCCCACGCAGCGGCGTTGAAAGACGCCGAGTACCAACTGATCCGCGCCCCGGAAATCGGCATGACCCTGGTGCGCGGGCGCATGGGCGGTGACGGCGCGGCCTTCAACGTCGGCGAAATGAGCGTGACCCGCTGCGTGGTACGCCTGGCCGACGGCCGCACCGGCTACAGCTACCTGGCCGGGCGCGACAAGCTGCATGCCGAGCTGGCCGCCCTGGCCGATGCCCATCTGCAAGGCACGCAACCGAGCCTGTGGCTCAGCGACTTGATCACCGCCCTGGCCACTGCCCAAGCCAAACGCCGCGCCGAAAAAGAAGCCGACACCGCTGCCACCAAGGTCGAGTTCTTCACCCTGGTGCGAGGAGAAAACTGATGAACGCTCACCTGTTGCAACCGGCGTTTGTCGAGCCGGTACTGGATGCCCAACGCGGTTTTCGTGCTGCCCTCAAAGCGCTGGCCGAACCCGGTTTGATCCAGCACCTGCCGTCCGCGCCACGCCTCGACGGCCTGGCGCCTGCTACTTACGCGCTGTGCCTGGCGCTGCTGGATATGGACACGCCACTGTGGCTGGCGCCGAGCTTCGACACGCCGCTGATCCGCGCCAACCTGGCCTTCCACTGCGGTTGCCCGCTCACCGATAAACGCGCAGACGCGGTGTTCGCGCTGCTCGGCGAGCAAGACCTGCTTGACCTCGGCGGCTTCGACCACGGCAACGACCGTTACCCGGATCAGTCCTGCACCTTGCTGGTTCAGCTTACCGACCTGGAGTCCGGTCGCGGCCTGCACTGGCGCGGCCCAGGGATCAAAACCCAGCGCCTGGTAAACCTGCCGGTGCCGCAAGCCTTCTGGCAAGAGCGCCAACGCCGCGAAGCCTTTCCGCGAGGCCTGGACCTGTTGTTCACCGCCGGCCACCACCTGATCGGCCTGCCGCGCAGCAGCCGTATTGCACAGGAGCACGCCTGATGTACGTAGCCGTCAAAGGTGGCGAACAGGCCATCGACAATGCCCACCGCCTGCTGGCGAAAAAACGCCGGGGCGATACCGCCATTCCTGAATTGAGCGTGACGCAAATCCGCGAGCAATTGCCGTTGGCGGTGGCGCGGGTGATGACCGAAGGCTCGTTGTTCGATGAAGAGCTGGCGGCGCTGGCGATCAAGCAGTCGGCAGGGGATTTGGTCGAGGCGATCTTCCTGCTGCGCGCCTACCGCACCACGCTGCCGCGCTTCAGCCCGAGCCTGCCGATTGATACCGCGCAGATGTCCTTGAGCCGGCGCCTTTCGGCCACGTTCAAGGACGTGCCCGGCGGCCAATTGCTCGGCCCGACCTTCGACTACACCCACCGCCTGCTGGATTTTTCGCTGTTGGCCGAAGGTCAATACCCCGGCCCGCAGACCACGGCGGATGCACAGATTGACGCCTGCCCACGGGTGCTCGGTTTGCTCGCCAAAGAAGGCTTGATCAAGCACGAAGCCGACGACAACGCCAGCGTCGCCGACATCACCCGCGACCCGCTGGAATACCCGGCCAGCCGTGCCGAGCGCCTGCAAGCCCTGGCCCGTGGCGACGAGGGTTTCCTGCTGGCGCTGGGCTACTCCACCCAACGCGGCTATGGCCGTAACCACCCGTTTGCCGGTGAGATTCGCATCGGCGACGTCGAAGTGTGGATCGACCCCGAAGAGCTGGGCTTTCCCATCTGCCTGGGCAGCATCGAAGTCACCGAGTGCGAGATGGTCAACCAGTTCGTCGGCTCAGCCACCGAACTGGCGCAGTTCACCCGTGGCTACGGTTTGGCGTTCGGGCATGCCGAGCGCAAGGCCATGGGCATGGCGCTGGTCGACCGCTCGCTGCGCGCCGGGGAATACAACGAAGAAGTCGTTTCACCGGCCCAGCGCGAAGAGTTTGTGCTGGCCCACTGCGACAACGTCGAGGCGGCGGGTTTTGTCTCGCACCTCAAATTGCCTCACTACGTGGACTTCCAGTCCGAGCTGGAACTGATCCGCAAACTGCGCCAACCGGCCGAGGGCACCCGCCATGAATGACCTGACCCAACCGGCTGTGCGCGACCCGGCGTACAACTTCGCCTACCTCGACGAACAGACCAAACGCATGATCCGCCGCGCCTTGCTCAAGGCCGTGGCGATCCCCGGTTACCAAGTGCCGTTTGGCGGCCGCGAAATGCCTTTGCCTTACGGTTGGGGCACCGGCGGCATGCAATTGACCGCCGCGATCCTGGGTGATGATGACGTGCTCAAGGTGATCGACCAGGGCGCCGACGACACCACCAATGCCGTGTCGATCCGGCGCTTTTTCGCCCGCACGGCGGGGGTTGCCACCACCGAAGCGACGCCCGACGCCAGCGTGATCCAGACCCGCCACCGCATCCCGGAAACGGCGCTGCAGGCCGGTCAGATCATGGTTTACCAGGTACCGATTCCCGAGCCGCTGCGCTTTATCGAACCGTCGGAAACCGAGACCCGCACCATGCACGCCCTGAATGATTACGGGGTGATGCACGTCAAACTCTACGAAGACATCGCCACCTTTGGCCATATCGCCACCAGCTACGCCTACCCGGTGATGGTTGATGAGCGTTACGTGATGGACCCGTCGCCGATCCCCAAATTCGACAACCCCAAACTCGACATGAGCCCGGCGCTGATGCTGTTCGGCGCCGGCCGCGAAAAGCGCCTGTACGCGGTGCCGCCGTACACCCAGGTCACCAGCCTGGACTTTGAAGACCATCCGTTCGAAGTGCAGAAGTGGGCGCACAACTGCGCCATCTGCGGCAGCCACGATTCCTTCCTCGATGAGCTGATTCTCGACGACGCCGGAACCCAGAGTTTTGTGTGTTCCGACACCTGGTATTGCGCCCAACGGGTCAAGGAGAACAACCAGTGAGCCAGCCGTTATTGCAAGTGCGTGACCTGTCGCTTTTGTATGGCCCGGAGAAGGGTTGCCAAGGCGTGAGCTTCGATCTGTATCCCGGCGAAGTGCTGGGGATTGTCGGCGAATCCGGCTCGGGTAAATCCACCTTGCTCTCGCTGCTGAGCGGGCGTTTGCCGCCGCAAGCGGGCAGCATCGGCTACCGCAGCAAGGACGGCGAATGGCTGGATTTGTACAGTGCCAGTGAAGCCGAGCGCCGCACGTTGCTGCGCACCGAATGGGGTTTTGTCGAGCAGAACCCACGGGACGGCCTGCGCATGGGCGTGTCAGCCGGTGCGAATATCGGCGAGCGCTTGATGGCCCAAGGCGTGCGCAACTATGCGCAACTGCGCGGCGCCGGTCTGGATTGGCTCGGCCAGGTGGAAATCGACCCGCAGCGCATCGACGATTTGCCGCGCACCTTCTCGGGCGGCATGCAGCAGCGCCTGCAAATCGCCCGCAACCTCGTCTCCAGCCCGCGCCTGGTATTCATGGACGAACCCACCGGCGGCCTGGACGTGTCGGTACAAGCGCGCCTGCTCGACCTGTTGCGCGGCCTGGTGCGTGAGCTGGATCTGGCGGTGGTGATCGTCACCCACGACCTGGCCGTCGCGCGTTTGCTGGCCGACCGCCTGATGGTGATGCGCCGCTCGCACGTGGTGGAAACCGGGCTCACTGACCAGATCCTCGACGATCCACAGCACCCTTACTCTCAACTGCTGGTGTCTTCGGTATTGCAGCCATGATGAATGCCTTGATCGAGGTCCGTGACCTCTCGAAAACCTTCACCCTGCATCAGCAACACGGCGTGGTACTCAACGTGCTGCGCGGTGTGGAGTTCAGTGTGCAGGGCGGTGAATGCCTGGTGCTGCATGGCCAGTCCGGCGCGGGTAAAAGCACTTTGCTGCGCACCCTGTACGGCAACTATTTACCGGCGGGCGGCAGTATTCGTGTGCAGCATGCCGGTGCGTGGCTGGAGCTGGTCGGCGCCGAGCCGCGTGACATTCTCCAGGTGCGCCAGCAGACCCTCGGTTACGTCAGCCAGTTTCTGCGCGTCATCCCCCGCGTGGCCTGCCTGGACGTGGTGATGGAGCCGGCCCTGGCCCGTGGTTGGTCAAAGGCCGATGCGCAGGCTCGCGCCGAACACCTGCTCACGCGGCTGAACATCCCGCAGCGCTTGTGGCAATTGGCGCCCGGCACTTTCTCCGGTGGCGAACAACAGCGCGTCAATATCGCCCGCGGCTTCATGGTCGCCTGGCCGGTGATGTTGCTGGACGAACCTACCGCGTCCCTGGACGACAGCAACCGCCAAGTGGTGCTGGAACTGATGAACGAAGCCAAGGCCGCCGGCGCGGCGCTGATCGGCATCTTCCACGACCGCGCTGCTCGTGAAGCGGTCGCCGACCGCCATTTCGACATGACCCCATCGCCCGTCGCCCAAGAGGAATACGCCCATGCCCGCTGAACAGATCCTCACCAATGCCCAGGTCGTCACGGCGGAGCGCATGTTCCAGGGCACGGTGGTGCTGCGCGACGGCAAGATTGTCGACCTCGCCGAAGGCCGCAGCCAGTTGCCCCAGGCTCAGGACCTGGGCGGCGATTGCCTGCTGCCGGGCCTGGTGGAGCTGCACACCGACAACCTGGAAAAACACATGACCCCGCGCCCCGGCGTGGATTGGCCGTCGATCTCGGCGGTGCTCAGCCATGATGCGCAAATCATCGCGGCGGGCATCACCACGGTGTTCGACGCGGTGTCCATCGGCGATGTGAACCCCAAGGGCAACCGTATGAAAAAGCTGCCGGCGATGCTTGATGCCATCGCCTCGGCCGAAGACGCCGGCCTGACCCGCGCCGAGCACCACCTGCACCTGCGCTGCGAGCTGTGCCACCCCGACACCCTCAGCGTGTTCCGCGACCTGGTGGAAAACCCGCTGGTGCGCCTGGTGTCGGTGATGGACCATTCGCCGGGCCAGCGCCAGTTCGTGCTCGAATCCAAGTACCGTGAGTACTACATGGGCAAGTACCACCTCAACGACGAAACCATGGACGCGTTTATCGTGCTGCAAATGGCCAATTCCAAGGAATACAGCGACCGCTACCGCGCAGCCATCGTCGCCCATTGCCTGGAACGCGGCCTGTCGGTGGCCAGCCATGACGATGCGACGCTGGCGCATGTGGAGGAGTCGGCGGGCTACGGCATGACCATCGCCGAATTCCCCACCACGCTGGAGGCGGCCAAGGGCTGCCAGGCACTGAACATGAAAGTGCTGATGGGCGCGCCGAACGTGGTGCGCGGCGGGTCGCACTCGGGTAATGTGGCCGCCGCCGGCCTGGCTGCCGAAGGATTGCTGGATATACTTTCCAGTGACTACTACCCGGCCAGCCTGTTGCAGGCGGCGTTTGTGCTGGCCGATCAACAGGATGGCGGCGAGCTGTCACGGGCGGTCAAGATGATCAGCCTGGCGCCTGCGCAAGCGGCGGGCCTTAATGATCGCGGTGAAATCGCCATTGGCCTGCGGGCGGACCTGGTGCAGGCCCGCCGTTGTGAAGGGCTTCCCGTAGTGCAACAAGTCTGGCGACAAGCGAAGAGGGTGTTTTGATGGCAGGCAGGTTGATCTATCTCATCGGACCATCCGGTTCGGGCAAGGACAGCCTGCTGGATGCCGCACGCCCACGCTTGGCCGAGCGCGGCTGCCGCATTGTGCGCCGCGTGATCACCCGCTCGCCGGAGGCGGTGGGCGAGGCCGCACAAGGGGTGAGCCCGGAGCAGTTCGCTGCGCTGCTGGCCGAGGGCGCGTTTGCCCTCAACTGGCAGGCCAATGGCTTGTGGTATGGCATTCCCAAGGCCATCGACGAATGGCTGGCGGCAGGGAACGATGTGCTGGTCAATGGTTCGCGTGCGCACCTGGCGCAAACCCGTGAGCGCTATCCGAGCTTGCTGGTATTGCTGCTGACGGTGGATCAGGCCGTGTTGCGTCAGCGCCTGATGGCGCGCGGGCGCGAGTCCCAGGCCGATATCGAAGAACGCCTGGCGCGCAATGCGCGGTTCACCGCCGATTTGATCGCGGGCAATGGCAGCGGATTGTTTGTGCTCGACAATTCCGGCCCGCTGGAAAACACCGTCGAGCGTTTGCTCTGTTGCCTCGATCACGGGCATACGGCATGCGCCTGACTTTACTGGGCACCGGTGACGCGCGGCAGGTTCCGGTGTATGGCTGCGAGTGCGCGGCGTGCGGTTTGGCGCGCAGCGACGCCAGCCTGCGCCGCCGCCCGTGCAGCGCGTTGATCGAATGCGGCGACCAGCGCTGGTTGATCGACAGCGGTTTGCCCGACCTTTGCGAGCGCTTCCCGCCGCGCAGCTTTAATGGGATTTTGCAGACCCACTATCACGCCGATCATGCTCAGGGTTTGTTGCACCTGCGCTGGGGCCAGGGCTTGATCATTCCGGTACACGGCCCCGCCGATCCGGAGGGGTTGTCCGACCTCTACAAACACCCCGGCATTCTTGATTTCAGCCAGCCGTTTGCCGAGTTTGAAACACGCACGTTTGGCGAACTGAGCGTCACCGCCTTGCCGTTGCAGCATTCAAAGCTGACCTTGGGTTATCTGCTGGAAGGCGAGGGGCGGCGCATCGCCTACCTCACCGACACCGTCGGTCTACCACCGGCTACCTTGGCCTGGTTGCAACGGAAGCCGTTGGACGTATTGGTACTCGATTGCTCCATGCCGCCGCAGCCGCAAGCACCGCGTAACCACAATGACCTGACGCTGGCGTTGCAAAGCATCGAAGAAACCGGCGCGCAGTTGGGCGTGCTGACCCATGTGGGGCACACCCTGGATGCCTGGTTGCTGGAACACCGACGCGAGTTACCACGGCATGTGACGGTGGCCTGGGATGGCCGAGTTCTCTAGCAGGCGCCGCTTGTTCATGTGGGGGCTGGCTTGCCTGCAATGGCGGGTTGTTGGTGGTGTACATATCCGTTATTTGGGTGATGGCGACTTAGGGTTCCGCCCTGACGGCGGGTCACTTTTGCAAGGACGCAAAAGTAACCAAAAGGTCCTCGCCCCAACACTCGGTGCCTCGCTATGGCTCGGCATGCCCGCAATCCGACAGTGATTCGGGGGGCCGCCGCCACGCGCCATCCATGGCGCGGGGCGGCTAAACCGGCATCCCTGCCGGTTTACCCCCCCAATCACTGTCGAATTCCGGCCATCGTGTTTGACGGGGCGCTCTCAGATCACGATCACAAGCGCAGATCAAAAGACCGCTGACTTCGCCAGCGAAAAGGATGTAAGGGCCGGAGCAACAGCAACAGCAGAGCCGTACTCGATCAAAGGTGGGAGCTGGCTCGCCTGCGATAGCATCAACTCGGTGTGCCTGATGTACCGAGGTGTCTGCATCGCAGGCAAGCCAGCTCCCACAGAAAAGCTCATCTTCAGTGCATGCAAATCCGCAGTCGACCTCATATTCAAAACTGCATGCGGTCAACTGTGGGAGCGGGCTTGCTCGCGAATGCGGTGGGTCAGTCAATTCATCTATAACTGACCCACCGCATTCGCGAGCAAGCCCGCTCCCACAATTAGACTGCGTTGCATCAGGTAGACAGGCTTTGCTTCGCACTTGATCTGGCTTTTGATTCAACCACTCAGGTCGGCTTTCAGGCCGCCGTGCTGTAGATCTTGATCTTGATCTGCTTTTGATCTCAGACGCCCCGTTAACCACGATGGCCGAACGCAGGCTTGAATCCGTGGGTTACTCACGGATTCAAGCCGGAGTGAGGGCACACCGAGCCCAAGCGAGGTGCCGAGTGGTGGGGCGAAGACCTTTTGGTTACTTTTGTGTCTTTACAAAAGTGACCCGCCGTCAGGGCGGAACCCTAGGCCGCCATCACCGCAGCAACGGATACACACCCCAAAAAAACCGCCATCACAAACAACCTATCTCCCACCTTTAATCTTATTGCCCGGCAGTTTCTAAGCCAAAGCGCGCTGCAAACGTCTTGCGCCCCTTGGCCGTGACCCCCAGCGCCCGGCTGTCCAGATCCTGAGTTACCCAGCCGCGACGAATCACACACTGCAAAACCGCTGCGCCCAATGCCCCAGCCAAATGCGGGCGGCGCATGCTCCAGTCCAGGCAGGCACAGGCGAAACGCCGACGTTGCTCGCGTAACGCAGGCATATCCAGCCCCAACGCGATCATCGCGGTTTCGCCGGACTCCGTCAGCGCATAGGTGCCGTCACCAACCAGCCAACCAGCGGCGATGAAATTGTCGTGCAGCTGCACCGCCAGCGTGCCGGCCATGTGGTCGTAGCAGGTGCGTGCGAGCTGCAGGCGGTTGGGCGTGCTGGGGACAAATGCCTGGGTGGTATTGCGGCTGATCACCATCAACCCTTCGATGGCCTGGGCCACGTGCGCGCCGGCGCTGACGCTGGCCGGTTTTGCTACTGGCCCTCGCTTAAAGGCCGTATCCCCAGGTTCAGTGCTGCGACGCTAAGCCAGTAACCCTTCTGCATTTCAATATTCAGCAAAACACCCGGCAGTCCGACTAACAAAAACTGTGCTTGAGTAAAGATAACTCTAGGGTTACTTTTATTCAGACCAAGCCAAGGAGGCAGGGGTGCAAAGCAGGCTATTGATCAAGGAGCTGCAAGAGGCGGGTTGGGTGCTGGATCGGGTCACGGGCAGTCATCATATTTTTACCCACCGCTATAACCCGTACACGATCCCGGTGCCTCATCCCAAAAAGGACCTGCCTCAGGGCACCGTCCGCAGCATCAGAAAGCGCGCCGGGCTGTTTCAGTTTTAAGGAGAGCATGCATGCAATACCCAATGTGTATCGAATGGGGCGATGACTTCACCGCCACCGGTATCCAGATCCCCGATATTCCAGGTGCGGTCACCGCCGGGGACAGTTTTGAAGAGGCGTATAACGCTGCGGTAGAAATCGCCCACATCATGCTGCAAGAAATCGCGGCCGAAGGCGGGGTGATTCCGATGCCGACATCGGTGGCTAACCACCATGCCCACGAAGACTACGCAGGCATGGGCTGGGGCATGTTGGAGCTGGATATCTCGCCCTATCTGGGCAAGACCGAGAAGGTCAATGTGACCTTGCCCGGTTATGTCATTCAGCGTATCGACCGTTATGTGCGCGAGCACAAGGTCAAAAGCCGCTCGTCATTTCTGGCGGATGCGGCGTTGGAGAAGTTGGTGCGTTCTTAAGCGGTAGCCACCGCAGCCTGGCGCGAAGCGCTCAGGAACCGTACCAATGCCACCAGCGGGAATGCACTGCCCACCAGCATCACACCCAGCCAGCCGCCGTGTTCATACACGCTGCTGGCAATCGCCGAGCCGAAGGCGCCGCCGATGAAAATGCTGGTCATGTACAGCGCGTTCAGGCGGCTGCGGCTGTTGGCGTCGAGGGCGTAGATGGCGCGTTGGCCGAGGACCATGTTCATCTGCACGCAGAAGTCCAGGACCACGCCGGTCAACGCCAGGGCGATCACGCTGTACAACGGGTGTACAAAAGCCGGCAGGAAGCTCAACGCGGCAAACACCATGGCCAGCAGTGAGGCGCGGTGCGTGTGCCCGGCATCGGCCAGGCGCCCGGCGATAGGTGCGGCGATGGCACCCAGGGCGCCGACCAGGGCAAACAGGGCAATTTCGCTTTGGCTCAGGCCATGGTTACGCGCCAGCTCCAGGGGGGCGGCGGTCCAGAAGAGGCTGAAGGTGGCGAACATGCAGCCCTGGTAGAACGCGCGCTGACGCAGTAGCGGTTGCTTGCGCAGCAAGGTGCCCAGCGAGCCCAGCAGTTGGCCGTAGCTGGCGCTGTGGTCGGGCTGGCGCTTGGGGATGGTCAGCATCAGCACCGCACTGATAAACACCATCACCGCGGCCGCCGCCATGAACATCGCCCGCCAGCCAAAGTGGTCAGCCACCAGGCTGGACACCGGCCGCGCCAGCAGGATGCCCAGCAACAGGCCGCCCATGATGCTGCCGACCACACGGCCCCGGGACTCGGCGGGCGCCAGGTGCGCGGCCAGCGGGATTAGAATTTGCACCGAGACGGAACTGAAGCCGATCAGCAACGACACAAGCAGGAACACATTCGGCTGCTCAGCAAACGCTGCACCCAGTAGGCTGGCGATGGCCACCAGGTTGGTGATGATCATCAGCTTGCGGTTTTCCAGCAGATCGCCCAGCGGCACCAGAAAGAACAGGCCCAGGGCGTAGCCGATTTGCGTGAGTGAGACGATCAGGCTGGCCAGTGCCGGGGTCAGGCCGATGTCCGGCGCGATCAACTCGATGATCGGCTGGGCGTAGTAGATGTTGGCAACGATGGCGCCGCAACAGAACGCAAACAGCATCACCATGCCTCGGGTCATGGTGCTTGAAGCGTGTGAGGTAGCGGTCATGGTGTTCTCATTCAAGCGAAGGAAGGTGGCGTGCGAGAGTAAAGACAACGCCTGCGTCGGTGTAGGGCGCGCGCATTGATATCACTCATGCCGCAAATTAATGACTGAATCGTTAACTTTTGCGTCGAACGCCAATGATACATTCAGACATAACTGTCGAAACAGGAAATCCATTGCGATGAAAATCACGCTGAACAAGATGCTCCTGGCCTCCACCCTGGCTGCGGCCATGGCCATTGGGCTGGCGAATGCCGCCGAAGCCCCACGGGTCGGTGTGCGGGGCGCCATTACTGCGATGGACGGCGACGCGATGCACGTCAAGGTCAACAGCGGTGAAGAGGTTGTGGTGCACTTGACGCCGGCCACCCAGGTACGCGCCGTTACCTTGGCCAAGATCGATGAGATCAAGCCCGGCAGCTACATCGGCTCCGCCGCCATGCCAAACGCCGATGGCACCCTGACTGCGCTGGAAGTCCACGTATTCCCACCGGCCATGGCCGGCACGGGCGACGGGCACCGCGCGTTTGATTTGAAAGAAGGCAGCAGCATGACCAACGGCACGGTGGGCGACCTGGTGGTGAGCAACGGGCGCACCCTGACCGTGAAGTACAAAGGCGGCGAGCAGAAGATTGTGGTGCCGGAGGATGTGCCGATCGTGAACCTGGAGCCGGGCGATCGCAGCTTGCTCAAGGCGGGCGTGAAGGTGGTGTTGTTTGCGGCGCAGGGCGCGGATGGGACCATTACGGCCCAGGCGATCTCGGCCGGCAAGGATGGCGTGACACCGCCGATGTAACTGCCGAACACAAAAACAAATGTAGGAACTGGCTTGTGTGGGAGCTGGCAAGCCAGCTCCCACATTTTTTACCGCGTATCTTCAGTTATTGACCCGAATAGATCTGGTCAAACACCCCACCATCATTGAAGTGGGTCTTCTGCACGGTACGCCAGTCACCAAAGGTCTTCTCCACCGACAGGAAGTCGACTTTCGGGAAACGGTCGGTGTACTTGGCCAGCACTTTCGGATCTCGCGGGCGCAGGTAGTTGTTGGCGGCAATTTCCTGGCCTTCCGGCGACCACAGGTACTTCAGGTAATCCTCGGCGGCAACGCGGGTGCCTTTCTTGTCGACCACTTTGTCGACCACCGACACCGGCGGCTCAGCTTCGGCGGAAACGCTGGGGTAGATCACTTCGAACTGATCACGGCCGAATTCACGGGCGATCATTTCGGCTTCGTTCTCAAAGGTCACCAGCACGTCGCCGATCTGGTTGGTCATGAACGTGGTGGTGGCGGCACGGCCGCCAGTGTCCAGCACTGGTGCATGTTTGAACAATTCGCCGACAAACTTCTTGGCCTTGTCTTCATCACCACCGTTTTTCAGCACATAACCCCAGGCCGACAGGTAGGTGTAGCGGCCATTACCCGAGGTTTTCGGGTTGGGCACGATCACTTGCACGCCATCTTTGAGCAGATCCGGCCAGTCTTTCAGGGCTTTGGGGTTGCCCTTGCGCACGATAAACACGGTGGCAGAGGTGAACGGCGCGCTGTTGTTCGGCAGGCGCGTGACCCAGTTGTCCGGCACCAGTTTGCCGTTGTCCGCCAGGGCATTGATGTCGGTGGCCATGTTCATGGTGATCACATCAGCCGGCAGGCCGTCGATCACCGAGCGCGCTTGTTTGCTGGAACCACCGAAAGACATCTGCAGGGTCAGCTTGTCGTTCGGGTGCTCGGCTTCCCAGTGCTTCTGGAAGGCGGCGTTATAGTCCTTGTAGAAATCGCGCATCACGTCGTAGGAGACGTTAAGCAGTGTGACCGGTGCGGCTTGCACGACACCGGCCAGGGCCAGGCCCGCGGCCAGAAGAGAGGCGCTGAGGATTTTTTTCACTGCTCATTCCTTGTTGTTCGAGAGAAGACTGGGGGCAATTTGCCAGCAACTATAGCCGGGCCTGCATAGGCGTTTAAAGATTAAAACGTACTGTGCTTATTCCACTTTATGAAACAGGTTACTGCCACAGCGCGAGCAAAACGCCGCGTTGGGTTCGTGGCTGTTTTTCTTGCACACTGGGCAATCGTGTTCCAGCTGTTCACCGCGCATGGCGCTGGCCAGTTCAGCGGTAAAAATACCGGTGGGCACAGCGATGATCGAGTAACCGGTGATCATCACCAGCGACGAAATCACCTGGCCCAGCGGCGTCTTCGGCACGATATCGCCAAAGCCTACGGTGGTGAGAGTCACGATCGCCCAGTAGATGCCCTTGGGAATGCTGGTAAACCCGTGCTCCGGGCCTTCAATCACATACATCAGGGTGCCGAACACCGTCACCAGGGTGCACACGCTGACCAGGAACACCACGATCTTCTGCTTGCTGCCGCGCAGCGCCGCCATCAGGTAGTTGGCTTGCTTGAGGTACGGGCTGAGCTTGAGCACGCGGAAAATCCGCAGCATCCGAATGATGCGGATAATCAGCAGGTATTGGGCGTCGCTGTAATACAGCGCGAGGATGCCGGGCACGATGGCCAGCAAGTCCACCAAGCCATAAAAGCTGAAGGCATAGCGCAAGGGTTTGGGCGAGCAGTACAGGCGCAAGCCGTACTCGATCGCGAAGATCAGCGTGAAGCCCCATTCGATATAGGCCAGCACATTGGCGTAGTTCTGGTGGATTTCGTCGATGCTGTCGAGCATCACGATCACAATGCTGGCAAGGATGATCAGTAGCAGGATGCCGTCAAAGCGCCGCCCGGCAGCGGTGTCGCTCTGGAATACCATGACATAGAGGCGCTGACGCCAGTCGCTGTTGCTGTCCATAAAACCCGCCTGAATCGAATATCGAGCAAGCCTAGGGGGATTCGAACGGGCTGTCCACGCGGGCTTTGAACATCCGCTGCGTGGCGCGCACCAGCCAGCAGGCGAGGATAAACGGCGCGGTCAGCGCAGGCAGGTGCAGGGCGGCAAAACCGGGCGTGAGGATGATCGCCAGCAGAATGCCCACCACTGGCAGCCACGGCTGGCGGCGTGATTGGCTCAAGGCCAGTGCCGCCAGCGCGGGGTTGTAGCTGTGCAGGCCGAGGAGGGCGCTGGCGGGTTCGTCGAGCAGTAGAGCGACCAGCACGCCAGCAGTCGCGCCGATCAAGGCCCACAGGGCGGCGCGACGGTTGGCCAACAACAGGCCGGCTGCAATCAATACTCCCGCCAGTGGTTGGTCCAGCAGCATGACTTGCGCTAGGCCGGTAAAGGGCGCGCTGACTACAGATAGAACGTCGGGCTCGACCAGCGCGAACGTCGGCTGAGGCACGCTGCCGATCAGCAGCCAACCCAGGCCGACAAAGGGCGCGGTGTACGCAGACAAGTCATCCGGCTGGCGGGCATGTTTCAACCATTGCCGCGTGAGCATCGCACTCAGGCCGCCGCAGGCCAGAATCAACGGCGGCAGCAACGCCGACCAGGCGAAGTGCTGGCTGATCAACATACCCAGCAGCACGCCGTTGTAGCTGTACAAACCAGCCTGGCGTTCCGCCTTGGGATAGCCCCGGCGCTGGGCCGTGAGCAACCCGGCGAGGCCACCGAGCAACGCCCCGCCGAGCAAGGCCGGGGCGCCGATCAGGATGGCCAGCAGGCACAGCAGGCCGCACAGCGGCTGGCGTTGCAGGAATATCTGGCTGAAGCCGTTGAGCAGCGCTTCGGCCCAGTCGGGGCAGGTTGGGTTGTGCATGGTGGTTAGTCAGTGAGACCGAGTTGCCCCCTTCGCGAGCAAGCCCGCTCCCACAGGGGAATGCATTCCAAATGTGGGAGCGGGCTTGCTCGCGAAAAGGCCCTTACAGGCGCTAGATCAACGTTTCGATACGCAACGAATTGGTCGACCCCGGCTGCCCGAACGGCACCCCCGCCGTAATCACCAAGGTGTCCCCGCGCTGTGCCATGCCTTGCGCCTGGGCAATTTCCAGCGCCGTGGAACACACCTCATCGACCTGGCGCAGGCGGTCATTGACCACCGAATGCACGCCCCAGGCCACGCTCAGACGCCTGGCCGTAGACAGGTTCGGCGTGAGGTTGAGGATCGGCGCCACCGGCCGCTCCCGCGCCGCGCGCAGGCTGGAACTGCCGGACTCGCTGTAGTTCACCAGCACCGCCACCGGCAAAATGCTGCTGATACGCCGGATCGCGCAGCTGATGGCGTCCGACACCGTGGCATCCGCCTTGGGCCGGCTCACGTCCAGTTGCATCTGGTAATCCGGGCCGTTTTCCACTTGGCGGATGATCTTGCTCATCATCTGCACGGCTTCCAGCGGGTACTCGCCCGAGGCGGTTTCGGCCGAGAGCATCACCGCGTCCGCGCCCTCGGCCACGGCGTTGGCCACGTCGGTCACTTCGGCGCGGGTCGGCGCCGGAGAGAAGCGCATGGATTCGAGCATCTGCGTGGCCACCACCACCGGTTTGCCCAATTGGCGGCAGGTGCTGATGATGTCTTTCTGAATCTGCGGCACGCTCTCGGCGGGCACTTCCACACCCAGATCGCCTCTGGCCACCATGATCGCATCGCTCAGTTCGGCGATTTCCCGCAAGCGCAGCACGGCTGAGGGTTTTTCGATCTTGGCCATCAGGAAGGCCTTGTCACCGATCAACTCGCGGGCTTCGCGGATATCTTCCGGGCGCTGCACAAACGACAGCGCCACCCAGTCCACGCCCAGCTCCAGGCCGAAGCTCAGGTCGCGGCGGTCCTTGGCGGTCAGCGGGCTGAGTTCCAGCAAGGCTTGCGGCACATTCACGCCTTTACGGTCGGACAGTTCGCCGCCATTGAGCACGGTAGTGTCGATGGCATCGGCATGTTTGGTGATCACGCGCAGGCGCAGTTTGCCGTCGTCCAGCAGCAGGTCCATGCCCGGCTCCAGCGCGGCGATAATCTCCGGGTGGGGCAGGTTGACCCGGCGTTGATCGCCCGGGGTCGGGTCCAGGTCCAGGCGCAGCGCCTGGCCGCGCACCAGTTGCACTTTGCCCTCGGCAAAGCGCCCGACGCGCAGCTTCGGCCCTTGCAGGTCCATGAGGATGCCCAGCGGGTAATTGAGCTGGCGCTCCACCTGGCGAATCCACTGGTAACGCTGGGCGTGGTCGGCATGCTCGCCGTGGCTGAAGTTGAGGCGGAAGATATTCACCCCGGCTTCCACCAGCTCACGGATGTCATCGATACCGTCAGTGGCTGGGCCAAGGGTGGCGAGGATTTTGACTTTCTTGTCAGGCGTCATGTTTGGCAGTCTCAAGAATCAGGATGGCGCGCAAGTCATTGACGTTGGTGCGGGTCGGCTCGGTGACGATCAAACCGTCGAGCGCGGCGAAGTAGCCATAGCCATTGTTGTTGTCCAGTTCGTCGCTGGCGCTAAGGCCCAGGGCTTCGGCGCGGCGGTAGCTGCACGGGGTCATGATTGCGCCGGCGTTGTCTTCGGAGCCGTCGATGCCGTCGGTGTCACCGGCCAGCGCGTACACGCCGGGCAGGCCTTTGAGGCTGTCGGTGAGGCTCAGCAGGAATTCGGCATTGCGCCCGCCACGGCCATTGCCGCGCACGGTGACGGTGGTTTCACCGCCCGAGAGAATCACGCACGGCGCCGCCAATGGCTGGCCATGCTGCACGATCTGCCGGGCGATACCGGCGTGTACCTTGGCCACGTCCCGCGCTTCGCCTTCCAGATCGCCGAGGATCAACGGGCTGAACCCGGCCTGGCGGACTTTTACCGCCACCGCTTCCAATGACTGCTGTGGGCGGGCGATCAATTGGAAGTGGCTGCGGGCGAGCACCGGGTCGCCGGGTTTGACGGTTTCCGAGGCTGGGTTCTGCAACCAGTTGCGCACCGACGCCGACGCCTCAATGCCGTAGCGCTTGAGAATCGCCAGGGCTTGCTGCGAAGTGCTCGGGTCGCCGACCGTGGGGCCGGAGGCGATGACGGTGGCCTGGTCGCCCGGCACATCCGAGATGGCGTAGGTGTACACCGTCGCCGGCCATGCGGCCTTGGCCAGCCGGCCGCCCTTGATGGCCGAGAGGTGCTTGCGCACGCAATTCATCTCGCCAATGGTCGCGCCGGATTTGAGCAATGCTTTGTTGATGGTCTGTTTGTCGGCCAGGGTGATGCCTTCGGCGGGCAGGGCCAGCAAGGCTGAGCCGCCGCCGGAGAGTAGGAAGATCACGCGGTCGTCTGCGGTGAGGTTGCTGATCAGTTCCAGCACCCGCTTGGCGACGGCCAGGCCAGCTGCATCGGGCACCGGGTGCGCGGCTTCAACCACTTCGATTTTCTTGCACGGTGCGCCGTGGCCATAACGGGTGACCACCAGGCCCGAGACTTCGCCCTGCCAGCAGTTTTCGACCACGAGCGCCATGGCGGCTGCGGCTTTGCCGGCGCCGATCACGATCACACGGCCGCTGCGGTCGGCGGGCAGATAAGGTTCAAGGACTTGCCGGGGGTGGGCGGCGTCGATGGCTGTGGCAAACAGCTCGCGAAGCAGGTGTTGCGGATCGACCGACATAAGCGGGCTCCCGGAAATTTTTTGTTATTAGAGGTGCATCAACTTCGAATTTGGAATGCGCTCAAAAATGTGGGAGCGGGCTTGCTCGCGAAAGCGGTCTACCATTGGACATCCATGCTGACTGATACACCGCTTTCGCGAGCAAGCCCGCTCCCACACTGGAACGCATTTCGAAGGACGTTACTTATCGCGAATCGAAAAATTCGCCATGTGCTCCAACCCTTTGATCAGCGCCGAGTGGTCCCAATGGCCACCACCAATCGCCGTGCAGGTACTGAACACCTGCTGGGTACCAGCCGTGTTCGGCAGGTTGATCCCCAGCTCCTTGGCCCCGGCCAGCGCCAGGTTGAGGTCTTTCTGGTGCAGGTTGATACGGAAGCCCGGATCAAAGGTGCCCTTGATCATGCGCTCGCCATGCACTTCCAGGATCTTCGACGAAGCAAACCCGCCCATCAGCGCTTCACGCACCTTGGCCGGGTCGGCGCCGTTTTTGGAGGCGAACAGCAGCGCTTCGGCCACCGCCTGGATGTTCAGCGCGACGATGATCTGATTCGCCACCTTGGCGGTCTGGCCGTCGCCATTGCCGCCAACCAGGGTGATGTTTTTGCCCATGGCCTGGAACAGCGGCAGGGCGCGCTCGAACGTCTGCGGCTCGCCACCGATCATGATGCTCAGGGTGCCGGCCTTGGCGCCGACTTCACCGCCGGACACGGGTGCGTCGAGGTATTGCGCGCCGGTTGCATTGATCTTGGCGGCAAAGGCTTTGGTGGCGGTGGGCGAGATCGAACTCATATCGATCACCACTTTTTTCGGTGACAGGCCGGCGGCAACACCGTCGGCGCGGAACAGCACGTCGTCCACCTGTGGGGTGTCGGGTACCATCACGATGATGAACTCGGCTTCCTGGGCGACTTGCTGCGGGTTGGCCAGGGCCACGGCACCGGCCGCGATCAGGGCTTCGGGAGCCTTGCCGTGGTGCTCGGACAGGAACAGTTGGTGGCCGGCCTTTTGCAGGTTGGCGGCCATGGGTTGGCCCATGATGCCGGTGCCGATAAATCCGATTTTAGCCATGATCAAAATCCTCTTTTTATTCTAGGTGCAAGCCTGTATCGGGCTCGCCTAACACCGAAGACCTACTGTGGGAGCTGGCTTGCCTGCGATGGCATCACCCGGTTTTGCCTGATACATCGCGGTGTCTGCATCGCAGGCAAGCCAGCTCCCACATTCTTTTGTGTTGTGTCAGTTAGATGGCGTTATGGGTCTTGAGCCAACCCAGTCCCGCTTCGGTGGTGGTCAGCGGCTTGTACTCACAGCCGACCCAACCGGCGTAACCAATCCGATCCAGATGCTCGAACAGGAAGCGATAGTTGATCTCCCCGGTCCCCGGCTCGTTACGCCCAGGGTTGTCGGCCAGCTGGATGTGGTTGATCTCACCCAGGTGTGCGGCCATGGTCCGGGCCAAATCGCCTTCCATGATTTGCATGTGGTAGATGTCGTATTGCAGGAACAGGTTGGCGCTGCCCACCTGCTCGCGAATCGACAGGGCCTGCGCCGTGTTGTTCAGGTAGAAACCCGGGATGTCGCGGGTGTTGATCATCTCCATCACCAGCTTGATGCCCGCCGCTTGCAGCTTGTCGGCGGCGTACTTGAGGTTGGCGACAAAGGTCTTTTCCACGGTTTCATCATCCACACCAGCAGGGCGAATCCCGGCCAGGCAGTTGATCTGGGTATTGCCCAGCACCTGGGCGTAGGCGATGGCCAGCTTGACCCCGGCGCGGAACTCTTCGACCCGGTCCGGGTGGCACGCCAAACCGCGCTCGCCCTTGGCCCAGTCACCGGCCGGCAGGTTGAACAGCACTTGGGTCAGGCCGTTGGCATCGAGCTGCGCCTTGATCTCGGCGGAGCTGAACTCGTACGGGAACAGGTATTCCACACCCTGGAAGCCGGCGTCGGCGGCCGCTTTGAAACGGGCGAGAAAGTCCTGCTCGGTAAACAGCATGGACAGGTTGGCGGCAAAACGCGGCATAGGGTTCTCCTTAATCGAGCAGGGAAATGGCAGTCGGCGCATCGTTGCCGACCAGGGCCAGATCTTCGAATTCGTTGACGGCGTTGATCTCGGTGCCCATGGAAATATTGGTCACGCGCTCCAGAATAATCTCAACAATCACCGGAACCTTGAATTCTTCGATCATTTCCTGCGCCTTGCGCAACGCCGGCTGGATCTGGCCCGGCTCGAATACGCGCAGCGCCTTGCAACCCAGGCCTTCAGCGACGGCCACATGGTCGACGCCATAACCGTTGAGTTCCGGCGCGTTGAGGTTGTCGAAGGACAGCTGCACGCAGTAGTCCATCTCAAACCCGCGCTGGGCCTGGCGAATCAGACCCAGGTAGGAGTTGTTCACCACCACGTGGATGTACGGCAGCTTGAACTGCGCGCCCACCGCCAGCTCTTCGATCATGAACTGGAAGTCGTAGTCGCCCGACAGCGCCACCACTTTGCGGCTCGGGTCGGCCTTGACCACACCGAGTGCCGCCGGAATGGTCCAGCCTAATGGGCCAGCCTGGCCGCAGTTGATCCAGTGGCGTGGCTTGTACACGTGCAGAAATTGCGCGCCGGCAATCTGCGACAGGCCGATGGTACTGACGTAGCAGGTGTCTTTGCCGAACACCTGGTTCATCTCTTCGTACACGCGTTGCGGCTTGACCGGCACATTGTCGAAGTGGGTCTTGCGGTGCAGGGTGGCCTTGCGCTGTTGGCAGTCATGCAGCCAGGCGCTGCGGTCCTTGAGCTTGCCGGCGGCTTTCCACTCGCGGGCCACTTCAATGAACATCGTCAGCGCAGAACCGGCGTCGGAAACGATGCCCAGGTCGGGGGTGAATACGCGACCAATCTGCGTCGGCTCGATGTCGACGTGAATGAACTTGCGGCCTTCGGTATAGACCTCCACCGAACCGGTGTGGCGGTTGGCCCAGCGGTTGCCGATGCCCAGCACCACGTCCGACTTGAGCATCGTTGCGTTGCCATAACGGTGCGAGGTTTGCAGGCCGACCATGCCCACCATCAATGGGTGATCGTCCGGGATCGTGCCCCAGCCCATCAGGGTCGGGATCACCGGGATGCCAGTCAGCTCGGCAAACTCAACCAGCAACTCGCTGGCGTCGGCATTGATTACGCCGCCACCGCTGACCAGCAAGGGGCGTTCAGCCGCATCCAGCAGGGCCAGAGCTTTTTCCACCTGGATGCGCGTGGCCAATGGCTTGGCCAGCGGCAGTGGCTGATAGGCGTCGATGTCGAATTCGATTTCGGCCATCTGTACGTCGAACGGCAGGTCGATCAGCACAGGGCCAGGGCGGCCGGAGCGCATTTCATAAAAGGCTTTCTGGAACGCGTAAGGCACTTGGCCGGGCTCCAGAACGGTGGTCGCCCATTTGGTCACCGGCTTGACGATGCTGGTGATGTCGACGGCCTGGAAGTCTTCCTTGTGCATGCGGGCACGCGGCGCCTGGCCGGTGATGCACAGAATCGGGATCGAGTCGGCCGAGGCGCTGTACAGGCCGGTGACCATGTCGGTGCCCGCCGGGCCGGAGGTGCCGATGCACACGCCGATATTGCCGGCCTTGGTGCGGGTGTAGCCCTCGGCCATGTGCGAGGCGCCTTCAACGTGGCGAGCAAGGACGTGATCGATGCCACCGACCTTCTGCAAGGCCGAATACAGCGGGTTGATCGCGGCGCCCGGGATACCGAAGGCGGTGTCCACGCCTTCACGGCGCATTACCAGGACGGCGGCTTCGATTGCTCTCATTTTGCTCATGGTTTTGGTGCCTCTTGCGTTTTGTAATTGTATACAAGTGGTGTCTGGACAAAGTGTATTCACGGCAAGCGGCGCAGGTCAATGCATTTTGCAAAGTGGCCCTGGCGTTCGTCGGAAGCACTTTTTTCGACGTATGGAGCCTTTGTGCGAAAATATTGTATACAAAAATAAATATCATTGTGTTCTATTTGTTTGATCGAGCATCTGATCAAACAGACCTCCAGCGCATTCCCAATAACAAAAGAAGGACGGCACCATGAGCGCTTTAACCTTGAAACTTGCCACCCAACTCGCCAGCCAGGCCCTCACCGCAGGTCGCACGATCTCGGCTGCGCCGCTGACCATTGCGGTGCTCGACAGCGGCGGCCACTTGATCACCCTGCAGCGCGAAGACGGCGCCAGCCTGCTGCGCCCACAAATCGCCATCGGCAAGGCCTGGGGCGCGATTGCGTTGGGCAAGGGCTCGCGCCTGTTGGCGCTGGACGCACAGCAGCGCCCGGCGTTTATCGCGGCGTTGAACAGCCTGGGGCAGGGCAGCGTGGTGCCGGCACCGGGTGGGGTGTTGATAAGGAATCAGGAGGGGCTGGTGCTGGGGGCGATCGGGATCAGCGGGGATACCTCGGATATTGATGAGCAGTGCGCAATTACGGCGATCGAGGGGGTGGGGTTGTTGGCGGATGCTGGGGTTTCGGCTTGATCGCCATAGCCTATTAGGGCCTCATCGCAGGCAAGCCAGCTCCCACACTGACCGAGTTCCACCTGTGAAATGCAGTCAAGTGTGGGAGCTGGCTTGCCTGCGATGCAGACGACTCGGTGTTGAGTCAGAGCCAAATGGCATCCCACAACGGGTAGTCGCCAAACTTGTTCACCAGCCCAGCTCTCAATGGGTTGGCCACGATATACCTGGCAATGCTTTCAAGGCTCTCCTCACGCCGCACCGCATGATCATGAAAACCGGGTTGCCAGAGGCGACCCTGACGACCGGCTACGGCATTCACCACGCGGGTGCTTTTGGATTTCACTCGGCGCATCAGGTCCGCAAGTGATCCCTTTTCCAGGGAGATAAGCCAGTGGAAGTGATCAGGCATGACCACCCAGGCCAGGGAAGTTGCCAGGCCTAGATTCTGCGCAATCCTGAATTGTTGAACGACGAGTCGGCCTAGCCTGACATCCTCGAATATCGGCTCACGATCAAGCGTGTTGGTGGTGAGCAGGTAGATGCGGTTGTGTTCATCATATCGCCCGATGCGCAGTCGTTTTGAAGCGGGGAGTTCAGGCATTCCATGGCCTCTCTTCAGATGGGGTTCTGAGAGGCTAGATCTGTGTGGTTGATATAGATCGGCAGGCTTTTGGCAGGATGTGTCTGGATGGGCGCTATCGCGGGCAAGCCCGCTCCCACAGGGGAGCAGTGGTGTTCATACATGGTGTGTCTGGCGCAAAAACTGTGGAAGCTGGCTTGCCTGCGATGGCCGCACCACAGCCCATCAGCCCAACTCACACCCCTTCAACACCAACCGAATAATCGTCTGCGCCGCCGCCTCATAATCCGCCTCATCCAGCTTGGCTTTGCCGGTCACCGCCGATATCTGCCAGTCAAAATCGGCATACGTCTGCGTCGCCGCCCAGATGCTGAACATCAGGTGATTGGGGTCTATGGCGGCGATCAGGCCGCGATCTACCCAGCTCTGGATGCAGTTGATGTTGTGCTTGGCCTGGGCGTTGAGCTGCTCGATCTGCTCAGGGCTCAGGTGCGGGGCGCCGTGCATGATTTCGCTGGCAAATACCTTTGAGGCAAACGGCAAATCGCGGGAGATGCGGATTTTCGAGCGGATGTAGTTGCTCAGCACCACCGACGGCTCGCCCTCGGGGTTGAACGGTGTGGAGGCGGCCAGGATCGGCTCGATAATGCTTTCGAGCACCTCGCGGTAGAGGTTGTCCTTGGACCTGAAATAGTAATAGACGTTGGGCTTGGGTAGCCCGGCCTTGGCGGCGATGTCGCTGGTTTTGGTCGCGGCGAAGCCCTTGTCGGCAAACTCCTCGCTTGCCGCCCGCAGGATCTTTTCTTTGTTGCGCTCGCGAATGGTGCTCATAAACCAGGAGTTTCCTTGCCAGATCGGCGGTTGTGCATGGTAGCACCGGCTATCCGCGAGCCTCAAGAATGCGCCCGTAAAGCTTTGCGCCGCGCTATGCTCGGCCTTTCTCATCCTTATGGAAGCCCGATTCATGGCAGGAAGCAGCTTGTTGGTATTGATCGACGATATCGCCGCCGTACTCGATGACGTTGCGCTGATGACTAAAATGGCGGCCAAGAAGACCGCCGGCGTGCTGGGCGATGACTTGGCACTCAACGCCCAGCAGGTTTCCGGCGTGCGCGCCGAACGGGAAATCCCTGTGGTGTGGGCGGTGGCCAAGGGGTCGTTTGTCAACAAACTGATCCTGGTACCGGCGGCATTGCTGATCAGCGCCTTTGCGCCGTGGGCGGTCACGCCGTTGTTGATGCTGGGCGGGGCTTATCTGTGTTTCGAGGGCTTTGAGAAACTTGCGCATACGTTCTTGCACAAGCGCACCGAGGAACAAGCGCATCTGGTCGAAGCGGTCGCGGACCCGGCGACGGATCTGGTGGCGTTTGAGAAGGACAAGATCAAGGGCGCGATCCGTACCGACTTCATTCTCTCGGCGGAAATCATCGCCATCACCCTGGGCACCGTGGCCGATGCACCGTTGATGCAGCAGGTGATCGTGCTGTCGGGCATTGCAATCGTCATGACCATCGGTGTGTACGGGCTGGTGGCTGGTATCGTCAAGCTCGATGACCTGGGCCTGTGGCTGACGCAAAAGCCCGGCCAGGCGGCTCGCAGTATCGGTGGGGCGATCTTGCGCGCCGCGCCTTATATGATGAAAAGCCTGTCGGTGATCGGCACAGCGGCGATGTTCATGGTCGGCGGCGGCATTCTCACCCACGGCGTGCCGGCGGTGCATCACTGGATCGAGAGCGTCAGTCAGCAGGTTGGCGGGGTGGCGTGGTTGATGCCGACATTGCTGAATGCGGTGGCCGGGATTATTGCGGGAGCTGTTGTGTTGGCGGTGGTGAGCGTGGTCGGCAAGGTGTGGAAAACCCTCAAGGCTTGAAGAAATCGCAGTCAATAAAAAAGGCCATTCATGCGAATGGCCTTTTTTTGTGTCGCCCGATTTACTCGGCGATCTGCAACTTACGCGACTCGGTGTAGATATACCGCACCTTCTCATACTCAAACGGCGAGTTCATCTGACCGTAGCGGAAGCTGGTCTGGTAGCGCTTGTCGACGGCGCGCAAAGCCCAGATTTCCGGGTGGTTTTCGCTGACCTTGGAAACGTTGAGGAAGTTGATCTCGGTCTCGGCGCCGTAGTCGACGATCAGGCCAGTAGTGTCACGCAGGTTCGAGGGGCCGAAGATCGGCAGCACTAGGTAGGCGCCGCCAGGGACGCCGTAGAAGCCCAGGGTCTGGCCGAAGTCTTCGCTCTGGCGTGGCAGGCCCATGGCGGTAGCCGGGTCCCACAGGCCGGCGATGCCGATGGTGGTGTTGAGCAACAGGCGCCCGGTGGTTTCCAGGGAGCGGTGGCCCTTGAGTTGCAGCAGACTGTTCAACAAGTTGGGCACATCGCCCAGGTTGTTGAAGAAGTTGCTCACGCCGGTGCGCAGGAAGCTTGGGGTGACATAGGTGTAGCCATTGACCACCGGCAGGAACACCCATTGGTCGAAGCGGTAGTTGAAGTGGTACACGCGGCGGTTCCACGACTCCAGCGGGTCATAGACGTTAAGTGCCGTCAGCGATGAACGCTCGAACTCACGCTGGTCCAGGCCAGGGTTGAACTTGAGTTTGGTCAGCGGCTCCTTGAAGCCATCAGAGTCAACCTTGACCGGTTCGTGGGCCTTGCTGTTGTCGGCATTGGCCACGCCTGCGCACATCAGCGCGGCGAGCAGCAGAAGATATTTAGCCACGGAAGAACTCCAGCATGGCGTCGGCGTTGACGCGGTAATTAAGGTTGCCGCAATGGCCGCCCAGCGGGTAGACGGTCAAGCGATCGCCGAAGGTTTTACGCAGGAAGCCGAGGTCGCCCGGGCCGAGGATCACGTCGTCGGCGTTGTGCATGACCGCGATTTTCGGGCTGTCGTGCAGGTAGTCCTTGAGTGCGTACAGGCTGACCTGGTCAACCAGTTGCAGCAGGCTGCCGCCGTCGGAGCGGGCGCGCCACATCGGGATCACTTGTTCGGTGAGGTAGCAGTCGAAGTCGCATTGCAGGGCACGCTTGAGGAACGGCGTGAGGCTGGTGCCTTCGGTGATCGGGTATTTCGGCGGGATGATCAGCCCACGACGGTTGATCAGGTCCGAGGTAAAGGCAATGTCGGCCGCCGAGAAGCGGAACGAGGTGCCGATCAGCATGGCCATCTGTTCGTTGGTCAAGTGCTGCTTGGAGTTCTGGAAGTCGTAGAGCAGGGCGTCATTGAGGTCGATGTAGCCCTTTTGCTGGAAGTAGCGCGTCAGTTTGGCCAGTACCAGCTCATAGAAGGTCGTGGTGTTGTTGATGCCCTTGACCTCGGTCTGTACCAGCTTGTCCAGGTTGGTGATCGAGGTGTAGAGGTTGACCGGCGGGTTGAGCAGCAGCACTTTCTTGAAGTTGAAGCTGCGGCGGGTCTCGTCGAGCTTGCTGACAAACGCTGCATCCAGGGCGCCGAGGCTGTAGCCGGTGAGGTAGAAGTCGGTCACCGGCAGCGAGGCGTTTTGCGCACGCACCGCTTGCATCACGCGGTACATGTCTTCGGCGTCTTCCTGGGTGATACCCGGGGTGGCGAAGCGCGAGGCGGCGCTGATGAAGTCGAAGCTGGTGGGCGATGACAGCTGCACCACGTGGTAGCCGGCCTGGTAATAGAGCTTTTTCAGGTATTCGTTGATGCTGCTGTCAAACCGGGCGCCCGTGCCTGCGATCAGGAAGATCAGCGGCGCGGCGTGGTCCTGTTTGGCGATGCGGTAGGTGAGTTTCTTCACTGCCCAGAAGTTGTCCGGCAGGCTGAATTCACGCTCAGGGCGCATGTTGAGGGTGTAATCGGACTGGTTGATCTCGTCGTTGCTGGGCAATTTAGGCCGCAGGTCCGGCGGGGTGGTGGCAATGGTCGCCTCGAACGGGTTCGTCAAAGGGAAGCCATAAGTGGCCTGGTCGACATCGACGGCCAGTGCTGACGCACTCAAAAATAGGCTGCCCAGCAAGGCAGCGCAGCGCAAGGAACGGAGCATGACTTAATCCCTAAGAGGAAACGTGCTGAATGAAGTTCGCAGGCTATGACCACCGCGTTGCCACCGAAGTGCCAGCCCTCGGCACGAAAATTCGGAAAAAAACCACGGAATCGGGGTAATAGTAGCCAGAAGATACACTTTGCAGCGCCTTGATGAACAGTTATCTGCGTACACACCTTGCTAACGGCCGCCGTGGGATTAAGCTGAGCGCCGTTTTTGCTTATCGGAGTTTGCCATGTCCCGTCGTTTGCCACTTATCCTGCTGCTTATCGCCTTGCCGTTATGGCTGGCCGCCAGTTATGGCGCCCGTTACGGTTTTATGGAAGACGGCCAGTGGGTGGGGATCTGCGTTGACGAGGCCAGCCGCTGGGAATGCCAACTGCGTTCGAACCTGGGGCTGATGATTCACTTCAAGGTGTTGGGCTGGGCCGCATTGGTCACGTCGGTGCTGGCGTTTTTTGTGCCAGGGCGAGCGGGCTGGGGTTTGGCGGTGTTGGGGATGGTGTTCGGGTTGCCGGCACTGGCGTTGTACAACACCACGTTTGCGGTGTTTGCGGTGGTGATTGCGGGGTTGCGGTTGGTCAGGAAGCCTCGGTTGGTCTGATAGGGTCACTTCGCGAGCAAGCCCCACACATTTGACCGAGTACATCCCTTGAAATGCGGTCGGATGTGGGAGCTGGCTTGTCGAATCGGCGCACCGCTGCGCTAGCGGTCTTAAGCCTTACGCACCCGCAAGCACCGCCACAAAGCCACCACCATCAACCCGCTGACCACCGCCCAACCCCACGCCTGCTGGTTCAGCAAGCCCTCGCGATACAGCTGCGGCGCAATGCCGGCGCCAATAATGAAGGCCAGCAGCGCAATCTCCCGACGCGGCCCGGTGACCGGGCGAACCAGGTAAACCAGGGCCGGCAACACCAGCGCCGCACTTGGGAAGCTGCGATAGCGCGGGTCAAACACCAGCGCCAGCATCATCACAGCCCCTGCGAACCCGGCGATTGCCACCAGCCAGCCGGCGCGTTGTTCCAGCCAGTTAAAGGCGCGTTCCCGCCAAGCTTCCCGAGCGCTTAGAGCCAGTGCGGCATGGGCCAGTACCAACAGATTCAACACCACCAGTAAACCCGCCCACACCCATTCATCGTTGAAACGAGCGGTAACTCGGGTCAGCTCGGCCCAAGTGCCAATGGAGCAAGCGGCCACTGCGCCGAGCAATGGCAGCATGAATGCGGCACGTGCGCTGTGCACACGGCCGCCGAGTGCCAGAGTGCCCAGCAGGATCAGGCCGCCGACGCCCAGCCACAACGGCCAATACGGCACGTTGCTCACCGGCCCGGCCAGAATGCCCTTGTCCTGGCGATCAGCATCAAACAAGCCCCAGTAACCCCCAACGGCACCTTCACTGGCGCGTTTCCACGGCTGGTCAAACGCTTCGATCAGGTTGTAGCGCCAGCCATTGGCCTCGGCCATGGCCACAAAACCACGCATGAACTTGGCCTCGTTGACCCGGCTTGGCACCGCCGTTTCGCGCTGGCGGCCTTCGCTGGGCCAGCCGGTCTCGCCGATCAGTACATCTTTAGGGGCGAACTTGTTGCCGAAGGTCTGGCGCACATCGCCTACATGCTTGAGGGCCTGGTCGATGCCCGATGGGTCATCTTCCCAGTAGGGCAGCAGGTGAATGGTCAGGAAATCCACCGCCGGGGCGATTTCCGGGTGCTGCAGCCAGAATTCCCACACATCGGCGTAGGTAACCGGCTGCTTGATCTGGCTTTTAACCTGGTGAATCAGTGCTACCAACTGCTTGGCGGTGACTTCCTTGCGCAGCAGCGCCTCGTTACCGACGATCACCGAGGTGACCACATCGGGGTTGGCATTGGCGGCAGTGATCAGCTCGTTGATTTCTTTCTCGGTGGCCACCGGGTCGCTGCTGACCCAGGCACCGGCCATCACCTTCAAACCATGCTTGCGCGCCATGCCTGGCAGGGCTTCCAGGCCCGTCATGGAGTAAGTGCGGATGCATTCAAAACGGGTGGCCAGCAGTGCCAGGTCAGCGTCCATGCGCTCGGGGCGCAGTTTGAACGGCTGGTCGAACGGTGACTGGTCCTTGTCAAACGGCGTGTAAGACGCGCATTGCATCTTGTGGCTGGCGCTGGCCACATCCGGCAGCACCACCGGCCGGCCGAGGCCGTACCAATAGCCGGCAAGGGCAAGCACGCCGAGGAGCAGTGCGCAGAAATAGGGCAGGGCAGGGAAGCGGGCAGTCGCGGGCATGGTCAGCTTATCTGGGGGAGCAAAGGCGCGCATCTTACCCGGATTTGACCCGTCCCAGTGGGGCTGCATAATTTAGACATGCAAAGTTCGGGCGGGATTTTGACGCCAAGTCCTAGGAACTGTCCTGCTGGCGATGTGATGTCGTTTCTTGCTTACCCGAGGTCGCTGACAGAGCAGGTCCAAGGCTCCGGCAGGTTGATGATCGATGTGTCAGCACTCCACTGGCGGCGCACCACCGTGATCGACGCGCGTGAAGGGGGCGCGATGCACCCTATAACAACAGGTTGACGTCGCTCGGCATCCGTCGGGCGCAGCACTTTCGGGGAAGTATTATGAAGATGCGACGACTCTTGGGCGCAGCTGCCACTCTGGTAGTTGCGATGGGCTCCACACTGGCCAGCGCCGACAGCAAAACCCTGAGCATCGGCTATGTAGATGGCTGGTCCGACAGCGTTGCCACCACCCATGTGGCGGCAGAGGTGATCAAGCAAAAGCTCGGTTATGACGTGAAACTGCAGGCTGTCGCCACCGGGATCATGTGGCAAGGCGTGGCCACCGGCAAACTCGACGCCATGCTGTCCGCCTGGCTGCCTGTGACCCACGGTGAGTATTGGACCAAGAACAAGGACAAGGTGGTCGACTATGGCCCCAACTTCAAGGATGCGAAGATCGGCTTGATCGTGCCGGAGTACGTCAAGGCCAAGTCCATCGAAGACCTCAAGACCGACACCACCTTCAAGAACAAGATCGTTGGCATCGACGCCGGTTCAGGCGTGATGCTCAAGACCGACGAAGCGATCAAGGCCTATGGCCTGGACTACAAACTGCAAGCCAGCTCGGGTGCGGCGATGATCGCCGAACTGACCCGCGCCGAAGACAAGCAGGAATCCATTGCCGTGACCGGCTGGGTGCCGCACTGGATGTTCGCCAAGTGGAAACTGCGTTTCCTCGACGACCCAAAAGGGATTTATGGTGCTGCTGAGACCGTCAACAGCATCGGCAGCAAGGGCCTGGAGAAGAAAGCGCCGGAAGTCGCCGCTTTCCTGAAGAAATTCCAGTGGGCCTCCAAGGACGAAATCGGCGAAGTCATGCTGGCGATTCAAGAGGGCGCCAAGCCTGATGCCGCGGCCAAGGATTGGGTCGCCAAGCACCCTGAACGTGTCGCGGAGTGGACCGCTAAATAAAGCACTAACCCTTTAGAAGCCCCACCACAACCCTACTGTGGGAGCAGGCTTGCTCGCGAAGGCGGTGTGTCAGTCAATGCATGTGCTGACTGACACACCGCCTTCGCGAGCAAGCCCGCTCCCACATTTTTTTGCCTGTATTAAGGCTGTTGTTTATTTGTTGCCCGCAAAACTTGCTAAGTGGCCATCTCGATCTACTACTAAGGTCGTCTGGAACCTGTTCCGCAGCCGCATACAGTGGATATGTTCCAAAATAATAAAAAGCTGTGCTGCGAGGATAAAAACAATGAACGACAGCATTTACCTCTCGATTCAAAACAGCCCGCGTTTCAAGGAGCTGGTCAGAAAAAGGGAAAGGTTCGCCTGGATTCTCTCGGCGATCATGCTAGGGCTTTACTCCGCTTTCATCCTGTTGATTGCCTACGGGCCACAAGTGCTGGGCGCCAAACTCAGCCCTGGGTCTTCGATTACCTGGGGCATTCCCCTGGGCGTCGGACTGATTGTGTCCGCTTTCATCCTGACCGCGATCTATGTGCGTCGGGCCAATGGCGAATTTGACGACCTGAACAATGCGATTCTCAAGGAGGCTGCGCAATGATCCGGCGTCTATTGGCTATATTCGTCGCTTCGCTGTTTGCACCGGCCGTTTGGGCGGCGGATGCATTGACTGGTGAAGTGCACAAACAACCGCTGAACGTATCCGCTATCGTGATGTTTGTCGCGTTTGTCGGCGCCACCCTGTGCATCACTTACTGGGCGTCCAAGCGCAACAAGTCGGCGGCCGACTACTATGCGGCCGGCGGCAAGATCACCGGTTTCCAGAACGGCCTGGCGATTGCCGGTGACTATATGTCGGCGGCGTCTTTCCTGGGGATTTCCGCGCTGGTGTTCACCTCCGGCTACGATGGCCTGATCTACTCGATCGGCTTTCTGGTGGGCTGGCCGATCATTCTGTTCCTGATCGCCGAGCGCCTGCGTAACCTGGGCAAGTACACCTTTGCCGACGTGGCGTCCTATCGCCTCGGGCAAACCCAGATCCGCAGCCTGTCGGCCTGTGGTTCGCTGGTGGTGGTGGCGTTCTACCTGATCGCGCAGATGGTCGGTGCGGGCAAGCTGATCCAGCTGCTGTTTGGCCTGGACTACCACGTCGCGGTGATCCTGGTGGGTATCCTGATGTGCATGTACGTGTTGTTCGGCGGCATGCTGGCGACCACTTGGGTGCAGATCATCAAGGCGGTGCTGTTGCTGTCCGGTGCTTCGTTCATGGCGCTGATGGTGATGAAGCACGTCAACTTCGACTTCAACATGCTGTTTTCCGAGGCGATCAAGGTTCACCCTAAAGGTGAGGCGATCATGAGCCCCGGCGGCCTGGTGAAAGATCCGATCTCGGCATTCTCGCTGGGCCTGGCGCTGATGTTCGGTACTGCCGGCCTGCCGCATATCCTGATGCGCTTCTTCACCGTCAGCGACGCCAAGGAAGCGCGCAAGAGCGTGTTGTATGCCACCGGCTTCATTGGTTACTTCTATATCCTGACGTTCATCATCGGCTTTGGCGCGATCCTGCTGGTGAGCACCAACCCGGCGTTCAAGGATGCTGCAGGCGCCTTGCTCGGCGGTAACAACATGGCGGCGGTGCACCTGGCCAACGCGGTGGGTGGCAGCATTTTCCTGGGCTTCATCTCGGCTGTGGCGTTTGCCACCATCCTGGCGGTGGTTGCCGGTTTGACCCTGGCCGGTGCTTCGGCGGTGTCCCATGACCTGTACGCCAGTGTGATCAAGAAGGGCAAGGCCAACGAGAAAGATGAGATTCGCGTGTCGAAGATCACCACCGTGGCGTTGGGCGTGTTGGCGATCGGCCTGGGTATCCTGTTCGAAAGCCAGAACATCGCGTTCATGGTCGGCCTGGCATTCTCGATTGCTGCCAGCTGTAACTTCCCGGTACTGCTGCTTTCCATGTACTGGAAAAACCTCACCACCCGTGGCGCCATGATTGGCGGCTGGCTGGGCTTGATCAGTGCCGTCGGCCTGATGATCCTCGGCCCGACCATCTGGGTGTCGATCCTGCACCATGAAAAAGCCATCTTCCCTTACGAATACCCGGCGCTGTTCTCGATGATCATTGCGTTCGTCGGCATCTGGTTCTTCTCCATCACCGACAAGTCGGCGGCGGCAGAGAAAGAGCGTGCGCTGTACTTCCCGCAGTTTGTGCGTTCGCAGACTGGCCTGGGGGCGAGTGGGGCGGTTAACCACTAAGATTGGTAACGGTTACAAAAAAATGCCCCGGTCGTGAGATCGGGGCATTTTTTTGCTTTTATTGTGGGTGGATATCACAAAACTGTTTCTCAATTCCTGCACAAATAAAAACGGCCTCCTTGTGAAAGGAGGCCGTTTTTAAGACCAAATAGTTAGATGCTTACTTGCGATCTTCCAGTTTGGTGATATCACGCGACTCGTAGCCGGTGTACAGCTGGCGTGGACGGCCAATCTTGTACGGGCTGGAGAGCATTTCTTTCCAGTGCGAGATCCAGCCGACAGTACGTGCCAGGGCGAAGATCACGGTGAACATGCTGGTTGGAATGCCGATCGCCTTGAGGATGATCCCCGAGTAGAAGTCGACGTTCGGGTACAGCGAGCGTTCGATGAAGTACGGGTCGGTCAGGGCGATCTCTTCCAGGCGCATGGCCAGTTCGAGTTGCGGATCGTTCTTGATGCCCAGTTCCTTCAACACTTCGTCGCAGGTCTTTTTCATCACGGTGGCGCGTGGGTCGCGGTTCTTGTAAACGCGGTGACCGAAGCCCATCAGCTTGAACGGATCGTTCTTGTCCTTGGCCTTGGCGATGAATTTGTCGATGTTCGAGACATCGCCGATTTCATCCAGCATGGTCAATACGGCTTCGTTCGCACCGCCGTGGGCAGGGCCCCACAGTGCGGCGATACCGGCGGCGATACAGGCGAACGGGTTGGCACCCGAAGAACCGGCCAGGCGTACGGTAGAGGTGGAGGCGTTCTGCTCGTGGTCGGCGTGAAGGATGAAGATCTTGTCCATCGCGGCGGCCAGCACCGGGCTGATCGGTTTGATCTCGCACGGGGTGTTGAACATCATGTGCAGGAAGTTTTCCGCGTACGTCAGGTCGTTGCGCGGGTACATCATGGGTTGACCCATGGAGTACTTGTAAACCATTGCGGCCAGGGTGGGCATCTTGGCAACCAGGCGGATCGCGGAAATTTCGCGATGCTGCGGGTTATTGATGTCCAGGGAGTCGTGATAGAAGGCCGACAGGGCGCCGACTACACCGCACATGACGGCCATCGGGTGGGCGTCGCGACGGAAGCCGTTGAAGAAGGTCTTCAACTGCTCGTGAACCATGGTGTGGTTCTTCACGGTGCTGACGAACTGGGCTTTCTGCTCGGCTGTTGGCAATTCGCCATTTAGCAGCAGGTAGCAGGTTTCCAGGTAGTCCGACTGTTCAGCCAGCTGTTCGATCGGGTAGCCGCGGTGCAGCAAAATACCATTGTCACCATCGATGTAGGTGATCTTCGACTCGCAAGAGGCGGTCGACATGAAGCCTGGGTCGAATGTGAAACGGCCCGTGGCCGTCAGGCCCCGTACGTCGATAACATCGGGACCAACGGTGCCGGTTAAAATGGGCAGCTCGACGGGGGCTGCGCCCTCGATGATCAACTGCGCTTTTTTGTCAGCCATGTGGCCTCCTATTTATGCTTCAAATCATCAGACAGACCCCCCACGCAGGGCCCGCACCACTATATTGATATAAATCCAGATGTCAATTTGCCTAAAGTCTTGCTCCAGAAGGCTTTAACCATACTTTTTCGTCGAAATTGACTGCCATTTACGCCTTTTATACCGCCAGCGCAATCAGCTATTAGGGTGAGGAGTGCGCGTTGTCATTAGTAACCTAACTGTCTATACTCGGCCACCGACCGCCAAGGGCTTTTGGGCTTGCTTTCATTGGGGGTCGCACTCCCTGGGTGGTGCTTACCTGACCAGTGCACTCCCCAACAACTTTGCCCTGATTGTTAGGGGCTCTTCAGTGTGAAAAAAAGCCGTGAATAGCCAACGACCTGTAAACCTAGACCTAAGGACCATCAAACTCCCCATCACCGGCGTTACGTCGTTCCTGCACCGTGTTTCCGGCATCATCCTGTTCCTGGGCTTGGGCATCATGCTTTATGCATTGAGCAAATCCCTGGGTTCCGAGGAAGGATACGCCGAGGTGAAGGCATGCTTGACCAGCCCGCTGGCCAAGTTCGTAGCATGGGGCCTCCTGTCCGCTCTGCTGTATCACCTGGTAGCCGGTGTGCGCCACTTGATCATGGATGCGGGTATCGGTGAGACGCTCGAAGGCGGCCGCCTGGGCTCGAAAATCATCATCGCCATTTCCGTGGTGCTGATCGTTCTGGCAGGAGTTTGGATATGGTAACCAGCGTTACGAACCTTTCGCGTTCGGGCCTCTATGACTGGATGGCACAGCGTGTGTCTGCGGTCGTTCTCGCGGCTTATTTCATTTTCCTGATCGGATACCTCGTCGCAAACCCGGGCATCGGCTATGAGCAATGGCACGGCCTGTTTTCCCACAATGCGATGCGAATCTTCAGTCTGCTGGCCCTTGTAGCCCTGGGCGCTCACGCCTGGGTCGGCATGTGGACCATCGCGACCGACTACCTGACGCCGATGGCGCTGGGCAAGTCCGCGACTGCAGTACGTTTTCTCTTCCAGGCAGTCTGCGGCGTCGCGATGTTCGCTTACTTCGTCTGGGGTGTGCAGATTCTTTGGGGTATCTGATTCATGGCTAACATTCCAACTATTTCCTTCGACGCCATCATTATTGGTGGCGGCGGTGCCGGCATGCGCGCAGCGCTGCAGCTGGCCCAGGGTGGTCACAAGACTGCCGTGATCACCAAGGTGTTCCCAACGCGGTCCCACACCGTATCGGCCCAGGGTGGCATCACCTGCGCCATCGCTTCCGCCGACCCGAACGATGACTGGCGCTGGCACATGTACGATACCGTCAAGGGTTCCGACTACATCGGTGACCAGGACGCTATCGAGTACATGTGTCAGGAAGGCCCGGCCGCAGTGTTCGAGCTGGACCACATGGGTCTGCCGTTCTCGCGTACCGAGCAAGGTCGTATCTACCAGCGTCCATTCGGCGGCCAGTCGAAGGATTACGGTAAAGGCGGGCAGGCTGCCCGTACGTGCGCCGCTTCCGACCGTACCGGTCACGCGCTGTTGCACACCCTTTATCAGGGCAACCTGAAAGCCGGTACCACGTTCCTGAACGAGTACTACGCGGTTGACCTGGTGAAGAACGCCGACGGCGCCTTCGTCGGTGTGATCGCCATCTGCATCGAAACCGGTGAAACCACCTACATCCGCGCCAAGGCGACTGTGCTGGCAACCGGTGGTGCAGGTCGTATCTACGCGTCGACCACCAATGCCCTGATCAACACCGGTGACGGCGTCGGCATGGCCCTGCGTGCTGGCGTGCCGGTACAAGACATCGAAATGTGGCAGTTCCACCCAACCGGCATCGCCGGCGCCGGTGTACTGGTTACAGAAGGTTGCCGTGGTGAAGGTGGTTACCTGATCAACAAGCACGGCGAGCGTTTCATGGAGCGCTATGCTCCGAACGCCAAAGACCTTGCCGGTCGTGACGTTGTGGCCCGTTCGATGGTTAAGGAAATCATCGCCGGTAACGGCTGTGGCCCGAATGGCGACCACGTACTGCTGAAACTCGATCACCTCGGTGAAGAAGTGCTGCACAGCCGCCTGCCAGGCATCTGCGAACTGTCCAAGACCTTTGCGCACGTTGACCCGGTTGTTGCTCCGGTGCCGGTTGTTCCAACTTGCCACTATATGATGGGCGGCGTGCCGACCAACATTCATGGTCAGGCGATCACCCAGAATGCCGAAGGCGTGGACGAGATCATCCACGGTCTGTTCGCCGTAGGCGAAGTGGCCTGCGTATCGGTACACGGCGCCAACCGCCTGGGCGGCAACTCGCTGCTCGACCTGGTGGTATTCGGTCGCGCTGCCGGCCTGCACCTGGAAAAAGCCCTGACCGACGGCATCGAATACGATGACGCCACCGACGCCAACATCGAGGCCGCCCTGGCGCGTCTGAACGCTCTGAACGAGCGTACCGATGGCGAAGACGTGGCAACCCTGCGTCGCGAGCTGCAAAGCTGCATGCAGAACTACTTCGGTGTATTCCGTACCGGCGAATACATGCAGAAGGGTATTGCCCAGCTGGCTGGCCTGCGCACGCGCATCGCCAACGTCAAGATCAACGATAAGAGCCAGGCGTTCAACACTGCTCGTATCGAAGCCCTTGAGTTGCAAAACCTGCTGGAAGTGGCTGAAGCGACTGCGATTGCCGCCGAGGTTCGTAAAGAATCCCGTGGTGCTCACGCTCGTGAAGACTTTGAAGATCGCGACGACGAAAACTGGTTGTGCCACACCCTGTACTTCCCGGGTGACAAGCGCGTAACCAAGCGTGCCGTGAACTTCTCGCCGAAGACGGTGCCGACGTTTGAACCGAAGATTCGGACTTACTAAGGGTGGCTGCCATGTTGAAAGTCAGTGTTTACCGCTACAACCCTGATCAGGACGCCGCGCCGTTCATGCAGGAATTCCAGGTCGATACCGGTGGTAAAGACCTGATGGTGCTGGATGTACTGGCACTGATCAAAGAGCAGGACGAAGGTTTCTCCTATCGTCGCTCTTGCCGTGAGGGTGTGTGTGGCTCCGACGGCATGAACATCAACGGCAAAAACGGCCTGGCATGCATCACGCCGCTGTCCGCCGTGGTTAAAGGTAACAAGCTGATCGTTCGTCCTCTGCCAGGTTTGCCGGTTATCCGTGACCTGGTGGTCGATATGAGCATCTTCTACAAGCAATACGAGAAAGTTAAGCCGTTCCTGCAGAACGACACGCCGGCTCCGGCCATCGAACGTCTGCAGTCCCCAGAAGAGCGTGAAAAGCTCGACGGTCTGTACGAGTGCATCCTGTGCGCTTGCTGCTCGACTTCGTGCCCGTCCTTCTGGTGGAACCCGGACAAGTTCCTGGGTCCAGCTGCCCTGCTGCAAGCGTACCGCTTCCTGGCAGACAGCCGTGACACCAAGACGTCCGAGCGTCTGGCTTCACTGGATGACCCGTTCAGCGTATTCCGCTGCCGCGGGATCATGAACTGCGTCAACGTATGTCCCAAAGGCCTGAACCCGACTAAGGCCATTGGTCACATCCGTAACATGCTGCTGCAGAGCGGCGTGTAAGCGACGTTGTAGCAAAGCAGGAACGTTGTGCCCGTAAATGCTGCGGCGCAGGCTTCAACCGGCGCCGTAGTTTTAACTTGAGCAGCGACTTACAAAGCCGCAGCTCTTATTTTGAAGAAATGAGACAAGCAGGGGCATTCGGGTTGGTACCCGAACTATCAGCGTGATCCTAAGTGGCTTGTTTTGGTCGCTGCACTTGGCCTTTTGCAAGCAAACTCGGTGTTTTCGCCGGTGGTGTCCCCAAATCGAGGGTGACCAAGCATGCAAGAAAGCGTGATGCAGCGCATGTGGAACAGCGGCTATCTTTCAGGTGGTAACGCTGCCTATGTGGAAGAGCTTTATGAGCTCTACCTGCACGACCCTAACGCTGTGCCAGAAGAATGGCGCACCAAATTTCAGACGTTGTCTTCAGACGGCAACGCTGCCACCGATGTATCGCACGCAACAATTCGCGATCAATTTGTGCTGCTGGCAAAGAACCAGCGCCGCGCCCAACCGGTTTCCGCCGGTAGCGTGAGCAGCGAGCATGAGAAGAAGCAAGTTGAAGTATTGCGACTGATCCAGGCTTACCGGATGCGTGGCCACCAGGCGGCCCAGCTTGACCCGCTGGGGCTCTGGAAGCGTCCTGCACCTGCTGACCTGTCGATCAATCATTACGGCTTGACCAATGCCGATCTTGATACGACCTTCCGTGCCGGCGACCTGTTCATCGGCAAAGAGGAAGCGAGCCTACGCGAAATTCACGAAGCGTTGCAGCAGACATATTGCCGCACCATCGGCGCTGAATTTACGCACATCACCGATTCCGAGCAGCGCCACTGGTTCCAGCATCGTCTGGAAGGTGTGCGTGGCCGTCCGGTTTTGTCCGCCGACGTGCGCAGCCACTTGCTGGAGCGCGTGACCGCGGCCGAAGGCCTCGAGAAATACCTGGGTACCAAATACCCGGGCACCAAACGTTTCGGCCTGGAAGGCGGCGAAAGCCTGATTCCAATGCTCGACGAGCTGATCCAGCGTTCCGGTTCCTACGGCACCAAGGAAATCGTGATCGGCATGGCTCACCGTGGTCGCCTGAACGTGTTGGTCAACACCTTCGGCAAGAACCCGCGTGAGCTGTTCGACGAGTTCGAAGGCAAAAAGAAGGTCGAGCTGGGTTCCGGTGACGTTAAATACCACCAGGGCTTCTCGTCCAACGTAATGACCACCGGCGGTGAAGTTCACCTGGCCATGGCCTTCAACCCGTCCCACCTGGAAATCGTTTCGCCAGTGGTCGAGGGTTCGGTGCGCGCCCGTCAGGATCGTCGTAACGATTCCACCGGTGAGAAAGTCCTGCCGATTTCCATCCACGGTGACGCGGCATTCGCCGGTCAAGGCGTGGTCCTGGAAACGTTCCAGATGTCGCAGACCCGCGGCTTCAAAACTGGTGGTACGGTTCACATCGTCATCAACAACCAGGTCGGTTTCACCATCAGCAACCCGCTGGACGCGCGCTCTACCGAGTACGCGACCGACGTTGCCAAGATGATCCAGGCGCCGATCCTCCATGTGAATGGGGATGATCCGGAAGCCGTGTTGTTCGTGACCCAGCTCGCCATCGACTATCGCATGCAGTTCAAGCGTGACGTGGTCATCGACCTGGTTTGCTACCGCCGTCGCGGTCACAACGAAGCGGATGAGCCGAGCGGCACCCAGCCGTTGATGTACCAGCAGATAACCAAGCAGCGCACCACCCGTGAACTGTACGCCGACAGCCTGATCACGGCCGGCGTGGTTGACGATGCGCGTGTTCAAGCGAAGATCGATGAATACCGCAACGCGCTGGACAACGGCCTGCATGTAGTGAAAAGCCTGGTTAAAGAGCCGAACAAAGAGCTGTTCGTGGACTGGCGCCCCTACCTGGGCCACGCCTGGACGGCGCGTCACGACACCACGTTCGACCTCAAGACCCTGCAGGAACTGTCCGCCAAGCTGCTGGAAATTCCGGATGGCTTCGTGGTACAGCGCCAGGTTGCGAAGATCTACGAAGACCGTCAGAAGATGCAAGCCGGCGGCCTGCCGATCAACTGGGGTTACGCCGAAACCATGGCGTACGCGACCCTGGCGTTCGAAGGTCATCCGATCCGCATGACCGGCCAGGACATCGGCCGTGGTACGTTCTCGCACCGTCACGCGGTACTGCACAACCAGAAAGACGCGACCACCTACGTACCGCTGCAACACCTGTACGAAGGCCAGCCACGTTTCGACCTGTACGACTCGTTCCTGTCCGAAGAAGCCGTACTGGCGTTCGAATACGGCTACTCCACCACCACGCCTAACGCGCTGGTGATCTGGGAAGCCCAGTTCGGCGACTTCGCCAACGGTGCCCAGGTGGTTATCGACCAGTTCATCACCAGCGGCGAGCACAAGTGGGGCCGTCTGTGCGGTCTGACCATGCTGCTGCCACACGGTTATGAAGGTCAGGGTCCGGAGCACTCCTCGGCCCGTCTGGAGCGTTACCTGCAGCTGTGCGCCGAGCACAACATCCAGGTGTGCGTTCCGACTACGCCGGCCCAGATCTACCACTTGCTGCGTCGCCAGGTGATCCGCCCGCTGCGCAAGCCGCTGGTAGTGCTGACCCCGAAATCGCTGTTGCGTCACAAATTGGCCATCTCGACCCTGGAAGATCTGGCCGACGGTTCGTTCCAGACCGTGATTCCAGAAATCGACACCCTGGACGCAGCCAAGGTCACTCGCCTGATCCTGTGCAGCGGCAAGGTTTACTACGACTTGCTGGAAAAACGCCGTGCCGAAGGCCGCGAAGACATCGCCATCGTGCGTATCGAGCAGCTTTACCCGTTCCCGGAAGACGACCTGATGGAGGCTATCGCGCCTTACACCAACCTCACCCATGCGGTGTGGTGCCAGGAAGAACCGATGAACCAGGGCGCGTGGTACAGCAGCCAGCATCATTTGCGTCGCAGTATCGGTAACCACAAAACAGGCCTGAGCCTGGAGTACGCCGGTCGTGATGCTTCTGCTGCACCTGCGTGTGGTTATGCGTCGATGCACGCCGAGCAGCAGGAAAAACTGCTGCAAGATGCTTTCACTGTTTAACGCCTTCGCGCTGACTGAAACCGAATTTTAAGGACCCACAGATAATGGCTATCGAAATCAAAGCCCCGTCATTCCCGGAATCGGTTGCCGATGGCACCGTTGCCACCTGGCACAAGAAACCAGGCGACGCTGTAAAGCGTGACGACCTGATCGTCGACATCGAGACCGACAAAGTCGTTCTGGAAGTGTTGGCCGAAGCTGACGGCGTGCTGGGCGCGATCGTGGCTGAAGAGGGCGCTACCGTCCTGTCGAACCAGATCCTGGGCTCGATCGAAGCGGGCGGCGCTGCTGCTCCTGCTCCGGCCGCCGCTGCTGCTGCTGCTGCTCCAGCTGCCGCACCTGCTGCTGCCGCTCCGGCTGCGGGTGGTGAAGACCCAATCGCTGCACCGGCTGCGCGTCAACTGGCTGAAGAAAACGGCATCAACCTGGCGTCCCTCAAGGGCACCGGCAAAGACGGCCGCGTAACCAAGGAAGACGTGGTTGCGGCTGTTGAAGCCAAGAAAAACGCTCCGGCTGCCGCACCGGCCAAGGCTGCAGCACCTGCTGCCGCTGCGCCTGTGTTCGCTGCTGGCGATCGCACCGAGAAGCGCGTGCCGATGACCCGCGTGCGTGCCACCGTGGCCAAGCGTCTGGTTGAAGCACAGTCGAACATGGCGATGCTGACCACTTTCAACGAAGTCGACATGACTGAAGTCATGGCCCTGCGTTCGAAGTACAAGGATCTGTTCGAGAAGTCCCATAATGGCGTGCGCCTGGGCTTCATGTCGTTCTTCGTGAAAGCGGCCACCGAAGCGCTGAAACGCTTCCCGGCAGTTAACGCTTCCATCGACGGCAGCGACATCGTTTACCACGGCTATGCAGACGTCGGCGTTGCGGTGTCCAGCGACCGTGGCCTGGTAGTACCGGTTCTGCGTAACGCCGAGCTGATGAGCCTGGCTGAAATCGAAGGCGGCATCGCCGGCTTCGGCAAGAAAGCCCGTGACGGCAAGCTGACCATCGACGAGATGACCGGCGGTACCTTCACCATCACCAACGGTGGTACCTTCGGTTCGATGATGTCGACCCCGATTGTCAACCCGCCGCAAGCTGCGATCCTGGGCATGCACAACATCATCCAGCGTCCGATGGCCATCAACGGCCAAGTCGTGATCCGCCCGATGATGTACCTGGCGCTGTCGTACGATCACCGCCTGATCGATGGTAAAGAAGCCGTGACTTTCCTGGTAACCATCAAGAACCTGCTGGAAGACCCGGCTCGTCTGCTGCTGGATATCTGATAGAAGCAGCTTCACGTTGCGAGCTACAAGCTGTAGGAACAAGCAGCTTGGCTTGCAACGTGTGGCTAGAAGCTTGTCGCAAATAGAGGATCTATTTTCATGACACAGAAATTTGACGTTGTAGTGATTGGTGCAGGTCCTGGCGGCTACGTTGCCGCGATCAAGGCCGCACAACTGGGCCTCTCGACTGCTTGCATCGAAAAATACACCGACAAGGAAGGCAAACTGGCGCTGGGCGGTACTTGCCTGAACGTCGGTTGCATTCCTTCCAAGGCGCTGCTGGACAGCTCCTGGAAATTCCACGAAGCCCAAGACGGTTTCGCGATCCACGGCATCAACCATGCTGGCGTGACCATGGACGTGCCAGCAATGGTCGGCCGTAAAGCCAACATCGTTAAAGGCCTGACTTCCGGCGTTGCCACCCTGTTCAAGGCCAACGGCGTCACTTCCCTGCAAGGCCACGGCAAACTGCTGGCCGGCAAAAAAGTTGAAATCACCAAGCCGGACGGCTCGGTTGAAGTCATCGAAGCCGAGAACGTGATCCTGGCACCAGGTTCGCGTCCAATCGACATCCCGCCTGCTCCTGTCGACCAGAACGTGATCGTTGATTCGACCGGCGCCCTGGAATTCCAATCGGTTCCCAAGCGTCTGGGCGTGATCGGCGCTGGCGTAATCGGCCTGGAACTGGGTTCGGTATGGTCGCGTCTGGGTTCTGAAGTGACTGTGCTGGAAGCCCTGGATACGTTCCTGCTGGCTGCTGACACCGCAGTGTCCAAAGAAGCGCTGAAAACCCTGACCAAACAAGGTCTGGACATCAAGCTGGGCGCCCGTGTTACCGGTTCCAAGGTCAACGGCGAAGAAGTCGTTGTGACCTACACCGATAAAGAAGGCGAGCAGACCATCACTTTCGACAAGCTGATCGTAGCTGTGGGCCGCCGTCCGGTGACTGCTGACCTGCTGGCTTCCGACAGCGGCGTGAACATCGACGAGCGTGGCTTCATTCACGTTGACGATCACTGCGCTACCACCGTGCCAGGCGTGTACGCCATTGGTGACGTGGTTCGCGGCATGATGCTGGCGCACAAGGCTTCCGAAGAAGGCATCATGGTTGTCGAGCGCATCAAGGGCCACAAAACCCAGATGAACTACGACCTGATCCCATCGGTTATCTACACCCACCCGGAAATTGCATGGGTCGGTAAAAACGAACAACAGTTGAAAGCTGAAGGCGTTGAAGTTAACGTCGGCACCTTCCCGTTTGCCGCTTCTGGCCGTGCCATGGCAGCTAACGACACCGGTGGTTTTGTCAAAGTCATCGCTGATGCCAAGACTGACCGCGTATTGGGCGTCCACGTGATTGGCCCAAGCGCTGCAGAACTGGTTCAGCAAGGCGCGATCGGTATGGAATTCGGCACCAGTGCCGAAGACCTGGGCATGATGGTCTTCTCCCATCCAACCCTGTCCGAAGCGTTGCACGAAGCAGCGTTGGCAGTGAATGGCGGCGCCATCCACATCGCCAACCGCAAGAAGCGCTAAGCGAGATAATAAGAAACCACGGCGGAGTTGCCCGTCGTGAGCCTTGCGCGCAAGACTCACCGCGGAATATCCGCTGGACGCAGCCTTGCACAGCTTTACGGGCGTTAAGCCCCGCAAGGTGTGCAAGCAGCAGTCACAGGTGGCGCGGCACTCATAATGAGCGCAGCGCCGAATGCGCAGTACCTAACGAAGACGGTAAAAAGCATGAATCTTCACGAGTATCAGGGTAAGCAGCTGTTCGCTGAATACGGCCTGCCAGTATCCAAGGGCTACGCAGTAGACACCCCGGAAGCAGCAGCAGAAGCTTGCGACAAAATCGGTGGCAGTGAGTGGGTTGTCAAAGCCCAGGTCCACGCCGGTGGTCGCGGTAAAGCGGGTGGCGTCAAGCTGGTTAAGAGCCGCGAAGAAGCCAAGGCCTTCGCAGCGAAGTGGCTGAATCAGCGTCTGGTGACTTACCAGACTGATGCCAATGGCCAACCAGTCTCCAAGATCCTGGTTGAATCGTGCACTGATATCGCTAAAGAGCTGTACCTGGGCGCTGTCGTTGACCGTTCGAGCCGTCGCATCGTGTTCATGGCTTCCACCGAAGGTGGCGTGGACATTGAGAAGATCGCCGAAGAAACCCCAGAAAAAATTCTGAAAGCCACTATCGATCCACTGGTTGGCGCTCAGCCATTCCAGGGTCGCGAGCTGGCTTTCCAGCTGGGCCTGGAAGGCAAGCAAGTTGCCCAGTTCGCCAAGATCTTCGTAGGTCTGGCCAAACTGTTCCAGGATCACGATCTGGCCCTGCTGGAAGTGAACCCGCTGGTGATCAAGGCTGACGGCGATCTGCACTGCCTCGACGCCAAGATCAACATCGACGCCAACGCCATGTACCGTCAGCCAAAGCTGAAGACTTTCCACGACCCGTCGCAAGACGATCATCAGGAAGCACGCGCTGCCCAGTGGGAACTGAACTATGTAGCGCTGGAAGGTAACATCGGCTGCATGGTCAACGGTGCTGGCCTGGCCATGGGTACCATGGACATCGTCAACCTGCATGGCGGCAAACCAGCCAACTTCCTCGATGTGGGCGGCGGTGCTACCAAAGAGCGCGTGACTGAAGCCTTCAAGATCATCCTGTCCGACTCCAACGTCGCAGCAGTATTGGTCAATATTTTCGGCGGCATCGTTCGTTGCGACATGATTGCCGAAGGCATCATCGGTGCAGTCAAAGAAGTAGGCGTTAAAGTTCCGGTGGTTGTTCGCCTTGAAGGTAACAACGCTGAACTGGGCGCTAAAGTACTGGCAGAAAGTGGTTTGAACATCATCGCGGCTACCAGCCTGACCGACGCTGCTCAACAAGTTGTCAAAGCTGCGGAGGACAAATAATGAGCGTCCTGATCAATAAAGATACCAAAGTTATCTGCCAGGGTATTACCGGTTCGCAAGGTAGTTTCCACACCCAGCAAGCCATCGAATACGGCACCAAGATGGTGGGTGGTGTTACGCCTGGTAAAGGCGGCACCGAGCACCTGGGTCTGCCAGTGTTCAACACCGTGAAAGAAGCGGTAGAAAAAACTGGCGCCACCGCCAGCGTGATCTACGTTCCAGCTCCTTTCTGCAAAGATTCCATCCTGGAAGCGGCATTCGGCGGCATCAAGCTGATCGTTTGCATCACTGAAGGCATTCCTACCCTGGACATGCTGGACGCTAAAGTTAAGTGCGACGAACTGGGCGTAGTCCTGATCGGCCCTAACTGCCCAGGTGTGATCACCCCAGGCGAATGCAAGATCGGCATCATGCCGGGTGACATTCACTTGCCAGGTAAAGTCGGTATCGTTTCGCGTTCCGGCACCCTGACGTACGAAGCTGTGAAGCAGACTACTGACGCCGGTTTCGGTCAGTCGACTTGCGTTGGCATCGGCGGTGACCCGATCCCGGGTTCGAACTTCATCGATATCCTGAAGCTGTTCCAGGAAGACCCGAAGACCGAAGCGATCGTGATGATCGGTGAGATCGGCGGTTCGGCTGAAGAAGAAGCGGCTGCCTACATCAAGGCCCACGTGACCAAGCCGGTTGTTTCCTACATCGCTGGTGTGACTGCTCCTGCGGGCAAGCGCATGGGCCATGCTGGCGCAATCATCTCTGGCGGCAAGGGTACTGCAGACGAAAAGTTTGCTGCCCTTGAAGCTGCAGGTGTTAAAACCGTACGTTCGCTGGCAGACATCGGCAAAGCCCTGGCTGAGCTGACGGGTTGGGCTGTCAAGTAAGCCTCGCGCTTAGCTGACGCTTCACCACACAAAGGCCACCTTCGGGTGGCCTTTGTGCATTCTGGAGGTTGGTGAAGATCAAAATGTGGGAGAGGGCTTGCCAAATTAAGTACGAAAACGCGACATTTGAATGTCGCTTATCGGACAGTCCGCCCCGCAACAGTGCGTTTGTCGGCTTAATTCTGTACTCTAGCCGCCTCTTTATGCGTCCGCCTCCCAAAAGGAAGCTGCGCGCTAGACCGGTCGGTCCCCATCAGGGCCGGCAGCAGTTCCCTCATCCACAGGGAATCCCTCTCTAAATTCCGATTCAGTAGTGTGGTATTTCCTGAAATGAAAGTGTTGAAAAGCCAGGACATCCTGGCGTTAGGCTTTATGACTTTTGCCCTGTTCGTGGGCGCCGGCAACATCATCTTCCCGCCTATCGTTGGTTTGCAGTCCGGGCCTCACGTCTGGATGGCAGCGCTGGGCTTCCTGATCACCGCAGTCGGCTTGCCGGTGGTCACCGTGATCGCGCTGGCCAAAGTCGGCGGCGGCATGGACGCATTGAGCAGCCCGATCGGCAAGATTGCCGGTGGCTTGCTGGCGGCGGCGGCGTACCTGGCGGTAGGCCCACTGTTCGCCACCCCGCGCACCGCGACCGTTTCGTTTGAAGTCGGCCTGGCGCCGCTGACCGGCGAGAGCCCGCTGGCGTTGTTCCTCTACAGCTCTGTGTACTTCCTGCTGGTGTTCTTCATTTCCTTGTACCCAGGCCGTCTGTTGGACACCGTGGGTCGATTCCTGGCACCGTTGAAGATCATCGCCCTGGCCGTGCTTGGCATCGCTGCGTTTGCCTTGCCGGCCGGTGATGTCGGTGTTGCTACCCCGGAATACGTGGCTGCACCGTTCTCCCAAGGCTTTATCAATGGTTACCTGACCATGGATACCCTCGGCGCGCTGGTATTCGGCATCGTCATCGTCAACGCGATTCGCTCCCGTGGTGTTGAGTCGCCAACGCTGATCACTCGCTATGCGATCATTGCCGGCCTGATTGCCGGCGTGGGCCTGGCGCTGGTGTACATCAGCCTGTTCCGCCTGGGTTCGGGCAGCCACGCAGTGGCGGCCGGTGCCAGCAATGGCGCAGCAGTGCTGCACGCTTACGTGCAACACACCTTCGGCTCCCTGGGCAGCGGCTTCCTTGCCGTGCTGATCTCCCTGGCGTGCCTGGTCACCGCCGTGGGCCTGACCTGCGCTTGCGCCGAGTACTTCAGCAAAGTGCTGCCACTGTCTTACAAGACGCTGGTGGTGATCCTGGCGCTGTTCTCGCTGTTCGTGTCCAACCTGGGCCTGACCAAGCTGATTGCCTTCTCGATCCCGGTACTCACCGCGATCTACCCGCCGTGCATCGTGCTGGTGGCCCTGAGCTTCTGCAAAGACTTCTGGCAGGAACAGGGCCGCATTGTTGGCCCGGTGATGCTGGTGTCGTTCATCTTTGGTTGCATCGACGCGCTCAAGGGCGCTGGCCTTGCCGATTGGATGCCTGCGCAGTTGGCGCACCTGCCGCTGAGCGAGCAAGGTTTGGCCTGGCTGGTGCCGTCGGTGATGACGCTGGGCGTGGCGGTAGTGGTTGACCGTATGCTCGGCAAGCGTAGCGAAGCCATCGCCTGACACGCGGTTTCACGCTGTACTGAAATGCCCCGTATCAATCGATACGGGGCATTTTTTATGCCTGCAAGACCACAACGCTCTAAAGTTGGAGTTCGGTCAATGTGGGAGCTGGCTTGCCTGCGATGGCGTCGGTTCAGTCACTGCTGTGTCGCCTGATCCACCGCCATCGCAGGCAAGCCAGCTCCCACATTTTTAACCGTGTTTGTCTTTAATCATCGTATACAAGGCCCTGCATGTCGTTCATCGAAACCAATCAAATCCACCTGCTGGCCGCCTTCTGGTTCGCCCTGTGCTGGGGTGGCTACACCCGCTATGCCAGCTGGAAAGCCCGTGACACCGCCTGCCTGGCCAGCGTGCTGCACCTGTATCGCGAAGACTGGATGCGCCGCATGCTGCTGCGCGACAACCGAATTGCCGACGCCAGTGTGATCGGCAACCTGGAGCGCAACGCCTCGTTCTTCGCTTCCAGTACGTTGATTATTCTCGCCGGTATTCTCACTGTGTTGGGCGCGTCCGAGCGGGCGGTATCCTTGCTGGCAGACATTCCCATGGTGCAGCAGGTTTCCCAGGGCATGTCGGAAATCAAGCTGCTGTGCCTGGCGCTGGTATTCGTCTACGCGTTCTTCACCTTCAGCTGGTGCATGCGCCAATACAACTTTGCCGCTGTGCTGGTGGGCTCGGCGCCGATGATCGGTGAACGGCATGTGTCGGAACAGGAGCGCAAGGCGTTTGCCCTGCGGGCGGCGCGGGTGATATCGATGGCGGCCAACCAGTTCAATTTTGGCCTGCGTGCGTATTACTTCGGCATGACCATGCTGGCCTGGTTTGTCAGCCCTTGGTTGTTCATGTTGATGAGCACTGGGGTGGTGCTGGTGCTGTATCGCCGCGAGTTTCATTCCGACGTACTGCAGGTGATGGTTTATACGCCGACCGATATGCCGGTGGCGGAGCTGGCTAAAGACGCCGTGTCTTAAGGTGTTAGTCCGGCTTTATTAAATTGTAGACAAAGAAAAGCCCGCTTTATAAGCGGGCTTTCTTTTTGCAGCAATGGCCAGCTATTAAGGCTTGGCAGGTGCTGTTGGAGTAGCGGTGCCGTCTTCTTTGGCTTTTTCAGCGTTCGCATCAGCCTGAGCTTTGGCAGCATCGGCGTTTTCTTTTGCCGCGTCGTTCACTTTATCCTGTGCCTTGGCCATGTCTTTCTGAGCTTGCTCAGCATGCGATTGAGCATCTTGGGCTTTGTCTTCGGATTTCTTATCGCAGGCAGCGAGACCGAGGGCAGCGGCCAACATCATGGAAATAGCTAAAGTCTTGCGCATGGGGTGTTTCTCCTTATGGATATATCTACTGGCCTTTCGAGCTTAGACGGCCAGCATTAGTTCCTTTTGTTTCAAAGATATATAAAACGCCGTCACCCAGGAACTTTTGCGCACACACCCGCACCGTAAAAAACCACACTAATAAGAGTCTGCACACATGACCGAAAATCCCCTGTTAGAGCGTGCCACGCGCTTTGTGTCGGCCCTGCGCCATTGCCAGGTGCTGGGCATTATCGTGCATGCCGCCAGCAAGGAGGGCATGACGCTGGCCCTGCCTTACGGCCCGCATATCGTCGGCGACCCCCAGACCGGCGTGATTCACGGCGGTGCACTCACCTCATTGATGGACACCGCCTGCGGCATTGCCACGCTGTGCGTGCTGCCGGAGTTCGAGGTGTGCCCGACCCTGGATTTGCGCGTCGACTACATGCATCCCGCCGAGCCGCATAAGGCGGTGTATGGCTTTGCACAATGCTACCGGGTGACCACCGACGTGATCTTCACCCGCGGCTTTGCCTACCAGGATGATCCCCAACAGCCCATCGCCCATGTGGTGGGCACCTTCATGCGCATGGGCAAGCGCCTCAAAGGCACGCAGGGACTGGGTAGCACCATCAAGGGAGACCAGGCATGACGCACCGATTCAAGACCCGTCTCGAACAGGCCCATGAGCGCGGTGACTATGAGGCGCTGCTCAACCTGGTGCCCTACGCCAAGCTGATTGGCATTGAATGCTCAAGGCTGGGGGATGAACTGCTGTTTCGCCTGCCGGCCAACAAGGACAATATTGGTAACCCGATATTGCCGGCGCTGCACGGTGGCGTGATCGCAGGGTTTATGGAACTGTCGGCGGCGTTACATTTGCTGGTATTTACTGGCGCACCGGGCTTGCCGAAAATCATCGATTTTTCCCTGGATTACCTGCGCGCCGGGCAATTTCGCGACACCTACGCCAAATGCCAGGTGTGGCGCCAAGGCCGACGGGTGGCGAATGTGGCGATCACCGCCTGGCAAAGCACTGCGGCTGAGCCGATTGCCACCGCCCGGGCACATTTCAAAATTGAGGAATTGGTGCGCCCTTGAAATCCTGGTCTTAGCCCCCAACTTTGATGACAACCCGCCGCCAACCCTTTCGGGCGCGGCCACTGCCATCCAATTGGAGTTTGATGACCATGAGTGTGGAAACTCAAAAGGAAACCCTGGGCTTCCAGACCGAGGTGAAGCAACTGCTGCACCTCATGATCCATTCGCTGTATTCCAACAAGGAAATCTTCCTTCGCGAATTGATCTCGAACGCCTCTGACGCTGTCGACAAATTACGTTTCGAAGCCCTCTCCAAGCCTGAGTTGCTGGAAGGTGGCGCCGAACTGAAAATCCGTGTGAGCTTCGACAAGGACGCCAAGACCGTCACCCTCGAAGACAACGGCATCGGCATGAGCCGTGAAGACGCGATTACCCATCTGGGTACCATCGCCAAATCCGGCACCGCAGACTTCATGAAGAACCTGTCGGGCGACCAGAAGAAAGATTCGCACCTGATCGGCCAGTTCGGCGTGGGCTTCTACTCGGCCTTCATCGTTGCCGACAAGGTTGAAGTATTCAGCCGCCGTGCCGGCCTTGACGCCAGCGAAGGCGTGCACTGGGCCTCCAAAGGTGAGGGCGAGTTCGAAATCGCCACTATCGACAAGGCTGACCGTGGCACGCGTATCGTGCTGCACCTCAAAGCCGCTGAAGATGAATTCGCCGACGGCTACCGCCTGCGCAATATCATCAAGAAATATTCCGACCACATCGCTTTGCCGATCGAACTGCCGAAAGAACAAGCGGCTGTCGAGGGTGAAGAAAAACCTGCCCAGGAATGGGAAGTGGTCAACCGTGCCAGCGCCCTGTGGACCCGCCCTCGTACCGAAGTCAAAGACGAGGAATACCAGGAGTTCTACAAGCACATCGCTCACGACTACGAGAACCCGCTGAGCTGGAGCCATAACAAGGTCGAAGGCAAGCTGGAATACAGCTCGCTGCTCTACGTCCCGGCCCGTGCTCCGTTCGACCTGTACCAGCGTGAGGCGCCAAAAGGCCTGAAGCTGTACGTGCAGCGCGTGTTCGTAATGGACCAGGCGGAATCGTTCCTGCCGCTGTACCTGCGTTTCATCAAAGGTGTGGTCGACTCCAACGACCTGTCGCTGAACGTGTCGCGGGAAATCCTGCAGAAAGACCCGATCATCGACTCGATGAAGTCGGCGCTGACCAAGCGCGTGCTCGACATGCTGGAAAAACTGGCGAAGAACGAGCCTGAGCAATACAAGGGCTTTTGGAAAAACTTCGGCCAGGTCATGAAAGAAGGCCCGGCAGAAGATTTCGCCAACAAGGAAAAAATCGCCGGCCTGCTGCGTTTTGCCTCGACTCAGGGTGATGACGGCGAGCAGGTTGTGTCGCTGGCCGAGTACCTGGCACGTGCCAAGGAAGGTCAGGACAAGATCTACTACCTGACCGGCGAAACCTACGCCCAGGTCAAGAACAGCCCGCACCTGGAAGTCTTCCGCAAGAAAGGCATCGAAGTACTGCTGTTGACCGACCGTATCGATGAGTGGCTGATGAGCTACCTCAGCGAGTTCGACGGCAAGACCTTCGTCGACGTGGCCCGTGGTGACCTGGACCTGGGTAACCTGGACTCCGAAGAAGAGAAGAAAGAAGCCGAAGAAGTCGCCAAGGCCAAAGAAGGCCTGGTTGAGCGGATCAAGACTGCTTTGGGCGATGCCGTCAGCGAAGTGCGGGTTTCCCACCGCCTGACCGATTCCCCGGCGATTCTGGCCATCGGCGAGCAGGACCTGGGCATGCAGATGCGTCAGATCCTCGAAGCCAGCGGTCAGAAGGTGCCGGATTCCAAGCCGATCTTCGAATTCAACCCGGCTCACCCGCTGATCGAGAAGCTCGATGGCGAGCAGAGCGAAGAGCGTTTTGGCGACCTGTCGCACATCCTCTTCGACCAGGCAGCCCTGGCTGCCGGTGACAGCCTGAAAGACCCGGCCGCGTATGTGCGCCGCCTGAACAAGCTGTTGGTTGAACTGTCGGTTTAACACCGTTGTAGAAAAACCCGCTTCGGCGGGTTTTTTCGTTCTAACGCACCTCAACTGGAGTAAATGATGAGCCAAGTCACTGTACGTTCCGTGGTCTATCAGATTGATGGCCAGTCTTATGAGGGCCGCCTGGCGTTCGACGCCAGCCACAAAGGCCCGCTGCCAGGCCTGCTGATGGCGCCGAACTGGATGGGTGTGAGTGCGGGTGCCGAGGAAATCGCCAAGAGCGTGGCCAGCCAAGGTTACGTGGTGCTGATTGCCGACCTGTACGGGCAAACCGTACGCCCGTCGAATGGCGATGAAGCAGGCGCTGCGATGATGCCGTTGAAGAATGACAACCCTGTACTGCTCAAGCGTATGCAGGCGGCCTTTGAGCAATTGCAGAGCCAGACCGAAGCGGCGGTTGATACCTCGAAGCTGGCGACCTTCGGTTTCTGCTTTGGCGGTTTCTGCTCGCTGGAACTGGCACGTACCGGTGCGCCGTTGAAGGCTGCCGTGTCGTTCCACGGCACCATCGACACGCAAAACCCGGACGGTGCCAAGCACGTCAAGGGTTCGGTGCTGGTGCTGCACGGCGCGTCCGATCCATTGGTCCCGAAAGAGCAACTGCCGGCGTTTGAACAGGAAATGGACGCCGCCGGTGTGGATTGGCAGCTGCTGAGCTACGGCGGCGCGGTGCATTCCTTCACCGACCCGCATGCCAATGTACCGGGCAAGATGATGTACGACGCGAAAACGGCCAAGCGTGCGTTCCAGTCGATGCATAACTTGCTGGATGAAGTGTTCAAGGGCTAAAGCTTTAACGCCTGTTCCGGCCTCATCGCAGGCAAGCCAGCTCCCACACGTTGAACTGTAAATACATTTAACATGTGGGAGCTGGCTTGCCTGCGATAGCTATTTGACAGGCAACTCGATTCTTTCCGACTCCCCCGGCACCGTCGGCCAATCCCCGGCCGCCCAGCGCTGCCTGGCCTGTTCAATCACTGCCGAGTCGCTGGCGACAAAGTTCCAATTGATCCGCCGTGGCCCATCCAGCGGCGCGCCGCCGAACACCACCATGTGGCAATCGCTTTCGGCAAACAAGGTCATTTCCAGCCCGCGTGGCAACACCACCAGGCTATGCGCCTCCACTGTCTCACCGTCCAACTGCGCCTCGCCGTCCAGCACATACACCGCGCGTTCATCATGCTCATCCGGGATCAGCAAGGTGGTGGCCGTTTGCATCTGCACCTCGGCATACAACGTAGGCGACAGCACCGGCACCGGCGATTTAAGGCAGAAGCCTGAGCCTGCAATCAGGCGAATCTGCACGCCAAGGTTATTGCTCACCGGCAGGCTTGCCGCCGGGTGATGGCTGTAGTGGCCCGGCCCGGTCTCGTGGTCCTTGGGCGAGGCCAGCCACACTTGCAGGCCGTGCAGGCTGAAACCACTGGCCTTGAGGGCTTCGGGCGTGCGCTCGACGTGGGCAATTGCGCTGCCGGCGGTCATCCAGCTGACGTCGCCGGCTTGCACCACCTGGTCCGAGCCCAGGCTGTCCTTGTGTTGCAGGGCGCCTTCAAACAGATAGGTGAGGGTGGATAGCCCGATATGCGGGTGTTGGCGGATATTCATGCCAGTGCCGGGCGCATAGCGGGTCGACAACATATGGTCGAAAAACACAAAAGGCCCGACGCTGCGGCATTCGCGTGACGGCAGTGGTCGCAGGATCGGCTGGCCTTCGACGTCTTCGGCGCGCGGACGGATCACGGTAAGGGTAGTCATGGGGCGTCCCTGTCTGAGCGGGTTAAGTACTACTGAGCATAACCCGCTCGATGGGCGCTTGGCGCTATTGGCTGAAAGCGCCTTCGGCCAGTTTTGTCTCTATGGTGACTTCAGCAGTGGTCATCAGCTTGTGTACCGGGCACTTATCGGCGACGCGATGCAGCTCATCGCGCTGTGCGTCGGTGAGTACGCCCTTGAGCGTCAGCTTGACGTTGAGCTTGTATTTGCCTTTTTGCTCTTCGGCGCTGTCGTGGGTGACTTCCACGGTGACGCCGGTGAGCGGAATGTCTTTTTTCTGCGCGTAGAGCTTGACGGTCAGCGCCTTGCACGAGGCCAGGGCGGCGTCGAAATAGTCGTGGGGCGAGGGCGCCGAGTCGTCACCGCCCAGGCTCTTGGGCAGGTCGGTGAACAGTTCGTGATTGTTGATGTTCACGCTATGGCGGAAGTTATCGTGGTTCAGGGTATTGACGGTAACAGGCATGGCAAACCTCACAAGGGCAGGAAAAGGTCATGCAGTTATAGAGCATGCTGGCACTTCAGTGTTCCGCGTTTTTTCCAATGGCTGCTCGCGCGATTGCAATGCGCCTTGATATCGCGTTTTCGTCTTACGCAAACTGAGCAAAGGGCCGATACCTTTGAGGAGACCTGCTGCAGGTGGATGCAGCGCATTAGGAAGGAATCCTGGCATGAGTATCCGTAGTTTGAATATCGCCCCGCGCGCGGGCTTAGGCTTTGGCGTGTTGGCGTTGATGGTGTTTGCCCTGGGCGGCTTCGCGCTGTTGCAGATGGCCAATATGCGTCAGCAGTCCGATCAGGTGGAGAACAACTGGCTGCCCAGCGTGATGGCGGTGGGGGAGATGAGCCAGGACCTGCTGCGGGTGCGCGCCCTCACTTTGCGCCTGCTGGTCAATCGCGACCCGCAGGCGCTGACGCAAAACGAACAGAAGCTCACCGACCTGAAAAATGGCCTGCACCGGGCGCAGACGCTCTACGAAGGGCTGATCGTGCTGCCCGAAGAGCGTGCACTGTTTGATCGCTTCAAGAACCAGGAACAGCAATACCTGCAACGCCAGGAGCAGGTGATGGGGTTTTCCAGGGCCAACCAGTTGGAGGACGCGATCAGGATCGTCAACGGTGAGATGAATCAACTGGCCGATGAGATGGCCGCGACCTTGCACGACCTGGTGGCTTTGAACAAGGCCAGTGCCAACCAGGCCGCGAACCTGGCGCAGAGCGTGTTCACGCAATCGCGCACGTGGGTGGTCGGCATGATCGTGCTCACGGCATTGATCACCATTGGCCTGGCGGTCTGGCTGACCCGCAGCATCGTGCTGCCGCTGGCGCAGTCGCTGAAAGTCGCCCAGGGTGTGGCGGGCGGCGACCTCACCGGTGAGATCAACGTCACCGGCAACGATGAGCCCGCGCGCTTGCAGCAGGCGCTCAAGGGCATGCAGGAGAACCTGCGCGACACCATCCGACGGATTGCCGAGTCTTCGAACCAATTAGCCTCGGCTTCTGAAGAACTCAGTTGTGTGACTGAAGACGCGACCCGTGGCTTGCACCAGCAGAACCAGGAAATCGAACAGGCCGCCACGGCGGTCAACCAGATGACCGCAGCGGTGGAGGAGGTGGCGAGCAATGCGGTGGCCACATCCCAGGCGTCCCGCGAGTCTGACCGCATTGCCCAGCATGGGCGCGAGCAGGTGCATCAAACCGTGGTGTCGATTGAAGCGCTGGCCGATGACGTCACCTCCAACGCGACCCAGGTGGAGGACTTGGCGCAGAAGGTTTATGGCATCAGCAAGGTGTTGGATGTGATTCGCTCGATTGCCGAGCAGACTAACTTGCTGGCGCTGAATGCCGCGATTGAGGCGGCGCGGGCTGGGGATGCGGGGCGTGGCTTTGCGGTGGTGGCCGATGAGGTGCGGGCCTTGGCCCATCGCACACAGCAGTCGACCCAGGAAATCGAGACGATGATCAGCGGGATTCAGCAGGGCACGGATCAGGCCGTCAGTTCAATGCAGCAGAGCAATACGCGCGCGCGCTCTACGCTGGAGATTGCCAAGTCGGCGGGCACGGCGTTGGAGGAGATTGCGTCGGCCTTTACCTTGATCAACGAGCGCAACCTGGTGATCGCCAGTGCCTCGGAGCAGCAGGCGGCGGTGGCGCGGGAGGTGGATCGCAACTTGATGAATATTCGCGACCTGGCGCATCAGACGTCGACGGGCGCTAACCAGACCAGTGCGGCGAGCCAGGAGTTGTCGCGGTTGGCGGTGGACCTGAATACCATGGTGGCGCGGTTTTCGGTGTAGGGCGTGAGACCGACTTGCTCGCGAAGCAGGCGACTCGGTCTCATTCCATTGCCCACAAAAAAGCCCCGAACCAGTCGGGGCTTTTTCAGGTGATCAACCTGCGGGGCTTACTTGCCCTGCCAGCGTTTCAGTACCAGAGTGGCGTTGGTGCCACCGAAGCCGAAGCTGTTGCTCATCACGGTGTCGATTTTTGCGTTTTCAACGGTCTTGGTCAGGATCGGCATATCGGCGACGACCGGGTCGATCTCGTCGATGTTGGCCGAGCCGGCCATGAAGTTGCCTTCCATCATCAGCAGGCAGTAGATCGCCTCATGAACGCCGGCGGCGCCCAGGGAGTGACCCGACAGGCTCTTGGTGGAGCTGATGGCGGGAGCCTTGTCACCGAATACCGCACGCACACCTTCCATTTCCTTGGCATCGCCGACCGGAGTCGAAGTGCCGTGGGTGTTCAGGTAGTCGATTGGGGTGTCCACGGTGGACATGGCCATCTGCATGCAACGGATGGCGCCTTCGCCGCTTGGCGCAACCATGTCGTAGCCGTCGGAAGTAGCGCCGTAGCCGACGATTTCCGCGTAGATTTTTGCACCACGGGCCAGAGCATGTTCCAGCTCCTCGACCACCACCATGCCGCCACCGCCGGCGATGACGAAACCGTCACGCTTGGCGTCGTAGGCGCGGGAGGCCTTTTCCGGGGTTTCGTTGTACTTGGTGGACAGCGCGCCCATGGCGTCGAACAGGAACGACTGGCTCCAATGTTCTTCTTCGCCGCCGCCGGCGAAGACGATGTCCTGCTTACCCAACTGGATCTGCTCGACCGCAGTACCGATGCAATGAGCACTGGTGGCGCAGGCGGAGGAGATCGAGTAGTTCACGCCCTTGATTGCAAACGGCGTGGCCAGGCAGGCCGAAACAGTGCTGCCCATGGTCCGTGTTACACGGTACGGGCCAACCTGCTTCACGCCTTTTGTGCGCAGGATGTCCAGCGCTTCCATCTGGTTGAGGGTCGATGCGCCGCCGGAGCCGGCGATCAGGCCGGTGCGTACGTTCGAAACCTGGTCTTCGCTCAAGCCGGAGTCGGCGATGGCGTCTTTCATGGCCAGGTAGGCGTAGGCGGCAGCGTGGCCGACGAAGCGATAGATCTTGCGATCAATCAGTTTTTCGAGGGGCAGGTCGATGGAGCCGGAAACCTGGCTACGCAGACCCATTTCGGCATATTCCGGGTTGAAGCGGATGCCAGGGCGACTTGCACGCAGGTTAGCGGTGACGGTCTCTTTGTCATTGCCCAGGCAAGAAACGATGCCCAGACCAGTGATAACGACGCGGCGCATGCGGATAACCCTTAAAAGTTGTCAGTGGAAGTGAATACGCCGACCCGAAGGCCTTCGGCAGTATAGATCTCGCGACCGTCGACAGTCACCGAACCGTCGGCGATAGCGAGGTTCAGCTTGCCCTTGAGGACGCGCTTGATTTGAATGTTGTAGGTGACTTTCTTGGCGGTCGGCAGGACCTGGCCAAAGAACTTCACTTCGCCCGAACCCAGGGCACGGCCGCGACCTGGAAGGCCTTGCCAGCCCAGGTAGAAACCGACCAGTTGCCACATGGCATCAAGGCCCAGGCAGCCCGGCATCACAGGGTCGCCTTCGAAATGGCAGGCGAAGAACCACAGATCAGGGGTGATATCCAGCTCGGCGACCAATTCACCTTTGCCGTACTTGCCACCTTCTTCGCTGATATGGGTGATGCGATCCACCATCAGCATATTCGGGGCGGGCAGTTGCGCGTTACCTGGGCCGAACAGCTCACCGCGACTGCAGCGCAGCAGGTCTTCCCGAGTAAAGGCGTTTTGTTTGGTCATGCGAGCTCCTCAATAATCCCATGCGGCAGGGCAGGGTAAATCTTCCCGAACCGAATGAAGCGTTCATGCCTCATACCGGCAGCCTACACATAGACTATTGCGTTGTAGTGAAAGTCACAGCGTCAAGGCACTCAATGTACACTTGTTCACTGAAATTTTAAACCGAGCCTGTCTATCGGCCCGTTTGGGTGCCTAAGACTGCCGCACTTTCGTCTTTCACGCCAGTCGCAGTTGGTTGATGGCGTGGCGCTATTGCACCCAGCGCTGCAGTATTTGCTGCAAATCCGTGCGTTTGAACGGCTTAGCCAGGTAATCGTTCATTCCGGCTGCCAGACAGGCTTCGCGATCACCCTGCAACGCGTTGGCCGTCAGCGCGATGATCGGCAGGTCGGCGCAGCCGGGCAGTTGGCGAATCTGGCGAGTGGCTTCGTAGCCGTCGATCAACGGCAGACGGCAATCCATCAGGATCGCGGTAAAAATCAGGCTCTCTGCGCTGCGGATCGCCTCGGCGCCATCGGTGGCCAGGCTCACTTCAAACCCCAGGCTGCGCAACATGGCTTCGACCACGGTGCGGTTGACCGGGTTGTCCTCCACCAGCAACACATGGCGGCCATCACCCGCGCTGGCCTTGCCCTCGGCGTTAAGGGCGATTGCAGGCACGCTGTGCTGGTCGATGGCCAGTGGGATTTCCAGGGTAAACACCGAACCACGACCTTCCTGGCTCTGCGCGCGCAGCGTGCCGCCCATACGTTCGGCCAGCGTGCGGGCAATGGGCAGGCCCAGGCCGGTGCCGCCGTAACGTCTTGAAATGGAACTGTCCGCCTGCTGGAACGCATCGAACATCAGCTCCAGGCGTTCGGCGGAAATCCCGATGCCGCTGTCGCGCACCGTGCAGGTGAACCACACCAGTTCATGGTCGAGGGTTTGCCAATGCGGCTCGACAGTGACGCTGCCTTGCTCGGTGAACTTGAGCGCGTTACCGATCAGGTTCACCAGGATTTGGCGGATACGGGTCGGGTCACCCTGCACGCGCAGGGCGTCCATGCCCAGCGGAATCGGCACTTCCAGGCTCAACCCGCGCTGTTGGGCGCTGTGCTGGAAGGCTTGGGCGCAACTGCTGATCAAGTCCGCGAGGTTGAAGGGGATATGTTCCAGCTCCAGCGCGGCGCGTTCGATGCGGGAGAAGTCGAGGATGTCGTTGATGACTTTAAGCAGGTGCTCGGTGGACTCCGAAGCCAGCGCCGCATACTCGGTCTGCTCCTCGGTCATCTCGGTGGTTTCCAGCAGTTGCAGCATGCCCAGCACGCCGTTCATGGGCGTGCGCAGCTCGTGGCTCATCATTGCCAGGAAGTCCGACTTGGCATTGTTGGCCCGTTCGGCTTCTTCGCGGGTCTGGATCAACTGGGCCATGGCCTGGTGTTGTTCGCGGCTGGCCTGGTTAAGGCCTTCGGCGAGGTTGTTGATATGCCGCGACAAGTCGCCCAGCTCCGAGTCATCGACAATCGGCAGCGGCGTCTTGTAGTCGCCTTGCTGGATGGCTTTTACCGCGTGGCCCATGGCGCTGATCGGTTGCGACAGGCTCGCGGCCAGGCGCCGTGCGAGCAGGAAGGTAAACAGCAGGGCGAACAGCGCAAGGATCCCGGCCTTGAACAGAATCTCCTGCTGGCGCTGGCTGAAGGCGTCGTTGGACATGCCGACGATCACCCGGCCCAGGTAATCGGCACGCGCCGCCTTGGGTTCGTTGAGGTTGTCCTGGAAAAAGTCATTGCCCAGCTGGATATGCTGCAAGCGAATGGGCGCCTGGAACACTTTCACCGACAGCGAACGGTCGTGTTTCTCCGACGGTTGCTCGACGTACACCAGGATGTTCTCGGTGCTGTCCTGAATCTCCAGAAAGCGCACATGCGGGGTGGCCAGCGTGGCACGCAACAGGCTTTCGAGCACGTCGTTGTTACCGGAAATCACCCCGTATTCGGTGGCCGGGGCCAGTTGGTTGGCGATCAACTGGCCGGTGTGGTCCAGTTCCTGGCGCAAGTCCTGGATACGCACGAAGGTAAAGAAGCTGATCAACAGCAAGGTCAGCAACAGCGCCGGGCCCAGGGTGATGAGCTGGGTGCGGGTGTTGATGTCCCAACGACGGCGCAAGGTCATGGGCGTTTTTCTCCTTCGGCCAAACGGGCGGCGACGGCGGCTTCGTCCACCTGTTCGATCCCCAGTGAACGCGCGACCTGCGGGTTGCCCACGACTTTGAAGTGTTGCGGGTACAGG